>NZ_JABAED010000003.1:0-335134 GCF_023701875.1 Rahnella sp. CG8
CTGAGCTGTTCCTCGCCGCGAAAGTTCAGCACGTCCAGACTGTAAGGGCTGTTCCAGATATCAAGTGAGTAGCGGGACAAACCTGTCGCATCAGGGAGAAGATTTTTCAGGATATCAACCACAGAAACCTCCATTTAATCTTTGAGTGGTAACAACGTAAGCTGCCCGTTACTGAGTTCCAGCGTGCGGGGCTTGTCGGGATCAAGCTCTTCCCGTTTCAGGACCACCCGCCAGGTATCATGTTGTCTGTCCGGGTTGCGAAACAACGCCACCACGGCGACAAACTGAGCATCGGGTTCCATGGGCATATCCAGTGATACATCACCGCCCGGCATCACCAGCACTTCCTTAGAGGCCAGGGCATCGGCTTTTAACAGGTTGTCGGCCTGAAGCAGCAGCTTTTCATAATCCGCAGCGTCAAAGGCTTTGCGATCTTTAAGCTGATAAACACGCACCATGGTGGCAAGTGATGACTGATCGCCTTCATCTGTGTTCATAGAAGTGCGCGGGGAAAAATCGAGATGCAGTGTTTTAATTTGCTTATAGAAAATCGCTTTGGTCACGCCTTTGGTGCCATCGACCACTTTCTGAGTCAGGCCACATCCGCTAAGCAGAACCGCGAGCAGAAACAGGCTGAAATACTGCCATCTTGTAGGTGAGGAAATTATTTTTGCCATCAGGGCATCCTTTTTCTTCATTCGCAAAAAATACTGTGTCCCTGCAATGTCTTGATTGCAGGGTTAACGGAACCGGTATTCTCCCGACTCAGCGGGTAGCAAGGGTTCTTCATGTACACCCTGATAGGTGCCGAGGCTGACGGTCATACTTTGCGGCAGGCTGTCACGTTTGCTTTCCTGTAAACCCAGCACACCGGTACGCCCGAGCTGTATCCGTCGGGACCCACCGAGCCGGGGCTCCGGCAGCAAGCGGGTAGGGACGGTGAGTTGCAGGCGGGCATTGCACCGGTAGCCGAGATATACCCGCATCATCACAAGTAAATCGGTATGCAAATGGCCGCCGGGTAACCATCCTTCAGCTTCTTCAGGATCGGAGGTCATCAGACTCACCAGTACCCGGCTATTACCGTCTTTTCCTTTGCGGCCCAGTACGCTGCGCTGTGCCAGCGCAACACGGTTTTCAGCGCAAAACCCGCTGCGAGTACGCATTTCTACTGACACCGGGTCATGCCCCTGAATATAAGCCTGCGTTCGCGGTGCCAGCAGATTCACCAGTGCACGGATCCCTTCTGCCGTTCGTGTCGGCAAACGCATAGTGCTTAAAAGCGCCAGAAATCGGGAAATCGGCGTCGCGATATGTTTGGCCGTGCCGGGTATCCCCAGACCAATCAGACCGAGCAGGCACTGTGATGTCTCATCCGTTCCGCCAGCCTGGAAACTAGCGGGGTAGGCGTATTTACGCCAGATGCGATAGAACTGCGTCATCAGCCGATGGTTGAAAATATCCAGAAAATGCTCAACGCTTTCGTATCCTTCCCGCCGTTGGCTGATATCGTCGAGATAGCCTGTGGGTAAGGGGGCATCTACCCCATAGAGCCCCATAAAGGTGGTGCGAACAGTGGGTGTGGCGTGTATATGTTCCCGGTCGGCTTCTATGGCGCGTATTTCGCTGACCGGAAAACCCATGCCAGGATGCGGGCGAAAACGTATTGGATCTGTTGCGGGAGTGCTGGTTGTACCGAGCAGCGGAGCATCCCCGCCTGCCTGTTCCAGAAGCTGACAAAACCGGTAAAAATTCAGATAGGGCGCCTGCGGACTCAGGGCATCGATCAGCCCGGTACGTGTTGGCTGTGATTCTCGTTCCATCTCAGGCGTTTTCCTGTCGGTTGCAACACCAGCGTCAGCTGATTGAAAAGGTGAATATCGGCGTACAAGGCAAAGAAGCGGTGCAGCATTTCACCAAAGAGATTGACGTCCCCTTCACCCGCGAAGTTGTCTGTATTCAGGGTGATTTCTATATCGACACCGCGCAGCATGAACCCTTTTTCAAATCGCTGGATCAGGTGGTGTTCGACGGCAACAATCGCCTCGAGCCTGCGGCAGTTCATTTCATCATCGGTCCAGTCATACAGCGCCAGCGTGCCTCGCAGCACCTCTGGGTTATCCATCATGCTGAGGAAGCTTGAACCCAGGTGACTCATCACCCGCCAGTGGAAGCGATCATTGGCAGGCGGATATACCGGCATGGTAGGCGTGGTGAGGTTGCGAACTTGTACCGGGACTTTGCCGGCTTTCACAACCCGGTTGAGCAGGGTACTTTCCAGCGCCTTACGTGGAAGCTGGCCGTTGGTCCCGGTAATACGCAGTGAAAGTGCTTCACGCTGTTCAGCAAGCTGTTCTGCTTCAAAGGATTTACCGCCGAGAATTAACCATGTGTCATGCAAGCCAGAAGGCCCGCGCTTAACACGTGTGTGGAAATAGCGTTCGGGAGCATCATGACGCATCATGCCCCCGCGGTGACGGAAACTGGTGAAGGGCACGTAGTCGTGTTTGCCGTTTTTAACGGAACCGTGTACCTGATCAACACTGTAGATTTCTACGTGACCATCCTGCATTCGCAGTGACCGCAAAAGATATTCATTCGCCAGTGGATCAATTTGCAGCGGGTCGGCTTCCAGTGAAAACAGGTTAATGACCGGAACGCAGTGTAACCGGAAGGTATCGGTATCAAACGGCAGGTCATAAGGCCACAACTCACTCAAAACAATATCGAGTTCGAACCATGTCGTTCCCGGTACCAGATGGACATTTTGCAGTCCGTTCAGCTCAACGAACATAAATTTAGGGCGGAAGGTAAAATATTCCAGTAACAACTGATAGCCACTGAACGCCGAGCTCCCTTTAGGCCACAGGCGTTCATTTTCTTCAAATCCCATGGGCTTAAACCAGCTGTCTATCGCACGGCGATCCTGACCCAACTCCGGCTGGCGGATATACATGGCCTGAACTTTGCGGGTCAGGGCCAGATGCAGAGCACTGCTGACCGGACTGTCGGCATCGAGATAGATTGCCACGCGGCTTAAATCTATCTTTCGCCAGTCCGCCAGCGGACCGCAGTCAAAACGCAGGCGTACGGTTGAACGCCCGTCTGTTTCAGTATGCAACTTCGCCTGTGAAATATTGATCGGCATAAGCGGCATATCCCGCGTCACCTGATACTGGCAGCAGGTGTGTTTTTGCCCGACAGGCTGTGACAGGACAGAGAAGCCCCGGGGCACGATCTCCACCTGCTTGAGTTGCCGGTAATCAGGTTTCAATTCAACAATGGCCAGTGAAGGGATTGTCCGCATATAGTGTGGCCACAAGAGGCTGACCAGTCCCTCTGTGAGTTCCGGCAGGTCATCGTCCAGTTTCTCCCGCAGACGCCCCATCAGAAATGCGAAACCTTCAAATAAACGTTCAACGTACGGATCGCGCGCCCCGGACTTATCCAGGTTGAGCATCGCGGCCCGGTCGGGATGGGCATGGGCAAATTCGCGCCCGGCCTCGCGCAGGTAACGCATCTCAGCTTCGTAATAGCGCAGGGTCAAATCATCCATAAACAGATTCCTGACTGAAAATTTCAGTGGTGTTGAAAATAAAAAAATAACGAAAGCGTGATGCCTGTGTTCACACACTGACACCACAAGGGGAGGGTATTACTCATCTCCGGCAGAGCCCGTTCCTGCGGGGATATCCTGATCGTCTGTCAGTACGGGTCCGGGATCGGCGGCAACGACAGAAGAGACAGGCGCATCATCTAAAAATACTTTTTTGGGCAAAGAGAAGTTACGTAAAGCCAGCAATGCCAGCGGTCCATTGCCCATTTCTGTTCTCAGTATGTATTTCAATGGCAGACCATCACGGGTTTTCCAGACCAGCTGGTAACGGCTGCTGTCGAGTTGGGTAACCTGGGCTTTTTCCAGAAGGCGTATTAATCCCCAGTTCCCTGAAAAGTCGCCAAACAGTTGCATACCGGAACTGACACTGCGCCAGCTGAGCTGTACGCCGGGATAGTAGGAATTTCCCGGCCATTTAAAGCTCTGCCAGCTTTCCATCTGGTTGAAATAGTCCAGATTTTGCCCGTCGACAGCGAGTTCCGTGCGGACGACATTTTTTGACGGGCGGGCCATTAATTCAAAACGTAATCCTGCATCACCCTCAGCAAATACGATGTCAGATAACTGGCCCAACTGGTTGATGGCATCAAGGAATGCCGGATTAAAGGTCAGTCCCTGACTGGTAATGGCATCCGGCACCCAGCGGTTACCTTCCTGGTGTAAAATGCCACCGAGTTGAGTTTTCAGGAATTGCGAGATACGTCCGGAGTCGGAACGGAGATATTGCGCGACGACAGGTAAGGATGCATCGCTGCCGGTGCTGGCGAACGGATACCGTCCGGCAAATGAAGTATCCCACTGGTTGACCACGTTACTTTGCCATTGCGCATTCAGACTGCCGGCGGCGGGTTGCAATACCTGACGCCAGGCAAGCTCCATAGGCTCTACAAACATCGCTTTCCCGAAGCCGCTCCATTCCTGACCCAGACTGGCTGCAACCAGACTGCCGTAATCACGGGTGTCGGTTAAATCGACGGCTTTACCCTGAAAGACAGTTTGAGCCAGCATCTGGGTCATCGCCTGCGGATCCGGTGCGGTAGTGACCTGCTGAAGCTTCAGGCGAACCTGTGTTACACGGGTTAAATAGGCCTGGAAGCTGAGATTGCCATTATTTACACCATTACTTTTGCCATCCATGATGGTCAACAAGGGGCCGAAGGCGGCGTCGAGCGGACCTTGGGGGCCGCCTGTTTGTTTAATAACAGGTTGCTGTTTTTTACCCACCAGAACTTTCGCTGAATTCACCAGCGTATCGGCCAGAGCTTCGTTTTTCTGCCCCGTTTTTCCCTGCCAGGCCAGCGTATTCATCAATGCCACCATCGGAGACTGGCGTACATCTGCCATCAGCGTGAGCTGGGAAATAGCCCCCGAAAGAGATCCGGGCTCCTGCCAGCGCAGACTGTTAACCATGTTCAGCCAGGCATTGCTAAAATCAGTGAAATAACGTTCGGTGAGTCGTGCCTTTAGCGCCTCCGGGGAGATGTCTTCAGAAGCGGGTTGGGATTTACTGGTCAGAACCCAGTCAATTTCATTGCGTCGGGTAGTAACCACCTGATCGATAGCATCCTGAACCTGCTCTTCCCACGCCTGACGGGTGAACATTCCCGGCACGACCTCGTCTGTGTTGAACAGATAAGAAGCGTCGGTATCACCCACCATGTCTGTCAGGGTCATATCCGGATAATTATTCGCCACTTTCTTCAGCATGGCCTGATACAGCGATGCTTCCGCATTGCGCTGGCCAATTTGCTTAAGCAGGATCTGCCGGACAGCGGTGACAAGGTTTTTATCCTGCGCTATTTTCCATTCCGGATGCGCGGGCAGGTTCTGCCCCCAGAAGGCGATCAGTTTGGGTCCGACATGTTGCCATTGCCCGTCCGGAACCCCGGTGCGTTTTGGCCAGAGGGTCATCAGTGTCTGGCTTAAAAACGTTGCATCGGCTTTATCCGGACGCGACATCATCAGGTAGGCTTTAAGCTCAGCATAGGTTTGCTGTGTCAGGGCATCACGCTGCGGGCTGCCCGGTGGCAACCGGATAAAGTCTGTTAATTTTGCCTTAAGTTTCGTGGCAGAAGCATCCCGGATTAACACATTATTGTTGGCCTGATACAACGGCCAAAGTGCCGCCAGCTGTGAGGCATTCTGATTCAGGCCAAAGCGGGTATACCAGGGAGAACCGGCGGTTTCCCGGTACTGTAATTTCGCAATTTCCTGTTGAAGTGCCAGCTGATTATTCAGGCGTGAGGCCAGAGGCTGAGTCGTATCGGCTGCGATAGTGGCCTGTTCATGAGAGTCAGCAATCTGATGCTGATTGATAAAAAGCGAAAGCAAAACACCCGCTCCCCAAACTACAGCCAGGGTCAGAAGGGTGCATTGCAATATTTTTTCCCAAGGCCATCCTGTTCGTTTCCCTTGCGCATTCCGGCAATCCTGAAGAATGCCCTGCCACTCAGGCAGAGCCTCCCAGCTATGTGAAGACCCCTTCTCTGCGCTGGATGGCAGACTGAACATCAGCCCGCGCAACATCATCGGAGAGGAACCCCGGGAAACCGTGGTCAGCACATTACTCAGGCCCGCACGCCATTCTTTGCGCAATCTTTCAGTAAGACGCAATAAAAAGTCATATCGGGTGTCCTGGGCAAGCTGGGACATGCCTTGCTCACGTAGCGCAGGGATTAGCGCATCCAGTGCGGTAAGCACAGATTCTGCGGAAGTTTTTCCTGATAACAAACACCCTACGGGTTGTGTTTCCCTGCCTTCCTGTGACCATTTACATCTGTCGAGCACCCAAAAATACACCGGTGCCTGCCAGCCAAGCAGCGCATCGGTTTTTTGGCGCTGGCGCAGGGTTTCATCCAGTGAGGTGGTGCCTGGTAACTGATTACCCTCCAGTACATGAACAATTCCGTCTAACGGACGGCGCGGACGCAATAGTCTTGCGGCTATCGCACGTTCAGGATCAACGGGCACATCCGGTAAGCCGCCCCACAAAAGCAAGGTGTCGTCACCTTCCTGCCAGTTTTGTTCTGTCAGTCCTGGCGCTATCTTTTCAACCAGCTCAGTTTCTCCGGTCAGCCAGAGGATCTGCACTTTCCTGCGCCAAAACCGGCCATAGCGAAAACGCATCTGCTCGTCCAGACCGGTGAAAAACGAAGGGGACGGACTCACGGTATCTGAGACCGCGGGTGCCCCTGTCTGCTGATTTTTCCGTTTACGCCACTGGATACGAACGCCAGCCTTCCCGATGCGATCGAACATACGCTCGATCAGCCAGAAAACCGCCCCCAGCCCGGCGGCAATACTCAGACAAAGTGTCCAGATACCGGAAGGTGATAACGGGCCGATGCCAAAGGTGGAAGCTACCCATTGTGGATAGAAGGTGAGGGTGCCTCCCACAACGATGACGATAAAAATCAAAAACAGAAAGGCGCTGCCTATTAGGGATCTGATTGTCACAGTGAAGTGTCCTGATTGTCCTTAATTTCTGAGGCAGGTGCAGAAACGCAACCTACCCAAATCTTGTCCGTTGCGGTTTGGACCGCGACAGCCTGTGTGATGCCATCTTCACGGCATTGTGTGGCCGCCATGAGTAATGCCAGCCACGGTGCTGTGCATCCTGTAAAACCCGTGATGTTATCGATGACACTGCACTGCTTTTGAATATCCAGCCCGAGTGCGTTTTTCTCACAGGCCGTGCTCCATTCGCTGTCAGTGAGCAATGCACCGCCGGTGAGCCAGGCTTGTCCAACGGACGCTGGCTGAACGTTAGCCCATAGCAGCGCGCGTGAAAGTGTTTTGGTGAGCACGGCGTTTGTTCCGCACTCGGGGCGATGGATGCGTACCGTTTTATGCTCATCAGGCAGCGGACAATTGGTTAACAGCATGGCCGTTGCAGCTTCACCGCTGTTGACCTCAGGCCGATTATTTATCTGAGTACCGATCACCAGCAAGGCAGAAGGGATACCCCAGGTCATATCAATCCATTGGTCTAACGCCGCAAACCCCACTCCATTAATTTGCCGCAGCGGACGGGAAAACATCGCCATGACTTCCTGTGCATGCTTTGCGTTAACTTGCGGATCCTGATCAATGTGAGCATCCAGCAGAACGTAACAGGGCATGCCGGCGGGGAGGGTATCGAGTAAAGCTAATATTCGCTGTTTAAGGTGGCCATGCCACTCCAGCAGCAAACCTGGTGTCGTATTTGTTGTACTGCCAAGCCGTGTATGTCGGACGGCGAAGCCACCGGTTCTGGGGATAACAGATGACATCATCGGAGTATTTTTCAAAACAGCGCTGAGGAGTTTTTCTGTACTTTTGCCAACCGTGGTAAAGGAAACACCACCGTGCCAACAGATATAGCGTTGCCCACGCAGGGTTTCCTCTTCAATTAACTGCTCACGTTCTCTGTTCCATGAAGTGGCCCAGATCTGATCGCATTTGTAGCCGATACGTCGCAGGCTGAAAAGGATGCCCCAGGTTGCTGCGGGTAAGCCAATGGCGGTAAACCAGAATGCAATCCCCGTATGCTCATTTTTCCAAAACCAAAGCGTGGAGGTCGCCCCTGCCAGCAGCATAAATGGCAAGAAAAGAAGCCAGCGGCGGGTACGGGGGCGAACAATGCCGGGCGCTTTGTCGGGAATAACATCAAGATTCACCGGCATAATTATCCTACTTGTGCCGTTGCAAGAGAACTAATCAGCGTGCAACCGCAGGCACATTTATGTCCGTGAAAAGCGACAGGAATACCGTTGTCCAGGTAATTGGGATTGCCTTCGGTAATGAAGGTCGGACCGTGAAAGGGAACAGGGCAAGAGACTTTATCCCCTTTACGGGCAACGGGAATATTACCAAAACTCATGGTACCGGAACCGGTCACTACTGCACCGCCGTGCGTTGTTTTATCGCCGATACGAATAATAGGAAGCATGATAAAGTCCTTTTAGAAAATAATGTCTTATATTGATTACAGAGAGTCTGACGTTGAATAACTACTGCGGCCTGTCGTCGGGAACTTTTTTAATAAGGTTGAGGCTTTCATTTTGTAATACATAATAATTGTAAAAATGTTTTTTTGAGAATTCATTTATTTCATAGGTCACAAGAAGTTTGCTGGATTTATTGATATAGAGTATCTCTTCGCCGACGGGTTTAGAGCCCTCTAACTCTGTGCCATAGGCTGTAAAGGATTCATGAAGCGCACGACCGGTACGCTTATTAATAAATGAAATCATATAGCAACCGGAACCTCCGCATCCCCATTCTGCTCTGGCATACTCTCCTGCAAAAACGACAGGTCCTTGCATGGCCTCCGTGAAACGGGTTCTGAACATATTAGTGAATCCGTCAGTACGATCAACCTGAGCGGCTGATTTCCCCGTGTACAACGGGGCCGCAGGGTAATCCTTTCCTTTGGGGAGCGTAGTTGAAGCCTGACTCTGAACTGAAGAAAATCCAAGTACAGAAATGAGTAATATCTGTGGAAAATATTTCTTATAGTGGTTCATCTTTTTTTACCCACTTATCATCTATTTCGGCATCTAAATCCCAGCGCAGTTTATTCACAGCATGCCGTTTCTCTCTCTCCGTGGGGAGTATTATATGGTTGCTTGTTGTTTTCATCACTTAAAATGCCACTTCGTCATTGGGGAAATTACCCCCTCCCGATTGCTATATACATAAAAACAACATAGTGTAGGAATGAGCAAGATTACACCGATAAATTATCATCTCAATCAGGAAATGAAATTTTTTTTACGATTGTGTCTTCGCTTGCCTTTTTGAAGTTTAATTTCGTTTCACCACCCTGTTGTAATATGTCTATCTCTAGTTCATTATTATTTGACTTCCAGTTATATTGGATGAAAAAATCAGGCAGAATCTTGATTTTTTCATTCTTACCCAGTGTCAACGACTTTTTTAACTGGCTAAATACTTCCTCAGCTTTATGCTCCTCACGAAAACTAAGATAGGCAGAGAGCACATCGGTTTTAGGATAAATACAAGTTACAATATACCCTTCCGTATACACCAAATCCATTTCATTGCTAGTTTCCTTACAGATTATTTTATTGACGCTTTCGGATAACATTTTAACTTTCTTCTGATTCCTTATCTGATTTAGTCTTGCATCATCATCTGTAAAATACCATATTGCTCGATTTTTATAGGTAAGCATTAAGGCGTTATCCGTTTTAATAAATTCTGAAAAGGGCAGTTGACACTGTGAGTTTGGGTCTGTAGTTGTAATTACATCGATTTCATTATCCAGTCGAATACTATATTTTTTCAAAAAATCGCGATAAAACGAGGCCGTTTTAGCACTATGCCAATAATTTACTGGAGTTTCTTTTTCATCCACTATCTCGCATGAAAATAGTCCTTCCACATACAATATATTGTCTTTAAAGGTGATCCCTTTCTTTGAGAAATATTGCTGAGTATTTTCTATAGAATCATTATCAGCTGAGTTTTCTATAATCCCGTCAGAAGCCATTGCAAAAAACCATGATTGAGTAGTGGCAGCCAAAACCTCATTGCACAATGGGCTAAAAAAAACAATTAATGTAATGAAAAACTGCTTATCAAACACCTTCATTTTTTATCCTTAGTTAGTTGTTATTATAAATATCGTTTAAGAAAATATTATATTCTGCATTCCTCCTGTTAACTAACCCACTTTCCCCATCATTGGTAATGTCTAAAAATTCTTTAGCCGCCAATTCATAATTTTCACCGTTAATACTATTAACTAGATTTGGAGCCTTATTAAGGGAAAAGAAATTTTCACCACAGTTAAAAAGCAAACTAACCAATGCATCAAACTCATACTGATACAATTTTACTGTAACTGCCTTCTTTACGGCGCCCTCGAACTTGATAATGTCAAAATTAAAGACCTCATTAGCTTTATCATTCGTTATGGAATCTCTAAACTCATCAGGCAAAGTAATATCCTCACACTTCATTTTGTTAATTAAATGGCCATATCCAATAGTACAATGATTATGCGAGTCATTATAAGCCGTTAATTCCAGCTTCTCCCAACTCTTAATAAACCTCCGACCTTTTTCGGAAGTAACTAAAATATTAACATCAAGTCTGGGGTCTTGGTTATGACCCTCTTGATTATTGAATGTATTATTATACCCCTCAATTAAAAGTTGAATCGGATCTAGAAGATCCTTTCGGCGCTTATAGTGTGATTCACTTGCATCTGTTAGCGGCTTATTCAAGGAAAAGCCTTCCGCGCCTGAAAATAATTCAAAATGCAGCATAAAAACAGTGGTGCCATTCAACTTGACTGTTGGCCGCGTTGAACCATTTGCATTTGTACTAATCAACTCACCTGTTTCACCTAACTCCTGTCCTTGAGAAACCTGATCACCCTTATTAACCTTTATAGTTGTAGGATTAACCTCTCCATAACGCACAATAAACTCTCGTCCATCAGTGGTTTTATGATGCACCGTTATCTGGTGTGTATGGTTATAAAAACTTCTAACTTCTAATATGGTTCCAGGGCAAATAGCGACAACACTTGTGTAAGGATTAGTATAGAGATCTCTGGCAGCATGTCTGCGCCCTTCGCCACGGGGATAATCCATAGTGGCAGCATTTACCATTTTCTTGGCACGCCAGCTATGACTATTTCCCCATTTTTTTCCAGGATCATTTTCTGGCTTAACCCTTAGTGGGAAAATAATCTCATGATTTGCTTGCTGTCTGATATATCCCATAAACATCACCGGATGCATATGCCAGGGTGCCGGCCCCATGTCGGCGACTTTCTTCATCCAGATCATCTTATCCAGAAAGGCCTCGGTATATTTCTTCCACTTCGAAGCATCCGGTTCTAGTTTTTCCAGATATTTCGTCCACTTCGCATCCGTTTTCTCGTAATACCATTCGCTGGGGTGCTGCACTATCAGCTGATAAAGCTGGTCGCGATAGGTCGGGTTATGCGCGGCATTGCGGTATTCGTCGACGGAGTAATACCCGTCGTGGTTCTGGTCGATGACATCGAGCAGCTGTTTGTATTTGTGGCTGGCCAGCGCGTTGCTGAACGCCGGGTCATCCTCTGCCGCGGCTTTGAGTTTTTCAAAAATCCCTTTCACCACGTTCTGCGGCTGGTTCTCGGCATCCAGCAACTGAAAACTTTCGGGGTCGTCTTTGATGATAGAAAAACCCAGTTTGCCGAGGTCAAACTGTGACAACTTTTCGACAGAGTCCGCGGCCAGGAAGCCGCCTTCCGGGCGTATCTGATAGTGTGTAGGCGTGCCGTCTGCAGACACGGCCGGTACGTTAGACAATGTCAGTATTCCCGGTGCTTTTGTTTTGCGCGAGCTTTCTGCCATAGCACCTTTTGCATCTTTACTGAAAAGCTTCGCGTCTGCCGGATACTTCAGGAAGGCAGGACTCTCGCGACCGGCGGCTTCCGGATTGGTAAGAAAACTGGCCACTTTGCTGTCGCTCGTCAGGCATTCAATGTGCACCATATAGCGCGAACGGAAGCCGGTCTCGGTGGGTATCTGAAAGAACCCCAGGTGACCGAGCGCCGCACCGGCCTGAACCGGAATTGTCTGGTCAGTTATCACCTCGTCAAATTTTGGTGATGAGCCCGTCTGCGCGGCAACGGCCTCGAAGTTCCCGCCGTCGGCAACGACCCAGACGCGCTCACCGCGTTTGAGAGGCGTGCCTGCGACGTCAGCGGTCATGGTCATCAGTTTAAATACCCGCTTGTCCGGGCGGGTAACCGTCTGCGCGGCATTATCGGTTTCCATGGTCATCTGCGTGTTGACAGGCAGCAGCTTACCGGCCGGTTTTCCCCATTTTTTGTTCTGTCCGCTGACGACGGTTTCGAACACCACATCTTCACTGCAGCGGTAGTAATTCAGGGCTGTTTTGTTTTTGTATACCGCCGCCGCGGGAGGCGTCACGTTATAAGCCGGCGAGCACTGGCTCCACCAGGGTGGAGGACTTGCTCCGTTACTTTCGGCCATTTTCAGAAAACCGCCGTCGGAAACGGTCCATACCAGCCTGCCATCCTGCATTTTGACCTGACTGAACTGATGGTTATCACTGTTCCTGACCATCGTGTCATCACACAGTGTCACGGCGTTCCCGGCGGAAAATTTTCCGGCGACCTTATTTGAGGCAACATCTTCTTTTGTGAGATAGAACTTAACGCCGCCTTTGGTGCTGCGCTGCCGCGGGTCGGTCTGCGACGCATAGGCGGAGTAGGGGGCGAGATGCATATACAGCGTATAAAACGTCAGGCCGCTGGCTGCTGGGGTGCCCGGCTGAACATAATGGCGCACCAGAACAAAAGAGCCGGAGAGATAAAGCGTCCCTTCCTCCCAGGGGATGGTCGGGTACTCCTTGCACACGCGGAACGCGACGATATCACCGTCGGCCATGCAGCGCAGGTGTTGCTCCCCTTTATGGGGGGTGGGTGCATAAGCGGTTTCCGGTGGAGCATTGCCCGTCAGTGCACACCAGGGTGCGGTGGTATCGGTGATATGAATACCGCCGTGCCACATGCCTTTACCCCCGACCAGATACAGGCCGGAAGCCTCTCTGTCCAGACTCTGCAGCAGGTCACCGGCGGTGGAGAACTCGGTACCGGTGGCACTGGCAGGAACCGGAAAGCTAGTTTTGGGGATGACGGGCGGTGTTTTTTCAGCCATGGTTAACAGGTCCTTGTTATTCAGAGGCAGGATTGCCGGTATTCAGGCTGTCCTGCTTATTCTGCTCATCCGGGTTGCTCTGATTGTTCGGGGAGTTCAGAGACAAGTTCACTTTACTAAAGCTGGGTACGTGATAACCCAGCACAGCCCCAACCATCGGCACCAGGTAGTTCGTGCACTTAATCGTCATATCGCCGGAAGACCCGTGCTCGATTTTACTTGCCTCCAGCGTCAGATAAGAGCCGCCGCCGTTGAGGGTCAGTTTTTTCGGAGTGGTAATGATGATTTCATCGTCCGAGCTGGTGATGGTCAGGGTTTGTCTTGCGGTCAGGGACATGGCGTTGTTTTGCGCCTGGATAGTGACCTGTCCCTGATTGGCAATCAGCGTGGCATCCTGCTTATGTACAAACATGCTTAACGCTTCACCTGCGCCGATGAACAGGTTTTTCATGACGCCAACGTCGGCATTGTTACCGGCGTTCACCATCAGATTCTGTCGGGCTGCCAGCTGTAAATGCTCACCGCTGGTAAGCGCCACGCCCATCGGGGCGCTGGCTAAAATGGCCGCGGACTGCAACTGCGTCAGGCGGTTATCGACAAAGCTGAGCTGCTTTTGAATATCTGATGCCAGCGCGGTAGCCTGCATGGCGGCATCACTCAGAGCCTGCATCTCATTGTTGGCCTGATGGATTTGACCGAGGGCCGGATCCATATCCAGCACTTTTCCCTGCGCCTTGAGTTGTTCTTCTGCACTGACAAATATCCCTTTGCCCGCGCGCATCACGCCGTGTTCATCCGTCCTGATTTCAAAACCGGCACCGCGCTGTGCGCGTTCCGCATCCACCAGATGCCCCATGTTCAGCTGCGTTTTGCCAAACTCGGTCGCAAGCTTGATGTGTTCCTCTGAGCGTTTGTCTTCCATCCGCAGCTTGTTGAAAGACGGAGTACGCAGGACATTGCGCGTATGGTTGTCGTCGGTGACATGGTCACTGTGTGCTGAATCATGCAGGGCATACGCGATATAAGGCCGGTCACAGTCGCCGGAATCGAAAGCGATGGCGACTTCAGTGCCATCGAGTAAAGGCGCGTGCCAGCCGTAGGTATCACCGGCGTAAGGTTTTGCCATACGCAACCAGAGACAGGCATAGCCCTGTTCCTGTTCGTCGCGGTCAAAATCGAGCTTCACGCGGTATCTGCCCTGATTATCCAGCCAGGAATAGATATCGCCTTTGGTGGTGCTTTCAACCCGGGCAGGAAGGGTACCGGCGATTACCGGGCGCTCTGGCAGAACAGGGCGGAAGCAGAGGGTTTCACTGTAAGGCTGACCGGTCAATTGTGCGGTAAAACGACTTTTGCGTGAACCGTAGGTTTTTATCCCCGTCAGCAGGATGCCTTCATTTAACACAGAAGGAAGTGTGCCATCGACTTCCAGCACCTGACCCGGTGCCAGATGAGGGCAACTGCTGTGGCCGGTGACGGTCTTCTGAGCATTCATTATGCGTTCATGACGCAGGCGGGCATAAAATGCACCGGTTTCAACCCCGTCTTCGGATCCGGATTGCAGAAAAGGCTCCGCGTACTGATAGACTTCGCCAGTGGTAGTTTCATCACCTCCTGCCGCACTGGCAGTGGTGTCCATCGGACTTAACGCTTCCCGGTAGTTGTAATCGCGGGTGGAAACCTGTTGCGTGACGACCTGATGCTGCGTGCTCAGCCCCCAGACGCTTTCGGTACCGCTGTCGCTCATGCCAGCCTGGTTGCGTAAGGGTAAACGGACTCCAAATTTATATTGTTGCTGGCTGTCGGCAAATATGATGACGTCATGCTCAAGGCGGGTGTCCATCTCGAGATGCCAGTAAATTCCGACTTCAGCCAGTAAACGCTGGATGAAAGCTAAATCTGTTTCCCGCCACTGGGTGATAAGCTCACGTGCCGGGTATTGCCTGGAAAGCTGGAATTCGAAGTCCGGGCCTTCCAGGCCGTGTGCCCGAAGAACCTTTTCAACCACTTCCTGCACTGACTGATTTAGATAAAGTGCGCACTTTGCAGTGTGGTCCAGTAAGGCTACGCGCGGAACCAAAACCAGCCGGTAAATCGTCTGATCCGCAGAGGTAGAGATACGTGAAAAATGTTGAATCACACCGTGTACAGCCCGGACCGGCTCCGCAACGCCTGCAATATCAAACACGGGAGCCTGCATGGTAAAGGTAGCCGGTTTGAGAACCAGTTGTTCAGCGGTTAAATCGGTGGCCGTGCTGGTGACATGAATAATATATTCAAAGGGTTTGCTAAGTTGCTCTTCCCCTTCGAAGCGCAACACGTCGAGAAATGCAGGACTTTGCAAAACGTCCAGACGATAGCGGGACTGGTTTAGCAATCTGTTGATAACATCGGAGGTGCTCATTTCTGTTCTCCGTCAAATTCCAGCGTGATCCCTTCGTCTTCATCCCAGCCCAGCGCCAGCGCAGTAGTGGGCTGTTGCCCGGCCATGCGCTGCAGCAGTTGCTGGCTCAGCACCGGCAGTATCTGCTGATTGAGCAGGCTGTCGATGTTGCGGGCGCCGGTGTCCGGCAGCAGGCAGGCGGCGACCAGCGTGTCGTACAGACTTTCTTCTATGGAGCAGGTCAGGCCATAGTGCTTGTTCAGACGTTTCGCGACTTGTGCCAGTTTCATCTCAACGATAGTGCGCAGGGCAACGGCATTCAGCGGACGATAAATCAGCGTCTGGAAACGGGCGAGCAGGGCGGGCTGGAAATGATCGCGCAGGATCGGGCGCAGCAGTTCCTGCAAATCGCTGTCGGTGGCTTCCGGCTGTTCATCCAGCAACTGCATGATGTGGTCGCTGCCCAGATTCGCAGTCATCAGAATGACGGTGTTACGGAAGTCGATTTCGCGGCCTTCACCATCTCGCATAAAGCCGCGGTCGAATACCTGATAGAACAGGTTAATGACATCCCGGTGGGCTTTTTCCACTTCATCAAGCAGGACGACGCTGTACGGTCGTTTACGCACGGCTTCCGTCAGAATACCGCCCTGACCGTAACCGACGTATCCCGGAGGTGAGCCTTTCAGCTGGGATACGGTGTGCGCTTCCTGGTATTCGCTGAGGTTAATGGTGATAAGGGATTTCTCGCCGCCGAACAGGCAGTCCGCGAGGGAAAGTGCGGTTTCCGTTTTACCGACACCGCTCGGACCGACCAGCAGGAAGACGCCCAGCGGGCCATTCTCAGACGTCAGGCCGGTTTTGGCGGCACGCAGGCGTTGCGCCATGTCGGTCAGGGCATGATCCTGTCCGACGACCCGTTTGTTCAGGTGGTTTTCCAGTTGCAGTAAATCGGTCTGCTCATCTTTCAGCAGGCTGGTGAGCGGCACGCCGGTCCAGTCAGCAATCACCGTGGCGACGGTACGGACATCCACGTCCAGCGACAGCAGCGGGGCGTTGCCCTGCAAATCACTCAGATGTTGTTGCAGGCTGGCGATTTCTGCCTGACGGCTGATGTCCTGACGGATTTCCAGCAGCTTATGCGTCAGGGCTTTTTCGGCTTCGTACTGCGCTTCGAGAGCGGAAAGCTGGGCATTGAGTTCGCGCTCAAGTTCGCCAATTTTCTCCAGACGTTCGCCGTGGCTCTGGCTGCCGAGCGCGATATCTTCCAGCAATGCCTGCTCCTCCATTCCCAGTGCGGCTATCTGCGCCTTAAGGCGGGTCAGCTCTTCCGGCAGGGTATCGAGGCTCATGCGTACACGGGCGGACGCGGTATCGAGCAGGTCAACGGCTTTGTCCGGCAGCTGGCGGCCGGTGATGTAGCGGCGGGAAAGGCTGACGGCGGCTTTGACGGCTTCGTCGGTGATGTGAACGCCGTGGTGCTGCGCGTAGCGGGATTTCAGGCCGCGCAGCATCAGGCAGGCCATCTCGTCGTCCGGCTCATCGACTTTGACAATCTGGAAGCGGCGCTCAAGGGCGGCATCGCGCTCAAAATACTGTTTGTACTCAGACCAGGTCGTGGCGGCGATGGTGCGCAATTCACCACGGGCGAGAGCGGGTTTGAGCAGGTTAGCAGCGTCGGCGCCACCGGCCTGATTGCCAGCGCCAATAATAGTGTGCGCTTCATCGATAAACAGCAGAACCGGTGTGGGTGATTTTTGCACGGCGTCGATGACGTTTTTCAGGCGTTGCTCGAACTCGCCTTTTACTCCGGCACCGGCCTGTAGCAGACCTAAATCCAGCGTGCGCAGGCTGACGGTTTTCAGGCTGTCCGGCACGTTGCCTTCACTGATGCGCAGTGCAAGACCTTCCACCAGCGCGGTCTTACCGACGCCCGGTTCACCGACTAAAATCGGGTTGTTTTTGCGACGACGGGACAGAATGTCCACCATCTGACGGATCTCGTTATCGCGACCAAACACCGGATCAATCTGTCCGGCTTTAGCTTTCGCGGTGACATCCAGCGTGAATTTATCGAGCGCGGCCTGCAATGCTTCGCTTAACGACTGGCCGGTAACACCAGACTCTGCATTTTGTGTCGCTGAGTTTTCAGAAAGTGCGGAAGGCGTGCGGCTAAGGCTTTCCTGTCGTTGCAGCTCCGGGCGCTCTTCGGACAAGGCATCCAGCACTGGCTTGAGGCGACGGATATGTTCTTCGCTCAGGCTGAACAGCGGCCATAAACCTTCGCAGCGCAACAGGCGTGGTTGCGCCATCAGCGCTTCCAGCAGATTGACACTGCGGATGCTCTGGTTGTCATCCTGCAGCGATGCGGCCAGCCAGCCCGCTTTCATCAGCGATTGTAAATCTTGGGAAAGCTGCGGACGCGAATGCACGGAACGCGGCAGGGCATCGAGATGTGCCAGCAGGCTTTGCCACAGCGCATCCATATCCCATTCATAGCGGCGGGCCAGCACGGTGATGTCGCCTTCGCCCAGTTCCAGCAGTTTGAGCAACCAGTGCTCGACGGTAATTTCATTGTGGGCGCGGGTCTGGCAGAGCGTCGCGGCGGCTTCCAGCGCTTTCGCGCAGTACGGATTTAAGCGGCGAAGTAAGACAGCTGACTGATGTTCCATGCTAAATTCCTTTTTTAGGTACGCTACCGCCCTTAGCCTTTTCCTTTGCAGGAAACCCCGGCCCATAAGGTCGATGTCCGGTTGTGTTTTTGTTTGCTCAACCGCCAGGCAGCGGCTCAGGAAACAAAAACAGCAGACGGCGAACCGTCTGCTGATAAGGTCTTACGCGGTAGTACGTTCGTTCCAGGAATCGGAATGAATGATGTTGCCGTCTTTGTAGGTCCAGGTGATTTTTTCGTAACGCAGCTCGATAGCTTCGAGGTGGTTGTGTTTCTCTTTAGCCGGATCTTTGATGTCGTGCATTTTTGGCGCGACTTTTACCAGCTTGACGTTTTCGAGTTTAGTGTTGAAATACTCCACTTCCTGGCCCGCGTCATTGATGCGATACCATTTGAACTCAGCAGATTTAAGGGTCTGGCCAGTGGTCACCGCTTTGTACAGGTACGGGCTGGAGGAATCGATTTCTTTGGTAAACAGGAACGGGGTGTGAATACGAGTACCCGTCAGTTTGCCGGTGTTGTTATCGGTCGGGATATACAGGTTGTGATCCTGTGCAACCACTTCGATGCTGCCTTCGCGATCTTTAACGTCTACGGAGCCTTTAATGTCCGCACCGCCGTCGTCTTTCAGCCACAGATAAACAGGAATTGCCATGGGTAGTTCTCCATTTCTAAGGTAAACATTCATCAATCATTTGATGAACTTGGGGTTGCTGATGCTTTGCAGGCATCTGCCTGTGGCACCAGACTGATTTCGACACGACGGTTAGCCGCACGGCCTTCCGGGGTATCGTTTGTTGCAACAGGGCGTGTTGCGCCGTAGCCCTGTACGGCAAAGCAGGTCGGCGAGACATCGCTGGTTGAGAGCATCCAGTCACGCAAGGATCCCGCACGTTTTAGCGACAATGTCTGGTTGGCTTTCGCGTCACCGGTAATGTCCGTGTGTCCGGCCACCACAATCAGCCAGCCTGGTTTGGCCTTGATATCGACCAGCGTATTCACCAGCATTTTGAGTGAGCCCGGTTTAAGCTCGTACTTACCCGTATCAAACAGCGACAGGGAATCAAGACGCACGGTTTTAGCTGTGTGTTTCTCAGCCGGTGGCGGCGGTGGAGGGGGAGGAATGTAACGATCAATTTCCTGCTGCAGAGTCAGCCAGAGTCGTTCACCCTGATAAAGTCCCAAACCCAGACGTAAAGGCTCGCCCTGGCGGTGATAACGCTCAAGCAACTGAGCATCTAGTTTCAGCACGGCAACGGCTTGTGCTTTCGGAACGTAATTGTTCACAGGAATGATCAGATAGCGCTTCAGATCCATACCGATACGCGTAATGAGCCGGTGGTTGTTGTTAACAACAAAACCAATGGCCGTTACCGCAAAACACATCATGAGAATGACGGCGATTACCGGTGCCAGTCCGGCCCTGATATGTCGGGTAGTGCCGGACAGCAGCGGTAACAAGGGATCGGGAAAAGGCAGAGTTGCCACGCTCTCTGATTGCAAGGGCATCAGCGCATTCAGTGTGGTACGCCGCGTCAATGCTGCAGACCAAAGGTTATCGGGCACACCCGACACGGCGTCAAACCTGACACCCACGGCCACGGGAAGAACCGGCATGCTCAGGGTTTGAGGATGCTGCATTTCATCAAGCACAACGTCCCGAAGCCATGAACAGGCTGCCTCAAGACAGATAGCCTGAGACTGGCGAGCGGGCTGCATATTGATGTCTGACGAACTCAACCAGTCACTCAGCAGTGTTGCGCCTTCATCGTCGTCCCTGACGATCATTTTTCCGTCGGCAGCGCCCACAAACCAGGGCGACGCCGTTCCGTTCAGCCAGCAACTGACCAGCACGGGAATGCGGCATCCGATGCGCTTTTGCAAACGATAAAACTGCTGACGCCAGCTTTTAATCGCGGCACGGCAGACAGCTTCATCGGCATGAATTTCCGGCGAAACGCTGTACAGTACGGCCATCTGGCGGATCCAGCCGGGACGTTGTGATAGCACCGCATCAACGAAAATGGATAACGGTTTTGCGATGTCTGTCTTGACATAACAGGCAAGTGGGGTAATCCGTACCGTAGTTTCACCAAACAGCGCATCCAGCTTGTCCCCGCAAACAAGAACGACCGGCTGCGAAAACGATATCTCCGGCAGGTTTTCCAGTCGTGTCGTCTCATCGACGAACACATCATGGCGCCTTCCCCACAGCATCAGTCCAGCCATTAAGATCACTGTGATGAGGGTAATGACTGATTTTGTGGAGGCGGCAAATGGGCTGAATCCCCAGCACAACAGAAGTGCCAGACATCCTGTCATCCCTGTCAGGCAGTAAACTGATAAACGAGAACCGATGCGCATATCAGAACTGCCCCGGCAATTGCTGATTAATCAGATGTTGCAGCCAGACATGCCCGCCCCACCAGACACCGGACACGATCACAATAGCAACCAGAACCCAGAACCAGAGTGAGCGGAATAATGCCCCGCCACGTACCCGTCCTGTTTTACTGAGCAATGCACCCGGGAGCACCACGTTGAAGGGCGTGACCCGCCCGGCAAGTGCGGCGAGGGTTTGCTCACGTTGCTGAGGGTTGATGGTTTGAGCGCTATATTGCCCCTGAAAGCCCAGCAATAAGACCCGATGAAAACAGCTCAGCACAGTGATATCGGGAGCCGGTTGACGCAGCACAGAGCGGATCCGTTCATATAACGCTTCACCTGCCTGAAGAGAGCCAAAGAAACGTGCCTGTAACGGTGCCCGCTGCCAGGCAATATGTCCGTTATCAGGGGCCTTGTCCTCACCCTGTCGACCGAGTGCGGTTTCATCCAGCAATGCACATTGGGCATAAGTGATATGTTCAACGCTTTCGCTATCGTAACCGGCCAGCTGTAATTGGTCCTGAACTCGCTCTACCTGAGCGCGGCAGCGCTCGTATAAAGCTTCGCCTTCTTCTGCAACCACGCCGTTACGTAACTGCACAACGGACAGCCAGGTATCGGCCAGTAACTCATCAATATCTATTTCATTTCTCATGACCGAAGCACCGCATAGAGTTCCAGTTGCAGTTCACCGAGAAGTTCCGGTACATAGAACATGCACGTACCTGAATCCAGCATGGCCTGCGCAGAGGGATGTTTGAGATCCAGGGCGAAATATTGATTTTCCAGCCGAAGAGGGATTGCCGCAGGGACATGGCTTAAAGCGATCAGTGGCACGCCATTAAGTGCGACGTTAACAATATTATTGACATCGTCCGGAGCCCCGACTTTACACAAGGCAGGGAACTGGGAAATCAGCTGATAAGCGGGCAGTGTTGAGCGCACTGACAGGTAGAAGTCCGCGTCTTCACGCAGGCGACTGTCATTAAGAGGCGCTTTCCACTGCTGGCCATTGATCTTGTGCATTTCCAGCGAGATAACGCGCGAGGGAAGGCTGGCTTCCAGTAGCTCCCCGATCAGGTCAAGTAAAGGCGGGAAAACGGTCTCTGGGGACGCATGGTCGTAAGCCGGTATCGCTTCGATATCATGTTCCAGGGAAAACGTCAGCAGACTCCCCGCCAGTTTCGATAATTCAAACCAGACTTGTTCAGGGTGTCGCGCCGGATTTTTAACCAGTTCAGATAATGCCGAAACGTGCGTATTGAGGGCATTAAGCAGCCAGAACAGTGATACATCTGCGACGGCAAAATCGGCCATACGCTGATTGCTCTCACGGCGCATGCCCATCAGGCGGCGGCGTTTAGCCTGTAATTGTGTGAGAATTTGTTCCATGTCCAATACCAGCCCGTGATGAGCGGACATTGCCAGCAACGGAGGAATAAACGTATTGTCATTTCTCCAGCCGCCTTGACCGTCGCGAACCAGACGTAATACAGGACAGATCAGGTATTCCTCGTTCTGTTCTATGTCAAAACGCAGAGACAAGGCATAACGGGCCACCGCCATGGACTCTTCTTCCTGACCGAATGCATCCTGAACCTTCACCCATTCCTGACGATAACGAAGCGGGCGATCCCCTGCGTTGTCAGTGAGTTGCACGTTGCTGCTGTTTGCCTGCAATAACGGCATCGCCAGCATCACCGTAAGCTCATTGACTTGTGCCGGAATATCCTGAGATAAATCCCGGGCAGGGGGGAGAAGATCGCTGCTCCCGGTATCTATCAGAGAACCGTCAGGCAGACGCACGGTCAGCTGTAGTGCTTGCAGGCGTCTGACACTCAGCAAGCCTTCATCAAACTCAGCTGTGGCTACGCCCCAGGGATTAACAACGGACAGGTGGGCAACACATTGATTACTATGTGCTTCCCATAAAGCCTGCTGCTGGAACTGCTGAGGGGACAGCAATGCCCCCTCACTCCATAGTGGTCGATAAATTTTCATTACCACTCCGGCCTCTTACGCTTTCGCTTTAGGCATCTGAGAAACCAGTGACAGATTCACGTCCATCCCTTCCACCTGGAAGTGCGGTACGGCGTACAGTTTCACGCGGAAGAAGCCCGGGTTGTCTTCGATATCTTCGACGGTCACTTTGGCGTCACGCAGCGGGTGAGAGGCTTGCAGGTCGTCGCCCGGGTCAGTCATTTCAGTGACCAGCGTACGGATCCAGGTGTTCAGTTCCAGTTCCAGCAGACGACGGTCTTTGGTGGTGCCGATATTTTCCCGCTGAATCAGCTTCAGGTAGTGTGCGATGCGTGAAAGCAGGAAGATGTACGGCAGGCGTGCATTGATGCGGCTGTTTGCAGTGGCATTGGCAGTATCGTACAGCGCCGGTTTCTGCGCAGAGTTCGCGGAGAAGAAGCAGGAGTAATCGCGGTTTTTGTAGTAAGACAGCGGGATAAAGCCCAGATTGGCAAATTCAAATTCGCGGGTTTCAGGGATCATCACTTCTGACGGGATTTTCACCTGATTGCCGGTGCCGAGATCGTACAGATGGATCGGCAGATCAGTCACTGCACCGCCCGCCTGCGGGCCGCGGATTTGCACACACCAGCCATTTTTGATGAAGCTTTTCACCATGTTGGCCGCAAAGGCGAACGCCGCGTTTGTCCAAAGATATTTCTCGTGATCCGGACCTTTCACTTCTTCAACGTAGTTGAAGCTGCGAACAGGAACGGTATCCGGACCATACGGCAGGCGACCGAGTACGCGCGGCATGGTCAGACCGATATAGCGGGAATCGTCAGAATCGCGGAAGGATTTCCACTTGATGTATTCCGCACGGTCAAAGTAGTTGCCGATATCTTTAATCGCCGCCACTTCTTCCATGGAATCTTTCAGGAAGAATTTAGGGCCGACCGCACCGACGAATGGCATATGCGCAGCGGCAGATACTTTAGAAATGTTACGCAGCAGGGCGACATCTTGCGCCGACGCGTCAAACTCGTAGTTGGAAATCACAGAACCGATTGGCTCGCCGCCCGGAGTGTCATATTCCTGAATGTAGGTATGGCGGTACAGGCCGCTCTGGATGATCTCAGGACAATCTTCGAAGTCCTGACGGAGGTCGTCTTTAGACACATCCAGCAGTTCAATTTTTACGTTCTGGCGGAAATCAGTACGATCAACCAGGAACTTCAGACCACGCCAGCCGGATTCAATACGCTGAAATTCCGGGTGATGCATGACCACATCCAACTGACGGCTGATCTGGCTGTCGAGTTCGGCGATATGATGATCGAGCAGGGTTTTGTCCAGACGTTCAACCGTCTGACCGGACAGCTTCAGGCGCTCAAGGAAGACCTGTACAGCGGCAGTGACACGCTGATCAGCGGTGACATCGGCCAGCGCAGACGTATCCTGAAAATCGTTCAGATCACCCAGTGAGGACACAGGCGTCAGGTTGATTTTATCAAACAGGGAAGCGTATACCGTACCGGCTTCAGGGCGCTCCAGAACCGTTGTCTGGCTGGAAGAAGAGTTTTCAGTGTTGACTGACATGAGCATTATCTCGCATTAATCCATTAAGTGGAGGCAATTACGCCTTTGGCGCCAGGGCATTAAGTTCAGTGCGCAGTTCATTGCTCAGCGCAGGATCTTTTAGAATGGCTTCGAGCTCTTTACGGAAGGTGACGTTGTCCAGAAGATTGGATTTGAGATCACGCAGCAGGTTGCGCATGGCCAGCATGGCGCGCAGTTGGGGGATCTGACGGGCAACTTGTTCTGGTTCGAAATCTTTCATTTCGTTGAAATTCAGAGAAATGTTTTCTTCACTGCGATCGCCTGCCAGCGTGTTTTCAACGGTCAGATTCAGGGAGGGACTAAATTCGGCCAGTACGCTGTTAAAGTTATTCTTATTGATGTTAACTTTTTCGCGTTCTGATAACGGACGATTCTCTTTCCCGTTACTATAATCACCCATTACCATTAATTTTAAGGGTAACTCGACTTTCTTCTGAGCGCCGCCGGTATGTAGATCAAGTTTTATGTTAACGCGCGCTTTCGGAATTTCATTCTGGAAGCTATTAGACATGCTTATCCCTTACTTATAGAGTGATAAACGCTGCCAATGATTCTTAAAATATGATATTGGCAACCCTGCCAAAACTACATCCTTTTCCGAGGAAAACGTCGGAATAATTCAGGGTCACAAGCGATTCAAAATATTTATGAGAAACATTTCGCAGTGTGTTTTGAATTTTTCTGAAAATAATATTGCAGGTAAATACCTGTGGTGACATTTTAGGTAAATATTACGCAGCATTGACATTTAAATGGTGTAACAAAACATTTCTATTGGTGCGGCGTGACACACTCACTTATGTTCATTGATATATATTAGTTTTATCCAAACTTGCAGCAGGCCTTATAGAATGCGGGTGTGACTTAAGTAAGATTTTATGAGGGTCTGCAGTTTCAAGTAAAAAGTGACAAAAAATAAATTAACTATTCTTTTAAATCGCTTCATTAAAACCATTCAACTTAACTCAGTATCGTATTTAATTCATAATCATTTCTCTATAAAAACAATAATAGTATTCACAATGGTAATGTTTACAATGATTCTTTAAAAATAGCTTCATGAAAATTTTTTCATTTTTCGTGGGGGTTAGTTGTATTAATAACGATAAGCAGGGGGGTAAGTATCCTGCATGAGGTCATATTTATATCTTTAATGTAAGTGTTGACAATAATTTTTTGGAAAACACTCAGATTACTCACAGGTGTTTTGACTGCAGTAAACGTCTTTAAAACATGTTCGGAAATTTCTCCTACGGTCGATCATCGTGCCACAAATTGCAGATAGTGCGCTGGAAATATTAAATATTTGAACAGGAATGCCGATAAACAGATTCCCGCTTTGTTTTGAGAATCTCCCGATGTCGCTTAAAAAGTCGTCTTTACTTGTTCTTGTTATTCTTTTCGCACTCTTTTTCACCAGTATGCTTTCGAATGTTTGGCTGCTCACCCGGAGTAATCATTCACTGGATGATGTGAACAAGGAAATCCGTGTGGTGCTTTCTATTATCGACCCCATTAACCACAGCCGAACCTCGCGTGTTCGCGTGATGGAATATATGAAAGAAATTGAAAATGGAGACGGTCAGCAGTCAAAATCTGCTCTGGACGGAGTCACTGAGGTCATCGGTAAAGCCGATGCGGCGTTTCAGACGTATCTTGATGTGCCGAAATTGCCTGGTGAAAGTGAACTGGCCGATGAATACCGCAATACGTACCAGGACTATCGCCAGAACGGTATCCAGCCCTTGATTGACGCTGCAAAGTCCGGTGATCAGGCAGCGTTCAAAGCCCGGATCCCTGCGGTGGTGAAACTCGATCGTCAGTATGAAATCGTGTTGGATAAAGTGTTGGCCCTCCATGAACAGTACGTAAAAAATCTTAATAATGTTGCACAAAGTCATTTCAAATTTGGTATCGGTTTGACGGTCGGTTTTGGTTTGTTATTTCTGATCATCATTATCAGTGTTCTGGTGTTAATGAAGCGCTTTGTTCTGCTACCGCTGCTGAGTTCTCGCGATCACTGCCGTCAGATTGCTGAAGGTTATCTCGATACGCCAGTACCGGTGAAGGCCAAATCCCGCAGTGAGATTGAAGAGTTGATGCAGTCGATAGAACATATGCGTCAGTCGCTGACCAGAATTATAAGGCAGGTACGCGACACCAGCCATACCGTGGCGCATGCATCGCAGGAAATCTCCGCAGGTAATATTGATCTGGCTTCCCGCACTGAACAACAGGCCGCAGCGCTGACACAAACCGCCGCCAGCATGGAAGAACTTGGTGCGACGGTAAAACAAAATACCGAAAATGTCTCCCGGGCAAGCAGTCTGACACGTGAAGCTGTCCAAAACGCGCGCGCAGGCGAGAAAGTCGCTCAGGACGTGATTGGTACGATGGGGCGTATTAACAGCAGTTCGAAAAAAATCGAAGATATTACAGGTGTGATCAATAGTATCGCTTTTCAGACAAACATTCTGGCGCTCAATGCCGCTGTTGAAGCGGCACGCGCGGGTGAGCAGGGGCGTGGATTTGCAGTGGTGGCCAGTGAAGTGCGCAGTCTGGCGCAGCGCAGCGCCATGGCAGCAAAAGAAATCGAAAGTCTGATTTCTGAATCGGTGGCGAATATTCGCGAAGGGTCGGATGAGGTCTCACGCACCGGCGATTCCATTTCAGCGATCATTTCCTCTGTCACTCAGATTAATATATTAATGGAACATATCTCGATAGCCTCTGATGAACAAAGCCGCGGGATTAGCCAGATTGAACAGGCGGTGACAGAAATTGATGGCGTGACGCAACAAAACGCAGCGCTGGTTCAGGAATCGGCTGCCGCAGCGGCCTCGCTGGAAGAACAGGTTCTTCATCTGACCCGCTCAGTATCAGCGTTCAGACTGGCAACAGTGTAATCAGATCGTTGTAATGACATAGCTTATTGAAATAGATGCGGTGATTAGCCGCCTCTATTTTACTCAATAACGTTACCGGAACACCCCCACGGCTTCAACCAGACGGTCGGCCTGTTGCTTCAGACCTGAAGAAGCATTGGCACCTTCCTGAACCTGAATGGAATTTTGATGTGTGATGCGGTCCAGTTCTTCAATGGCTTTGGCAATATCCAGTAATCCCTGATTTTGTTCGCCAGTGGCGCTTCGGATTTGCCCGATGAGTGACGTCACATTTCGCACCTGAGAGACGATGTCGGCCATCGTTTTCCCTGCCTGATCAACCTGCTTCGATCCCGACACTACCGTTTCCACACTGCTGTCGATCAGGCGTTTAATTTCGCTGGCTGCGCTGGCACTTCGTTGCGCCAGGCTGCGCACTTCTCCGGCAACCACGGCGAAGCCTTTGCCTTGTTCACCCGCGCGAGCCGCTTCAACTGCGGCATTGAGCGCCAGAATGTTCGTCTGGAAAGCGATGCCATCAATAACATTGGTGATGGTGGCAATTTGTCGCGAACTGCCGGTGATTTCCTGCATAGTGCCGACAACTTCCTGCATAGCATTGCTGCCTTTTTCTGCCGCCGCACTTGCTATCAGTGAAAGTTTGTCGGCTTCGGCTGCCGTCTGTGTGTTGCTTTCAACTGTCGTGCTCATCTCATTCATTGCTGCAGCAGTTTGTCCAACGTTAGCGGCAGTTTGTTCAGTACGTTGACTCAGGGCTTCATTACCATTCGCCAGTGACTCACTGGCCGTGCGGACTTTGTGCGCCTGATCGTTGACATCATCCACCATCCAACGGCAAATCAATCCGAGCTGGCCAACAGATCGTAACGTCATACCAATTTCATCGACCCGCTCCATTGGCGTGATCGTATGACTCGCGCCCCTGGCAACGCGCAAGGTCTGACTGCAAAGCTGTTCGACCGGGCGGGTAATCTGCCATTCCATCCAGAAATTCAGCAACAGAATGAAAAATGCATTGAGTGCCAATGCGGTATTCATCTGTATCACGGGCAGGGCAGTCAGCGCAGAAATGACGAGTGAGTTAAGGACGAGTAAAACCAGCAAACCGCTGCGGATCCGCCAGCGCACAGAAAGCGTTTTTAAAATAGAAAAACTGCGGGTAATGCCGGTACGGATCAACAATCCCCGATGCAAGCGGCGGTTGTTCAGTTCACCGCGATTCATTTTGTCATAAAGCGCCTGGGTTGCATTAATCTCTGCAGTAGTCGGTTTGGTGCGGACAGAAAGGTAACCTTTGGTTTTACCGCCACGAATGATCGGTACGACGTTGGCACGTACCCAATAATGATCGCCATTGCTGCGGCGGTTTTTCACCAGTGCTGTCCAGGGGAAACCCTGTTGTAATGTAGCCCACATATCATTGAATGCCGAAGGAGGCATATCGGGATGGCGCACAACATTGTGAGGCTGCCCGATAATATCTTCACTGGCAAAACCGCTAACTTCTATAAATGCATCGTTGGCGTAGGTAATACGGCTTTCGGCATCTGTCGTTGACATCAATGTTGCGTCGTCAGGGTATTGATATTCCCGTTGTGATATTGGCTGATTATTGCGCATAGTGACATTTCCATGGCCAGACTGCGGTTTAAGTGAGATTAAGGATCCTTAACTATTAACATTTCGGCATAAGCAAAATTTTCTTTAGGGAAGCATGACGTTATTTATGACGACAACCGTTATTAGGGCGAATGCATACGGGTGAAAACGTCGGTTTTTTCGCCAATCCATAACGTATAACGAAGATATGAGTAAAAAATATGCGTTATATCATTATGTCTGTTGCTTTTATGAACAACACACAACGGCTGGCTCACCATAATCCCCTTCATAATCGCTCTATTTTTCGTTATTAATGATCTGTGTGACTCCAGACTTAATAGGTCTGGAGTCATAAACCTTTTGCCTAAGATCCTCAGGCTTGTTATAACTCCGGCCTGTGATTTTTGAGGTGAATTGGGCAGATGAGTAAGATCGGATCCGTAACAACAGTCGAAGGAGATTTTGCTGCCGGAAATGTTGGTCAGCATGTTTTGGCTTATCTGCAGAAGGTGAAAATGACACCGCTTGCCAAACTGGATGATTTTGATGAGGAGGGCAATGCGACGGTCGGGCAGGTGATCAATATCTGGATCCGGCTTTCACTGATCCTGACACGACGCCGGCCAGAAATTGCTGTTTCATCCCTGATGAAACATGTGTTGCCAGTGATCGGCGAAGTGCCTCTGAATAAAATCACCCGTTTACGACTGAACCGTTTGTTTAATGTACTGCTGGCGGACGGGAAAGTTTCAGAAGCAAAACGGGTATTCGCGCTTTGTAAGCAATTTTTTGGCTGGGCAGAAACCCAGGGATATCTGGCACATTCGCCACTAAGTACCATGAAGCGCCGCGACGTCGGCGGCCGGAATACCCCGCCACGCGAACGAACGTTAACCGATGCTGAAATCTGGGTTTTCTGGCATAGCCTTGATTTATGGGATATTTCTGAACAATGTCGCTGGGCATTGCGCTTGTGCCTGCTGACTGCACGACGACCAGATGAAGTGGTGCGCGCCAGAAAAGATGAGTTCCATTTGCAGATCGGCATCTGGCGACAGGGTACGCGCAATAAATCGGCCCGTGATCACAACCTGCCGCTGACGCCATTAATGATCACCTGCATCAATGCTCTTCTATCAGCCAGTCCGAAACACAGTCCCTGGCTGGTGCCTTCACCGCTCGATGCACAAAGACCGTTATCACGCGGTGCGGTGACACAGGTTATACGCCGCCTGCTACGTGCGGAACAGGGGCCGGGGATTGATGCTTTTACCACCCGCGATTTACGCCGTACGGCGCGTTCCAAGTTATCCTCCCTGAATGTGCCGAATGATGTTGCGCGCAAAATTATGAATCATTCGCTTGAAGGGATCGACCGTGTTTATGACACTCACGATTATCTGCCGCAGATGAAACAGGCGCTGGAAGCATTTTCTGACAATATTCAGGGCATCATTGATGCACCAGATTACTACGATTTACGTCATCATTTTGAGGGCGAATCTCTGCATGTTCGTGAAAGTTCGCTGTTGTTTATGGAGAGATAGCGAGCATAGGCCCGATTTTAAGGTTATGTTAATGTCTGACGATTGGGAATATAAAGCCGGTAAAAACCAGACCGGGAATAAGCCAAAGATGTGACCTGCTACAATTGTGTATTGATTTGGCAACGCAAGAAGACAGAGGACTAATAATGCTTTCAACACAAAACAAGGTTATCGGGTTGCCAGAACCGACGCAGACCATTTTGCTAAGCACCGGAACAGCGGAAGAAAAACGTCAGGAAATTCGCGATTATTTCATTCAAACCTGGGAGCTGTACGAGAGCCTGTTTGATTGTCTCGCTGATGAAAGAGCCTATTTCAATAAGGCAATTTCGCTTCGCCACCCGCTGATTTTTTATTTCGGTCATACCGCCACTTTTTATATTAATAAGCTGATGGCTGCGGGGCTGATTCCTCAACGTGTTGATTCACACATCGAAGCGATGCTGGCGATCGGTGTGGATGAAATGAGCTGGGATGATCTCGACGATCAGAACTATAGCTGGCCATCTGTTGTTAACTTGCGTCAATACCGCGACAAAGTACGTGAAGAAGTGCTCGGTATTATTGACACCATGGCGCTGAGTTTACCCATCGGATGGGACAGCCCTGCCTGGGTGATTCTGATGGGCATTGAACATGAGCGCATTCATCTGGAAACATCCAGTGTATTGATCCGTCAGTTGCCGGTGGAATGGGTTAAGCCACAATCTCACTGGCCGGTGTGTGGAATCGCCCGTCATGACCGCAACAGCGTACCTGATAACACTATGCTGGCGGTGAAAGGTGACATTGTCACGCTGGGTAAGCAGGATGATACCTACGGCTGGGATAACGAATACGGCACATCTCAACAGAAAATTCAGGCATTTAGTGCCAGTAAGATGCTGGTCAGTAACGCTGAATTTTATACTTTCATACAGGCGGACGGCTATCACGATGCCCAGTGGTGGGACGAAGAAGGGCTTGGCTGGCGGGATTTTGCGCGGGCTGAAATGCCCACTTTCTGGGTGGGTTCGCCCCGGGAACCTGAACGGCTGAAACTTCGCCTGATGACGGAAGAAGTGCCGATGCCATGGGACTGGCCTGCTGAAGTTAATCAACTGGAAGCGGCAGCATTCTGTCGCTGGAAAGCGGCGCAGACCGGTGAATCAGTACAGTTGCCGACTGAAGCTGAATGGATGATTCTGCGTAATCAGGTGCAGGGTGATCAGCCAGACTGGGAAACAGCACCGGGAAATATCAACCTCGCATGGTGGGCATCATCCTGTCCGGTTGATCATTTCGAACAAGGTGATTTTTATGATGTTGTGGGGAATGTCTGGCAATGGGCGTCTACGCCGATCAGTGGATTTGACGGCTTTCGTGTTCATCCTTTATATGATGATTTTTCGACGCCAACATTCGATGGTAAACATTCCATGATCAAAGGCGGAAGCTGGATTTCAACGGGCAATGAAGCGCTAAAATCTTCGCGTTATGCTTTTCGTCGCCACTTTTTCCAGCATGCCGGTTTCCGCTATGTGATTTCCAGCCATCAGGAAGTGGTGAAAGTGAATCCTTATGAAACTGACGGGCTGGTGGCGCAGTATCTTGATTTCCAGTACGGTCCGCGTCATTTCGACGTAACGAATTATGCAGTTCAACTGGTTGATATTGCAGTTGAAAATACAGTTAATCGTGGCAGGGCGCTGGATATCGGGTGTGCTACGGGACGTGCCAGTTTTGAACTTGCACGTCATTTCGACTCTGTGGTTGGAATGGATTATTCCGCGCGATTTATTGATGTCGCTCTGGCTCTGGCACGCGGTGAAGCCTGTCGGTATGTAATCCCGGAGGAGGGCGAACTGGTGGATTATTGCCAGGCTTCGCTCGCTGATGTCAATATCTCAGCAGAGCAGACAGTGCGGGTGAATTTTGTGCAGGGTGATGCCTGTAACCTGAAGCCGCAGGCGGAATTATACGATCTGGTCCTGGCGGCTAATTTGCTGGATCGACTGCGTGAACCTGCACGTTTTCTGACAGATATTACGCCAATGATTCGTTCTGGCGGCTTACTCATGCTTTCTTCACCTTACACCTGGCTCGAAGAGTTTACACCGAAAGAGCACTGGCTGGGCGGGTTCCGGGAAAATGGTGAAGCTGTTACGACGCATCAGGCGTTGAAACGTTTGCTGGCGAGTGGATTTGAAGAGGTTAGGCAACCGGCAGATGTTCCGTTTGTGATCCGTGAAACGGCGAGGAAATTCCAGCATACCGTAGCGGAACTTACACTGTGGCGTAAGCGGTAAATTCTCTATTTCTGAAAGAGGTTAATGGTCGCTTATGCGGCCATTTTTTTATCCGTGCTGATGGAGGCTGGTCAATAAATCTAAGACACGTTTGTCCTGAAGAAATACAGAAGACACTTTTGGTTAAGTTTTTGGTGTTTTGATTTATCTGAATATATGTATGTTGTAACTAAAATTGGCTGGTATGATCTTATGGCTCGGTAATGAAAAAAGGGGGAAACGGTAAAGATTATGAATTCAGGCGTTGCAGAATAGCAAATGCCGGACACTGAGGTCCGGCATGACAAAACTCGCTACTTATTTCTCTGCCGGACCACAACCCCCGATCATTTTAGAAATTGAAATCGCAGGGTGCAGCAAATAAGTATAGTCACAATTTTTCTCTTTATTAAAAACGCTACCGGTACAGCCTGAAAGTGTCGTAACTACCGCAGCGAGAAGAGCTAACTTAAATAAGTTTTTCATATAAATTCCTTTTTAAAATAGATGATTATGTATATAGGCCGTCATTTTAAATTCAGGCAAACGCGAATATACCCTTAACATCCATAACAGGCAAATAAATACCCATCACTGCGCATTTTTAATATTACCCTGCCTTGCTTTACTTTAAGATATTCATTATTAATATGTTTATAAACTCAATGATGTCGATAATTCTCCGAGAGATTAATATTCATCAGATATATAATTAATGCATATTGTGACCATTTTTTTAAACACTGAATAGTCAAAAGACTTCTTTAAAAGGTCATTTAATGACAAACTGCCGCTACTTAGCCGCCGGAATGAACGTTGTCTGATGAAAGCTCCCTTCTGCCTCTGCTTGCTTATGCTGTTCACCGCTACTGTTTTAGCTGCCCCTGAAAAAGGCCTCACCGAAGCACAGTGCGTCGCCTTAAAAAATGTGCATATCAATGCAGACGCAATCGGGCTTCCGACAAGGGGGGCGCGGGTCACCACAGTGGCAATGGCGGGCCATCCGGGTAATCAACATTGCAAGATTGAAGGGCAGATCAGGCCCGTCGATCTCAACGCGCCCGATATTAATTTTCAGCTTTACCTGCCGCTTGACTGGAATGGTAAAGCCCTGCAACTGGGTGGCAGTGGTTTTGACGGTGCGATTAAAGACGCTGATACAGCACGTCTGGCGCCGGCAGCAACACCCGGCGCAATAAAGCAAGGTTATGCCACGTTTGGCAGTGATTCAGGCCATCAGGGTGGAGTATCCGATGCTTCCTTTACCCTTAACGGGGAAGCCTGGGATAACTTTGCCGGTGGGCAAATCAAGAAAACACACGATGTGGCCGTTGCCTTGATCCAACAGGCTTATGGTCGAAAACCTGCTCACATGTATTTTCAGGGTAATTCGCAAGGCGGCCACGAAGCGCTTGCGGCGATCCAGCGCTTCCCGCTTGACTATGACGGCGCGATTGCCATTCATCCGGTGTATAACGTCGTTGAACTGCACATGGCCGGGATCAGTATCGGGAAGGCAATCTACAACACGCCGGGCGCGTGGATTTCGCCGGCCAAAGCCGCACTGATTGCCAATGCCGTTACCGGTGCCTGTGACAAACTGGATGGTCTGGCTGATGGTGTAGTCGCCAATCCGGATGCCTGCAGTTCGACATTTAAACTGGCTCATCTGCGCTGCCCGGATGGGAAAGATATAGGCGCCAACTGCCTTTCAGATACGCAAATCGCGCTGGTCCAGATGCTTAATAAACCGGTGCCTCTGGGTGTCAACCTGCTAACTGGCGATCACTTTGCCCCATGGCCAATTTTACGTGGTGCAGACGCTTCTGCGTTGGTCAGTGTTTTTGGTTCCGGTGCAAACAAGCCAAAACCAGAAGCCAGTAATATCATTATTTCATTCCCTTACATGATGGGCGATCAAGCTGTCCGCTACGAAGTGATGCGAGATGCAAATTACGACTCTCTTCAGTTTAATCCCGCAGCCCATGAGACGAGGCTGAAAGAACTGGCGGCACAAATCGATAATGATAGTGCCGATATTCACACTTTTGTGCAGCATGGAGGCAAACTTTTACTGATGCATGGCACGGCGGATATGGCTGTTCCGCCGGGAAACACCGTAGCGTATTACGAGAAGCTGAAAGCTGAATTTGGTGAGCAAGAACTTCATCAGTTTGCCCGTTTCTACCTGGCACCGGGTTTCACGCACAGCAGCGGGGCATATCGGGTGAGTTGGGATTCATTAGGAGCCCTGGATAAATGGGTTGTTCATGGGATAGATCCGGGTCAGCAAGTGATGATTGATACAAACAAAGCAACTGCCGGGCGCGAAATGCCGTTGTGTGATTATCCGTTATTCCCACGATACAACGGACAGGGTGACACGAAAATGGCCTCCAGTTTTACCTGTTCCGCCAGATAATATTTCTCATATTCACTTTTCTGCCTGCCTCGGCGGGTATGCTTTTGCAGGAGATTGCAAGTCATTTACCTATATAAATTCACAGGTGAATGAGCGTTCTCAAATAACTTGAACATCCGTTCAAGTCTTGGCATTATCCTCAGCTATCTACTTTTCTTCGGTTACTCCTGTGGCTTATCTGTGTAAAGCAGCATGGATGCCATGTCACGCCTGGAAACGCTCGGGCTGAGCGCAGGCTGTGCAGAATACAATCTTAACCGCGCCATCGAAAATGAGCTTTACGCCTGCCGAACGGTATGTGAGGAAACCTCTGATGTTTAAAAAACGTTAGCCAGAGCGCGGATGCCATTGTAGTGCATATGATTTCAAAATCTGTCGCGTCCTAATCACGCGACTTTATTGCAGCACAGGGAGTTCATTTTGCAGAGCGAACAAAAACCTGATTTTCATGACGATTTGATCAAAGAGTTACTCTACTGGATCGAAGTCAACTTAAGTGATCGTCTGACCATGGAAAAAGCCTCAAAAAAAACCGGCTATTCACCATGGTATCTTCAGCGTTTGTTTAAAAGTAAAACGGGTTACGCACTAGGTAAATACATTCGTGACCGCCGTCTCACGATGGCCGCTATCGCGTTGCGTCTGACCAATATGCCTATCCTCGATATTTCGTTGTACTACTCGTACGATTCGCAGCAAACGTTCACCCGATCGTTCAAGAAGAATTTCGCCGAAACTCCCGGTACGTATCGCCGCAATGCATCATGGACCATGAACGGGATCACCGCGCCGCTTACCGTCGATGAGTTTCCGCAGCCGGAATATGAAATCGTAGAGTTACCGGTGATGGCGTTTGAAGGGGATACGATCTCGCATTCTTACCCCATTGAAGCCTTATTCAACAGTAAGAATCACGTTCACCGCGCGGAGTTGCTGCGTTATCTGGAAACACCGGAATCTCTGCGGGCACCGGTCTGGGGATTGTCGGACTGCCGGCCTGATACGAATGATGAAGTGGCGAATGCGTTGCAGATGGATTATACAGTGGCGCATCAGGTACACACCAGCGACAGCCACAACATCCTGGTTCCGGCCAGCCGTTATCTGAAGATCAACTATCCGTACGATCTTAGCCGGTTGAACGATTTTATTCTTTATCTGTATTCTGTGTTTTTGCCTACGCTGGGTCTTGAATTTATTATGCAACCGGACCTGGAGAAGTACTCGCGTGAATCTGCGCTCAAAGGCGTGACCTGCGAATACTATATTCCGCTGGCCACACAGTGATCAGGTAGAAAAGAGAAACAAAAAAGCCCCTCATTATGAGAGGCCTGACGGGCGGGAAAGGGGATCAGTTGAACACCATACCGCCGTCGATCAGCAAAGCCTGACCCGTCATGTAATCAGAATCCGGCCCGGCCAGATAAGAAACGCAAGCCGCGACATCTTCCGGCTCAGAAAGGCGTTTCAGCGTAATATTCTTGGCGAATTCTTGTGTACCATAGCCCGCCGGTTTTCCGGCTGCCGCTGACACCTGACGGTCTATTTCTTCCCACATCGGCGTTTTCACAATCCCAGGACAGTAGGCATTGACAGTAATACCCAGCGAGGCCAGGTCACGCGCTGCAGTTTGTGTCAGCCCGCGCACCGCAAATTTACTCGAACTGTAGATCGCCAGTTCAGGGTTACCCACATGCCCGGCCTGTGATGACGCATTAATAATTTTGCCGCCATGCCCTTGTGACTTGAACGCTTTGACTGCCGCCTGAATGCCCCAAATGACACCTTTCACGTTGATATTATAAACTTTATCGACGATTTCCGGGGTGATGTCTTCAATCAGTGTCGTCGGCGCAATCCCGGCATTATTAACGATGACATCAAAACCACCGAGTTGCCTGGTGGCCGCTTCTACGGCAGCAAAAACTTGCTCCCGGTCTGAAACGTCCGCCAACTGAGCAATGGCTTTACCACCGGCATGATTAATTTCTTCGGCAACTTTTTTCGCTGTTTCCCCATTAAAATCCACCACGGCCACAGCAAAACCATCCTTCGCCAGACGCAGTGCAATCGCGCGGCCGATCCCCTGACCACCACCTGTCACTAAAGCCACTTTTCCATTTTTAGACATACGACTATCCTCTATGTATTCGGTATCTTCTTCAGGTGCTGCGCGCAAGACACGGTCTACCCGACCAGGTGCCGTTGCGTGAGCTATCCACTGGTTTACGCCTGCCGCTCCCAATGTGCAATTGTTAAGCACGGTCATTAACTTTTTCTGATTTGGTCAAACGCAAATGGCTGTTCCTGCCAGCAAGTCGTTTAGAATGGCATACGTGTAAGAGAGTAAGGATGCAGAAATGACCGGCAATAATATTGTTCTTTTCCGTGAACGCCTGACTGCACTGGTGCGTTCATTACAGATTGCGCCTGACGTTGCCGAAAATCAGGTACTGGACCGGATGGCGCTCTGCTTTCGCAAGTTGCTGAATTTTTTCGCTGAAAACAATGAACTGACGCAGCAGGTGTTTTTGCTGCCACCTCTGGCGCAAGAGACACAGCGTTTGCTGATCAACCTGATGGCAGAAAACCTCGTGCAAAATCAGCAAAGCAAACTTTTCCGCAAAGAAATTTCTGCCGTCATGCTCGCGCAATGTTTTACCGGCATGCTTGTACAATTCGCGCAAGATCCCGCAGATCCGGCATTACGTCATCAGCAAAGTCTGGCCTGTGCAAAACTGTTCTGCGAAGGCGTTTGGCTGCGGGAGTTATAGTTCAAAACTTCATAAAGAAAGCAAAAATGGTTGGTTCAGTTTGCCGTTCATAAAAGGTTTACTACGTTCATTCCCGCGGCAGGCATCGTTTGCCACGATTTTGAAACCAGCGTTAAAGAAAGCTTTGATTTTGAAGCTGCGATTAACCGGAGGCCTGTATGTCAATCACTGTACACACTGCTGAACGCCGTTCGCTATGGCAACGTATCACGCACCGCAAGGTCAGTCATCCACCAGCGGAGAGGGCGCAGGATACATCCCGTCTGCTGGAAAGCTTTCTCGCCACAGGCTGTCTTTACGGTATTGATGTGGGGAACAGTGATCCGGCCTGGTTTCGCCGCTCCTGATCGTTATATCCGTTTATTGCGGTTCAGTTACTGGAACGAGCTGTGCCATGAGAGAAGCCTTCTCCTGAAATTATGTGCTGTACCCTGAATAGCCGGTGTTTCCGCTGCGGATAACGCAACCGTGACATCTGTTATGCAGGTTGTTGTGGAAAGTCTCTCTGACCTCGTCGTAGAAATTTTAGTTCTCTCTCTCATTTGTTGAGCCCATAACTTTCGCCGGTTATGGGTTTTTTTATGCAAAAAAAAGCCCCGCAGTCAGGCGGGGCGACATACTAACGCCGTTAACAGGGGTAAAACGGCGACTAAAAAGAATATAAGTAAAACCAAGGAAGGGTAAATAGGATTGCAGTGATGATTCCACAACCCGGAAATAAAGTACCACAGAAAAATATATAATTATAAATACATATTTTATATGAAATTAACTATAACATTCATTCGAAATATTGATAATACCGACAGAAATAATTAGTAATAAATAATAAAATTAAAACCGATAATTTATCTACAGAACCACGGAACTCTGCAGGTAATATTAATACGAGTCTAACTCATTGAAAATATATATATAATAAATTCAAGTATCCAATTAAATGATAAAGGAATACATCATGAAATTAAAAGCATTGGCACTTATTATCCCGGCATTACTGGTTGCAGGCGCAGCTCATTCCGCAGAAATATATAATAAAGACGGCAATAAACTGGACCTGTATGGCAAAGTTGATGCACGTCACCAATTTTCAGATGATGCAGGTCAGGACGGCGACGTAACGTATGTTCGTGTAGGCTTTAAAGGTGAAACCCAAATTACCGATCAACTGACCGGTTACGGCCAGTGGGAATACAACGTCCAGGCTAATAATTCTGAAAGTACAGGTACATCAGGCAACGCCACCCGTCTGGGCTTTGCAGGTCTGAAATTCGCTGACTTCGGTTCATTCGATTACGGCCGTAACTACGGCGTTGTGTATGACATTGAAGCCTGGACCGATATGCTGCCAGTGTTCGGCGGCGATACCTACACCTCTTCTGATAACTTTATGGTTGGTCGTACTAATGGCGTTGCGACTTACCGTAATACAGACTTCTTTGGTGAAGTAAAAGGCTGGAACTTTGCACTGCAATATCAGGGTGCGAATGATGGCGATAACAACAGCGAAGACATTAACTATACACCAGCAGGTGAAGGCACGAATAATGGCCGCGATGTTCGTCATCAGAATGGTGATGGCTATGCTCTTTCTACCACTTATGACTTCGGTATGGGTATCACTGCGGGTGCCGCGTATGCCTCATCTGACCGTACAAACGATCAGACGACTTCTGCAGGCGAGAATTTTGCAGGAGGGGATAAAGCTGATGTCTGGACTGTGGGTACAAAATATGACGCAAACAATGTCTATCTCGCTACGATGTATTCCGAAACGCGTAATATGACAATGTTTGGTGAGAGTGGTGTTGCAAACAAAACGCAGAACTTCGAAGTAACCGCACAATATCAATTTGATTTTGGATTACGTCCTGAAGTGTCTTACCTGCAATCTAAAGGTAAGGATTTGACTGCAGACGGCAGTAATACTTCTGATAACAACGATAAAGATTTGGTTAAATATGTTTCTGTTGGTGCGAGTTATTACTTCAACAAAAATATGTCCACCTACGTTGATTACAAAATTAACCTGCTGGACAACGATGATAATTTCTACGAAACCAACAAAATCTCTACCGATGATATCGTGGGTGTAGGCTTACAATATCAGTTCTAATCTCCGAAACTTCTCATAAAAGAATCTGAGTACCAAAACCCATCTCCGGATGGGTTTTTTTGTGCCTTAAATCGTGGCTTTCTGTGCGTTTAAGAGGTGTCTGCCTTCAATAATGCAACAGTGTTTGTTATATTATTGACCAGATCACGTATAGGGGATTTCCTCTGTGATACGGTGCTTCACCTAAGACTTGGTTTCTCAGGACAATGACATGTTAGATTATCGCTTTCCGACAGCTATGCAGATGGTGTTTTGTATCGCTCAGTCCCAAAAGGCTGGCCAGCGCTGCACCAGTGCGATTTTAGCAACGGGTCTGGAAGCCAACTCCAGTTTTATCCGCAAACTGATGGTGCCACTGACTCAGCATGGCATTATCGTCTCCACACTTGGTCGCACCGGCTCAATTACACTTGGCCGTCCGGCGGAAGAAATCACACTTCGTGATATTTATTGCGCGGTGATTGAAGATAAACGTCTGTGGGCAGCGCGCCCGGACGTGCCCGCCCGCTGTGTGGTCAGCGCCAATGCCTGCACCTATTTCAAAAACATTGTCAGCGAAGCTGAAGAAGCGTCGTTTCAGGTGTTAGCCCGTCATACCGTTGCGGATGCCCTGGCTGAGTTTGAACGCGGTGGCAAATACAAATGTACCAAAGATTTAGCGGCGCAAAACCCAGAAGATTCGCTCTGTTTGAAATAGAGCGCTGATACGCAAGACGCTGCGCACCGCTCTTAATAAAGCATATAAAAAAAAGCCGGGAGATCATTCTCCCGGCTTTTTGCATTCTGTTGATCTTAACGGTTTACACCGTTTGCGTTTCTAAAACGACTTTCTTACGCGTCACCAGCTTGCGCAGTGCGACGTAGAAAACAGGCGTCAGGAACAACCCGAACAACGTCACACCCAGCATACCGGAGAATACGGTAATACCGGTGACACCGCGCACTTCCGCACCCGCGCCGTGACCCAGAATCAACGGGATAGTCCCGGCGATAAACGCAATCGAGGTCATGACGATAGGGCGCAGACGCAGACGGCATGCCTCAAGCGCAGATTCGATAATCCCTTTACCTTGCAGTTCAAGCTCGCGGGCGAACTCAACAATCAGAATCGCGTTCTTACATGCCAGTCCCATCAGCACCACCAGTCCGACCTGTACAAACACGTTGTTGTCGCCACCGGTCAGCCACACGCCAAACAGGGCCGATAGCATGGTCATTGGCACAATCAGGATTACCGCCAGCGGCAGCGTCCAGCTCTCATACAGGGCGGCCAGCACCAGAAACGCCAGTAACACGGACATCGGGAACACAATCAGTGCAGCATTGCCTTGTGTGGATTGCTGATAGCTCAGGTCGGTCCATTCGATATTCATGCCGTTCGGTAACAGGTTTTTCGACATTGCAGTCAGCTCGGTCATTGCCTGCGTCGAAGAAAGCACGCGGGGATCAGCGTCACCGATTAAATCTGCTGCCGGATAGCCGTTATAGCGGATCACCGGATCGGGACCGTAAGTGGTGGTGATATTCAGCATACTGCCGATTGGCACCATTTCACCTTTATCGTTACGGGTACGCAGATTGGCAATGTCTTCCACGGTGTCACGGAACTGGCCATCGGCCTGTGCCATTACTTTCCAGGTACGTCCGAACCGGTTGAAATCATTGATATAGGACGAGCCGAGATACACCTGCAGCGTACTGAACAGTTCGTCCAGCGATACGCCCTGCGCCTTGGCTTTATCACGGTCAATATGCGCGTCCAACTGCGGCACGTTAGCCTGATATGAAGAAATCGGATACCCCATTCCCGGCGTTTGCATGATAGCGCCGGACATGGTGTTAATCGCGGTTTGCAATGCACCGTAACCCAGCCCTGCACGATCCTGTATATACAGAGAATAACCTGATCCCTGACCCAATCCGAGGATCGGCGGCGGCATAATGGAGAAGGCGAACCCTTCCTGGATCTGCGAAATCTTGGCGTTGATTTCCGCATTAATCTCCGCCGCTGTACGGGTACGTTCGCTCAGTGGTTTCAACGCGAAGAACACCGTACCGGTATTCGGCGTATTGGTGAACTGCAAAGCGTTCAACCCGGGGAACGCCACCGCATCAATTACGCCATCAGTACTTAACCCCATTGCGCTGATTTTGCGGATCACCGCATCAGTGCGGGATAAGGACGCGCCTTCCGGCATTTTCACGCCCGCGATCAGATACAGTTTATCCTGCGTCGGGATAAAGCCCCCCGGCACGGCTTTGAACATAAAGGCCGCCGCGCACAACAACAGAATGTAAACCACAAATACCGCGCCACGACGCCCAAGTGTTTTAGACACTGCATTCTGATAACGATGTGAACTGGCATTAAAGAACCGGTTGAACGGTCGGAAAATCCAGCCGAACAGGCGGTCGATAAGCCGCGACGGCATGTCTTTCGGTGCACCGTGCGATTTCAGCAATAATGCCGCAAGAGCAGGGGACAACGTCAGTGAGTTGATGGCCGAGATCACGGTTGAAATGGCGATGGTCACCGCAAACTGCTTGTAGAACTGACCGGTCACGCCCGACAAAAACGCCATCGGCACGAACACCGCACACAGCACCAGCGCGATAGCCACTATCGGCCCTGAAACTTCCCGCATCGCCTGGTGCGCAGCGTCCCTTGGCGCGAGTCCCTCCTCGATGTTTCGCTCGACGTTTTCCACCACCACAATGGCGTCATCGACGACTATCCCTATCGCCAGCACCAGCCCGAACAGACTGAGTGTATTAAGCGAAAATCCGAGCAAATACAGAATGCTGAATGTCCCGATCACAGATATCGGTACCGCCAGCAAAGGAATGATTGATGCGCGCCAGGTTTGCAGGAACAGAATAACCACCAGTACGACCAGCACGACGGCTTCCAGCAATGTGTGAACCACCGCACTGATGGAATCACGGACAAACACCGTCGGGTCGTACGGCGCACGCCAGGTCATGCCTTCCGGGAACCGGGTTGCCAGTTCATCCATTTTGGCTCGCACCGCGTCTGACAAATCGATCGCATTCGCGCCAGGCGACTGGAAGATACCGATCCCGACTGCATCTTTATTATTAAGTTGCGCGCGCAGGGCATAACTGCCGGACCCCATTTCGATACGCGCCACATCACGAAGACGGACAATTTCGCCATTATCACCGCTTTTCAGGATGATTTTGCCGAACTCATCTTCATCTTTCAGACGACCCTGGGCATTGATGGAAAGCAGATAATCACTGTCTTTCGGCATCGGCTCTGCGCCCAGCTGACCGGCAGACACCTGTACGTTCTGTTCCTGCATTGCCTTCACAATGTCAGAAGCCGTCAGACCCCGCGCCGCGACTTTGTTCGGATCCAGCCACACGCGCATGGCATATTCGCCTGCACCGAAAATCTGGATCTGCCCGACACCCGGCAAACGTGCCAGCTCGTCTTTCACCTTCAGCGTGGCGTAGTTGCTCAGATACAGCGAATCATATTTACCCGAAGGTGACACCAGATGCACCACCAGCGTCAACGTTGGCGATTGTTTCTGCGTGGTCACGCCCTGACGGCGGACATCTTCCGGCAGACGGGCTTCGGCCTGGGCCACACGGTTTTGCACCTGAACCTGGGCCTGATCCGGATCGGTTCCCGGACGGAAAGTGACTGTCGTCACCAGCACACCATCAGAACCGGCCACGGATTTCATGTACACCATGTTTTCAACACCGTTGATCGCTTCTTCCAGCGGCGTCGCCACGGTTTCAGCAATCACTTTCGGGTTAGCACCCGGATATTCAGCGCGAACCTGCACGCTTGGCGGTACCACGTTCGGGTATTCGCTGACCGGCAGCAGGGGAATGGCAATCGCCCCGGTGACTAAAATCAAAATCGACAAGACGGCCGCAAAAATCGGCCTGTCGATGAAAAAGCGGGAAAAGTCCATGAGTCAGGATTCTCTTTTATTGAACGGCAGGAGCGGCTGGCGTGACAGTATTAGCCGCCATGCTGACGGTTTTGGCATTGACCGGCATGCCCGGCATGAACACTTTCTGTACACCATCGATGATGACGCGATCGCCTGCTTCAAGGCCTTTCTGCACGATGCGTAAGCCGCCGTATATGCGGCCAATTTCAACATCACGTCGCTGCGCCTTGCCATCTTTATCCACCACATAAACGAATTTACGATCCTGATCGGTAAGGATGGCTTTATCGTCCACCAGCAGGGCGTTGAACTGTGCGCTGCCTGGCATTTGAACGCGGGCAAACAATCCCGGCGTAAATGTGCGGTCGCGGTTATCCAGCAGAGCACGCATGCGGATCGTGCCTGTGCCGGAGTTCAGCTGATTGTCAGTAAAATCGACGACGCCCTGATGCGGGTAGCCGTTTTCACCCACCAGCCCGACATGAACCGGTAAGCGACTTTGCGGGCTGTCATTGAATTTCCCTTCGCGGGCCTGCGCCTGATAGCGCAGGAACGTCCCTTCATCGACATCGAAATACACGTAGACCGTGTCGAGTGACACCACCGTGGTCAGTACACTGGCACTGTCGCCCGCTGTTACCAGATTGCCGGTCGTGATCATCGCACGGCTGGCGCGACCATCAATCGGGGAGATGACACGGGTGAAATCAAGATTCAACTGTGCCATGTCCAGCTGTGCCTGAGCTGCCAGCACATCTGACTGTGCCTGCGAAGCGGCCGAACGACGTTGCTCCGCAGCTTCTTTCGACACAGCCAGCGAACCGATCAGCGCTTCCGTACGGGCGGATTCACTTCTCGCCAGACTGGCCTGATTGCGCGCACGCACCAGTTCAGCCTGCGCCTGTTCCTGCGCAGCGCGGTAAGTGCGGTCGTCGATGGTGAACAGCACCTGACCCTTTTTCACTTCCTGACCTTCCTGATAATTCACTTTATCGATATAGCCGGACACGCGGGGGCGCAACTGAACACTTTGTACCGCTTCCACACGTCCGTTAAACGCATCCCACTGGCTGATTGGTTTGATTAACACATCTGCCGCGCTGACTTGCGGAGCAGGTGGTGCAGCATTTTGCGCCACGCTGTTGTCACACCCGGCGAGCAGGGCAACCATCAGCGCAACCCCTGAAAGGCGCAACGTCAAAGGCGTACCGCCGGAGCGGCCGCGTACAACAACCTGTGATTTTTGCAGGTTCATCATTATTTTTATTTCCAGTGAGTAAGTACTGCCAGGCAATACACCGGCCTGTCCGCCGGGTAACGTCCTTTGCCTGATCTGACTTTTTTGGGACTTGCGCCGTTCATCAGCACAATAATGTATCAAATATTGATACAATTGATTCGAGGGGATTGTAGGGATGCGCTTACTAAAGTGCAAGAATTACTGTTACACTTTCTGTGCTATTTTACAGAACGTTTACTTCGGGAAAGAGACTATCCGGTAACGGCCAATTAAATGCAATAGTAAAACTTGCATTTAATCGAAAACTGGGTCAACGTATTAAAAGACGAGTCGCCCTCGGGGGGCGCAAACAAAAAAGAAGCAGGAGACTTGCCATGAGAACCGAGGATTTCATTCACGACCTGATCGAGTGGATCGATCACAATCTGGAAGAACGTCTGGATATTAAAACTGTTGCCAAACGGGCAGGGTATTCCCGCTGGTATCTGCAGCGTATGTTTAAAGAGCACACCGGCTTGCCGATGGGTGAATACATTCGTGAGAAAAAACTGAAGAAATCTGCCGATATGCTGGCCAGTAGTGGCGAACCTATTGTCAGCGTTGCGATTTCTCTGGGCTTCGACTCACAGCAATCTTTCACCCGCAGTTTCAAACGCCAGTTTGGTCAGACTCCGGGCGACTGGCGTCGTGGTCTGAATCTGGCAACGGAATGTCAGGGCTGCCTGCACTAACGGTTGCCTCTGCTTACCTGGTGAGCGTGTACCGCTGGCCCGGCTTCCCTGCCGGGCAGTGAATTTTTCTCTCCCTCATAAACTTCCCTTTCCTCTCCAGAATTCCTCCGGATGATTAATTTCATCAGGCGCTTTGCTGCGCATTTTTCCTGTTTACAGCGTTCAGTTTCTGGCATTTGCACGACCCCCTGCGTCAGGACGTGATCAACCCAACAAAAAACGACATCAAAGTTCACATAAATTGAAATGACGTTTCAATTTCTTGAGTTGCGGGAGTTTTATCGCTAAACTCCTTTTATCATTTCGGCGCCGGGCACAGCCCGACAACCAATAGTCCTGCGGAAAAGCGTATTCGCCTCCGTTTTATGCATAAAGGAACCATCATGATTCTGGATAATTTCTCGCTTCAGGGAAAAGTCGCGGTAGTGACCGGTTGCGATACCGGTTTAGGTCAGGGTATGGCAATCGGCCTCGCCGAAGCCGGTTGTGACATTGTTGGGATCAACATTGTCGAGCCCACAGAAACTATCGAACGCGTTGGCGCAACAGGCCGCCGTTTCCTGAGCCTGACGGCTGATCTGAGCGACACGAAAGTCATTCCGGCGCTGCTCGAACGCGCTGTCGCAGAAATGGGACATCTGGATATTCTGGTCAATAACGCCGGGATCATCCGCCGTGAAGATGCCATCGAGTTCAGCGAAAAGAACTGGGATGATGTGATGAATCTGAACATCAAATCCGTGTTCTTCATGTCACAGGCTGTCGCGAAGCAATTTATTGCTCAGGGCACCGGCGGCAAAATCATTAATATCGCGTCGATGCTTTCTTATCAGGGCGGTATCCGCGTGCCTTCTTATACCGCATCGAAAAGCGCCGTCATGGGTGTGACTCGTCTGCTGGCCAATGAATGGGCGAAACACAACATCAACGTGAACGCGATTGCACCGGGTTATATGGCGACCAACAACACCCAGCAACTTCGTGCCGATGAAGCACGCAGCGAAGAGATTCTGGGGCGTATTCCTGCTGGCCGCTGGGGCTTGCCATCTGATCTGATGGGGCCGGTTGTGTTCCTGTCTTCACCGGCTTCCGACTATATCAATGGCTACACGATTGCCGTTGACGGCGGCTGGCTGGCGCGTTAATCACGCTAATTACTGACAAATATTCACCGACAGCAGCGGATCACACCGCTGCCCAAAGAGGAAATCTCATGAAAATTGCATTGATGATGGAAAACAGTCAGGCCGCTAAAAACGCGATCATCCTGAAAGAACTCAACGCCGTGGCATCGGAAAAAGAGTATCCGGTCTACAACGTGGGCATGTCTGACGAACAGGATCACCACCTGACATACATCCATCTGGGCATCATGGCCAGTATTCTGCTCAATTCTAAAGCTGTGGATTTTGTCGTTGCAGGCTGCGGCACCGGTCAGGGCGCACTGATGTCTCTGAACATTCACCCGGGCGTTAACTGCGGTTATTGCATTGATCCGGCGGATGCCTTCCTGTTCGCGCAAATCAACAACGGCAACGCCTTATCACTGCCATTCGCTAAAGGCTTCGGCTGGGGCGCTGAGCTGAACGTGCGTTTCATCTTTGAAAAGGCCTTTACCGGTGTGAAAGGAGAAGGCTATCCGGCTGACCGCAAAGAACCTCAGGTGCGCAACGCCGGTATTCTGAATCAGGTGAAAGCCGCAGTGGTAAAAGAAAACTATCTGGATACGCTGCGTGCTATCGATCCTGAACTGGTAAAAACCGCTGTCACCGGCGAACGTTTCCAGAAATGTTTCTTTGAAAACTGCCAGAACAAAGAGATCGAAACCTTTGTGCGTGAAATCCTCGCATAAGATTTTGTTTTCTGTGGGGTCAAAAAAACCGGTGCTCATGGCACCGGTTTTTTTATGATCAGAAAGAATTATAAAAAATCTTGTCGTTGCGGCGTGAACGTGTCGAGCAACACACCTTTTTCCAGACAGACGCAGCCGTGCATGATGTACGGTTTTTTATACAGCGTATCGCCTGCGCTTACTTCACGGGTTTCTTCACCGATCGTGAATTTAAAGCGACCGGACAACACATATGTCAGCTGTTCATGCACGTGGTTATGCATCGGTCCAATGGCGCCTTCTTCAAAATACACTTCAACGGCCATCATGGTGCCGTCATGCGCCAGAACGCGACGGCTCACACCGTCACCCAGATCCTGTAAGGGAATATCTTTTTTAAACGTAAACATCGGTTAGTCCTTGCGTAATGAACTGAGGAGGGCATCCGGGATTTCCGCCAGATACAGTGCCGGTAAGCCTTCGTAATCGGTGGTGAAAAGCACGTGACGGTCATCGGGCGAGAAAGATGGGTGCGGATGCGTCACCTGCCGGTCGCCATCAAGCACTTGCCATGAACTGTTATGCGCGGCCAGAGGAGCATGCTGACGGGTTTTGGCATCGAAAATATACAACCACGGATCGTTTTCAATCGTATGGCTGGCAGTATCTTTCACATCTACCGGCGTACCGGAACCGTCACCGACCAGCAGCGTACCATTCTCGTTGCTCATCAGATGCGAACAGGCCGGCATAGTCATCAGACAGACATCTTCACCAGTTTGCGGATCGAACCGGCGGATGTGGCGGTCATGCTGGCCTTTCAGATAAGACACATACATCAGCGCAGAACCGTCCGGTACCCAGAATTCATGTGTGCAGCTTTCGCCTGGCGCATGCTCTTTCACTTTACGCACATTGCTGCCGTCTTCATTCACCAGCCACATGCGTGCATCAACCAGATCGTGAGGGCCTTCGTGGCAGAAAGCGACGGTGTTGTCATCAAACGGGCGATAAATCGGATGTCCGAGCCATTCGTTTTTCTCGTGGATCACACGGGATTTCCCGCTGAGTAAATCGACGCGCAACAGACGGCAGTGCGGATTGCTGTGATAAAACGCCTGGAAGATTTTCCAGTCTGACAGGGGCGTCCAGTCCTCACGACTGATCTCGATACCCACCAGACGGGTGCATTCGCTGTTGGCCACCCAGGTGCCGTAGCCAACCCATTCTTCCGGCACCTGATACACGGTGTGCTCACTAAAATCAGCCAGTTTTACGCGCTGCAGGCTACGTTCATTTTTGACGTAGTAAAGATACTGATCATCCGGAGAGAGGAAACCGCCAAAAGTGTTATCGCCTTTGCCTTCCGTCAGTTGCACCGCTTTCTGTGTTTTCAAATCCAGCAGGTAATAGTTGCGGTTGCCGTCAAACTCACCGGCAAACAACAGTTTATTGCCATCACGGGTAAAGCATTTTTGATAGAAATAATTGCGATGACACAACACATCGGGCGGCGTTAAACGGGTTACCCGCGCACCGGTCTGAGGGTCCTGAACGGTATGGAAATTAAATTGAATCTGAGAACCTTTTGCCATGATTCATCCCACAAGTAGTTTGAAATCAGCCGGTGTTCTGGCTTCCTTTTCATTAATTAAAATGCAGTTTCATTAATTTGAAAACACATTACCACTTAGTGAGATAAAACGGCGTCGGGTGAAAACAAAAGTGCAAAGCTGATCACAAAACGGTTGGCTTTTGCCACAGCGTAAAACCATCCTATAATGATAGAGCTTACTCAAATGCTATTGATACTCTGGATGATTAAAGAGTACGAACAAAATATCTCACGCTTACACGGTGGAGTATTTTAGAAAAGGGATGTAAAAGATGAGATTAAGAAAAAAACGTGTGAAACCTATGCAAATCAATGACATTACTATCATTGACGACACCAAACTGAAAAAAGCCATTACCGCCGCAGCACTGGGCAATGCGATGGAATGGTTTGATTTCGGTGTGTATGGATTTGTGGCCTTTGCTTTAGGGCAGGTGTTTTTCCCGGGTGCAGACCCGGGTATTCAAATGATTGCCGCCCTGGCAACCTTTTCCGTACCGTTCCTTGTCAGGCCTCTGGGCGGCCTGTTCTTCGGTGCGCTTGGCGACAAATTTGGTCGCCAGAAAGTCCTTTCCGTCACCATCATCATCATGTCCGTCAGCACCTTCTGTATCGGGCTGATACCCGGTTATAACTCCATCGGTATCTGGGCGCCCATTTTGCTGTTACTGGCAAAATTAGCGCAGGGTTTCTCGGTGGGTGGCGAATATACCGGTGCAGCGATTTTCGTTGCGGAATATTCTCCTGACAGGAAACGCGGCTTCCTCGGTAGCTGGCTGGATTTCGGTTCCATCGCCGGTTTTATTCTCGGTGCGGGCGTCGTGGTATTGATTTCCAGCATTGTGGGTGAGGCGAACTTCCTCGAATGGGGCTGGCGTATTCCGTTCTTCATCGCTGCGCCGCTGGGCCTGATCGGTATTTATCTGCGTCATGCGCTGGAAGAAACCCCGACATTCCAGCAGCACGTGGATAAAATCGACAGTGATGCACGCAAAGACATCGCTGAACCGCCAAGAGTCTCGTTCCGTGAAATCCTGACCAAGCAATGGCGGCCTCTGATTATCTGTGTCGGCATGGTGATTGCCACAAACGTCACCTACTACATGCTGCTGACCTACATGCCGAGCTATCTGTCCCACAGCCTGCATTACTCTGAAGATCACGGTGTGCTGATCATCATCGCCATCATGGTCGGTATGCTGTTTGTACAGCCATTCATGGGGATGCTGAGCGACCGCTTTGGCCGTAAGCCTTTCGTGATCATCGGCAGCATCGGCCTGTTCATTCTGGCTATCCCGTGCTTCATTCTGATTAACAGTGATGTGATAGGCCTGATTTTCTTAGGTCTGCTGATCCTCGCGGTGCTACTGAACTGCTTCATCGGTGTGATGGCGTCAACGTTACCGGCAATGTTCCCGACGCATATCCGTTACAGCGCGCTGGCGATTGCTTTCAACATTTCAGTACTGATTGCGGGTCTGACGCCCACGATCGCGGCGTGGCTGGTAGAAACAACCAATAACCTGTACATGCCCGCGTATTACCTGATGGTGGTGGCGATGATTGGTCTGGTGACCGGTATCTTTATGAAAGAAACCGCCAACCGTCCGCTGAAAGGCGCCACACCGGCGGCCTCAGACCGTGCGGAAGCGCGTGAAATCCTCCAGGAACATCACGATAACATCGAACAGAAAATTGAAGATATTGATGCGCAGATTGTTGAACTTGAAGCAAAAAGAAAAAATCTGATTGCTCAGCATCCTGATATCAACTGATTCCGTTTTCCAACATGCCCATAGCCGGTCACTTTGCTGACCGGCTTTTTTTTGCCTTTTACCGCATTTTTTTCGTTCCTGCTCCATACTTCATTTCCTGGTCATCTGAATGGAAAGTCTGTATGCAGAATCCTACGTTGTTTCAGTTCTTTCACTGGTATTACCCGGATGGGGGGAAGCTCTGGCCGGAGGTGGCCGAAAAAGCGGCCTGGCTGGCTGAGATTGGCATTACCGCTGCCTGGCTCCCGCCCGCCTATAAAGGCGAATCCGGGGGATATTCGGTTGGCTATGACACTTATGATTTGTTTGATCTGGGCGAGTTTGAACAGAAAGGCTCCCGAGCCACCAAATATGGAGACAAAGAGGGATTACTTGCGGCCATCGGCGCACTGAAACAGCATAAGCTGGGCGTCATTCTTGACGTGGTGCTCAATCATAAAATGGGGGCGGATGAGAAAGAACGCGTGCAGGTTAACCGCGTTAACATTGATAACCGTGAAGAAATCAGTGATGACATCATTGAAGCGGAAGCGTGGACACGTTTCATTTTTGCCGCCCGTGAGGGCCGGTATTCGAAATTTATCTGGGATTTTCACTGCTTCAGCGGTGTCGACCATATTGAAAACCCGGATGAACAGGGCATTTTCAAAATCGTTAACGACTACACCGGCGGCGGCTGGAACGATCAGGTCGACGACGAGTTTGGCAATTACGATTATCTGATGGGAGCCAACGTCGATTTTCGCAATAACGCGGTCAGCGAGGAACTCAAATACTGGGGCCGCTGGATCATGGAACAAACGAACTGTACCGGTTTCCGTCTTGATGCAGTGAAACATATTCCGGCCTGGTTCTATAAAGAATGGATTGACCATATTCAGGCGGAAGCCGAACAGCCGATGTATCTGGTCGCGGAATACTGGTCATTCGATGTCCAGACGCTGCAAAATTACATCCATCAGGTGGAGGGCAAAACCATGCTGTTCGATGCGCCGTTGCAGCTGAATTTCCACCATGCTTCGAAGCAGGGAGCGGATTTTGACCTGACCACCATTTTTGATAACACCCTGGTTGCCGCCGATGCGGAGCATGCCGTGACCCTGGTGGCCAATCACGACACGCAGCCGTTACAGTCTCTTGAAGCACCGGTTGAGCCGTGGTTCAAACCGCTGGCCTACGCGTTAATCCTGTTGCGGGAACAGGGCGTGCCGATCGTATTTTATCCGGATTTATTCGGCGCAAGTTACGAGGATGAAGGGGACGACGGTAACAATTACACGATTGAACTGCCTGCGATTGTGCCACTGGAAGCGCTGATCAGAGCCCGTCAGCGCTACGCATGGGGGGCACAAACCGATTATTTCGATCACCCGAACTGCATTGCGTTTTCACGCAGCGGCACCGCAGAACACCCGGGCTGCGTGGTGGTGATGTCCAACGGCGAAGCAGGTGAGAAAACGATTGATCTGGGCGACAACTTCGCCGGTAAAAAATGGCGGGACGTGCTGGAAAACCGCCAGGATATCATTACAACCGACGAGCAAGGCAGCGCGCAATTTTACTGCGCTGCCGGAAGCGTCAGTGTCTGGACTCTGGCAGAGTAAAACAACAGCGGGTGGATTAACCACCCGCAACCTTAACGGAAGCCGAAAGCAATCAGCAGGGAATACCCCCCCAGTAATGCGATAAACGCTACAGCTCTGACGATTCCGGCACTTTTTCCCATCAACTGCCGCGGCAGCATCGCCAATATGATAATCGCGTTTAACGGCACGCCGTACCATTTCCTGTGTTTTGGTGCCATCATCCAGAGCACGCAAAAACTGCTGGCACTGAGTACACCATAATTGGTGAATGCCATAACCATATTTCCTGCGTCAGGCTTAAACATCGTGAAGAAGCCCAGCATTATTTTCACCATAATCGCGGTCGAGAGCACCGACAACACACATTCTGTCGCGCACAACATACGCGGGCGGTAACGCAACTTTCGCTCCAGGTAACGGTAACCGTGAATATACAACCCGATAATCGCGATGAGTAAGATACGCGAGCGCCACGGCTCTGGATGCTCACGCGTCGCCAGCATGATCAGCAAAAGCCAGAAGCCGTTCAGGAAAACAGTTCCCCAACTTAGCGCTACCCGGGTTTCAGACAGGGTTTTCAGCAGCACAGAATTTAAATAGGGTAATAACGCAGGATGATACATTCTGATCTCTCTGAGTTTATTGCTCAGTGATGTCATAAAATCGGGCACCAGCTTTGCCCACCAGGGCACGCTTGCACCTTCAACCGTGAGTAACCGCAAGCGCAACCGATTCAGTGTTGAATCCTGATATGCACGTACCATCACCGACCAGTAACGTTTCGCACCAGTCATCTCAACCTGACGTTGCAGGGCCGCCAGCCTGTAAGGTGAGATGCCACCGGGCTGATAATGGTCGACATCCCAGCCCATAATGTCGGAGACCTTGATCAGAAGTGCGGAATATAACCCTTCACGATCACTTAATTGCGCTGCCAGTTCCTGACTGAACAATTCGTGCAGTTCAAGGTTTTGCAGCACATTGCTCTTGAGAAAAACATCCAGACGCTTAAGGCCGGCAGTTTCATCGTCCATCATTTCATCAGTAATTTCAGTTGCCTGTGAAATGATTTTTCGCCGTAGCGCAGTATCACGATAGGTTTCCTGCCTGATCTCATTGACGGGGTTAAACGGAGCAGGTTTTTGCAAAAAGGTCTGTGGGACAACCTCAGCAGGTGGCTCATGTATTGTGACAACGTCACTGATTGTCGCGTCATTCCCCTGATTTTTCGCCGCATCAAAGGCTTCACGCAAACGTTGATACCCTTCCGGGTCCTGGTCCGGACGGGTATTTTTCAGCTGTCGGGCATAAGCCCGTTTAATCACGCTGAGATCCTGAGTGGGCTCAATGCCTAAAACTGACCAAATTCCCTGGCTGCTCATTCCATCGCCCACGTCATTAATCCTGAATTCAAAAGAAACATCAGTCTTCACCCCATCGTGTACCGGAATCATCCCGGCAACAACTTCCGGCAGTATTTTCAATTTGCTGATGCAACGCATCAAGCTGACAAAGCGAAATCCCGACGGGCTGATAATGGTCAATTTCCCATCCCATCAGCGCGGCAACGTTCACCAGCACCGGGCGGGTCAGTCCTTCACGCTCCGCCAGATCCCACGCCAGCTGCTGACTGAACATTTCGCGCAACTGAAGATTTTGCAGCAATTCTTCTGACAGACAAACTTTCAGCAACGCCACGCCAGCCTGTTCATTTTCCAGCAGCAGGCTGACGGTATCGGATACCAGATGGTGGACCTGCGTCCGGCTGATTAATGCGTCATCAGTCATCGGCAAAAGGGGAGATGAATAAGTGACAGCGTCACTGGCATTCCACACATAATCGCCGCGCCGGGCTGATTCAAACGCTTCCCGCAGACGCTGATACGCTTCGGGATCCTGATCGGGTCGCGTGTTTTTGAGCTGCCGCGCATAGGCCCGCTTGATCGCGCTGATGTCCTGCGTGGCTTCTATCCCCAAAACTGACCAGATCGCCATCGGGCTATTCCCACTCACTGCGCAGATGCACCAGCAGCGCCTCAAATTCCTTACGCGCTGCCGCAATCTGCCGGGCATCCTGCGTGTCGAGCACATGTTCAAAGCGATACAGCTGAGCAGCGATAAACTGCCGCTGGTCGCCAAGGCTTTGTTCATAATACGCGTTGGCTTCTGCTACCAGCTGGCGGTTTACCAGTTGCTCACGGGGATGCTGTTTGATGTTTTCCAGTTTCAGCAGACTTGCGGTAATTTGCGCAGGTGTCAGGCTGCCCGGCGCTTTCTCAATCACCAGTTTTTCCACCTGTCCGGTGCTGGTGATTTTACATTCCACTTCCAGAATGCCGTCGAGCGTGTAAGTGAAACGCACCTCGGCGCTCATTTCACCTGCCGGGCGCGGAGGCACATCAACGGCCAGCGATCCGAGCAGTATATTGTCGGCGACCCGCCGTGCTTCACCCTGATAAATGGACAGATTCAGGTACTTTTGCTGATCGGAGATCGTGACAATCGTTTCCACGCGACTCACCGGTACAAAGCTGTTTCGCTCAATCAGCGGCAGAAAATGACCGTCTTCGTAGCCGTCGCCTTTAGGGCGGGAAATTCCGATGCCGAGCGTAAACGGCATCACATCGGTCAGCACGATGTCATCGAGCGCCTGATCCTGCAAGACCAGTCCGGCCTGAATACCGGCACCGAGCGCCACGGCTTCGTCCGGTTGTAACTCACTGCGTGGGAAGCGCCCGAACAGACGGGCCACCGCCTGACGCACCAGTGGCATTCGCGTTGCACCGCCCACCAGCACCACATGATCCACTTCATCGGCGGAGAACCTGGCATCGCGCAGCGCCTGAATCACCGGTTTTTTCATCCGCTCCAGCGTACTTTCACAGCATTGCGCCAGAATTTCAGTGGTCAGCGTCCAGTTCAGCGATCTGTCATTCCACTGGTATCTGAGTGGCGTGCTGTCTTGCGTGGTCAGCTGGCATTTCGCTTTTTCCGCCAGCGTAATCAACTGACCGAAAAGGGCGTTATCGTCTTTATCCAGCTCCGGATACTGCGCCAGCATCCAGCCTGCAAGACTGCGGGTAAAATCATCGCCCCCGAGGAACACGTCGCCGCTGCTGGCCCGCACTTCAATCACGCCTTCGAACATATCGATAATTGAAACGTCAAACGTGCCGCCCCCCAGATCGAACACCAGGAATTTCTGCTCCTGCTGATTCACCAGCCCGTAGGCCAGTGCCGCCGCCGTCGGTTCATTGAGCAGACGTTCAACATGCAGTCCCGCCAGTTCACCGGCAGCCTTCACGGCCTTGCGCTGAATATCATTAAAATAAGCAGGAACGGTGATAATGGCGCGCTTCACCTCACAGCCACAATGTTGCTCAACATCCGCTTTCAGACTGCGCAGCAGAAGGGCGGAGAGCTCTTCCGCGCGAAAGTTTTGATGTCCAAGCCGGAACTGATGCTCCGTGCCCATGAAACGTTTAAAACTGGAAAGGGTGAGGTCAGGGTGGGTAAATAACCGCGCCTGTGCAGGCGCCCCGACCAGGACATGACCGTTATCATCGAGACCGATCACTGAGGGTGTCAGATTTTTTCCATAGACGTTAGGAACCAGAACGGACTGACCGTCTTGCCAGATGGCAACTGCGCAGTTTGAAGTGCCTAAATCTATTCCTATCAACATCCGTATCACCCCAGAAGCGTAAACTGTATATAACCGAAAGAACTTTCATCGGCCAAATTTACAGAAAGTTGAGGAGATTTTGTAGATTGCCGGATTTAATTCCTGACGAAAAACCGACATTTACCGGCACTGAGGAACAGTGGACCTCAATTTTTTTCTTAACCACTAGACGACTGGTCTAATTCAATGTATTGTCAGCCCATGAACACGACAAAAGCATCTGACACAGGCAAAATTGACCAGCGTAAACACATTCTTGCTGTGGGGCAGTCCCTCATGGCGAAGAAAGGTTTCTCGGCAGTCGGCCTGAATGAAATTCTGACCACCGCGTCCGTACCGAAGGGGTCGTTTTATTACTACTTCACGTCGAAAGATGCATTTGGTGAGGAACTGCTGAAAAGCTATTTTCAGGATTACCTGTCTGCGATGGATGTTACCCTGGCCCAGCCGGGGCTGACGATGGCGCAGCGTCTGATGAATTACTGGCAGCAATGGCAGGAGAGTCAGTCATTTTACGACTGCCAGGGTAAATGCCTCGCCGTGAAACTGGGTGCCGAAGTAGCCGATCTTTCTGAACCGATGCGTCAGGCGCTGAATGACGGCACTTCCGGCATTATCAGCCGCATTGCCCGGGCGATTGAAACGGGAATTAAAGAAGGATCGATGGCCGTCAATGATGCACCGCTGATTGCCGCACAAGGGCTGTATCAGTTGTGGCTCGGGTCAAGTGTGATGGTGAAAATTTTACGTAATACGCAACCTTTTGACGCCGCCATGACGATGACACAACAGATTATCCATCAGCCGCAGTAAGCTGATGCGTAACAAATGACACCTCACGTTGAGGTGTTTTTTTGAAAGTGATTACAAGACGACTGGTCTACTATACAAACATTTCAACAGCATCAACAACCTGGATAAACAACATGAAAATTCTGATGGTTCTGACTTCGCACGACAAACTGGGCAACACGGGCCGTAAAACGGGTTTCTGGCTGGAAGAGCTGGCAGCACCGTATTACGCTTTTAAAGATGCAGGCGCAGAAATTGTGCTGGCGTCCCCGGCTGGCGGCCAGCCACCGCTGGATCCGAAAAGTAACGAACCGGATTTCCAGACGCAGCAAACCCACCGCTTTGAAGCCGATGAACAGGCGAAGGCACAACTGGCCTCCACCGTGCGTCTGGACAGCATTTCTCAGGCTGATTTTGATGCAGTCTTTTATCCGGGCGGTCATGGCCCGTTGTGGGATCTGGCGGAAGATACAACCTCCATTGAGCTGATCCAGTCATTCCAGGCTGCGGGTAAACACGTTGCGCTGGTGTGTCATGCGCCTGGCGTGCTGCGTCATGTGAAAGATGCACAAGGTAATCCGCTGGTACAGGGCAAAAAAGTCACCGGTTTCACCAACAGCGAAGAAGCAGCGGTTGAGCTGACCGACGTAGTGCCTTTCCTGGTGGAAGATGAACTGAAAGCACTGGGTGGTGTGTATTCGAAAGGCGCTGACTGGGGTTCTTACGTAGTGCAGGATGGTCTGCTGATCACCGGGCAGAATCCGGGTTCTTCCGCAGAAGCGGCAGAATTGTTAGTTCAGCAACTGAGCAAATAATCGAAACAAGTAAACATGGCCGGAAGGGCAATCTTCCGGCCTTTTTTATTGTGCAAAATCAGGATCAGGCAATCGTCACTTTCGTATCCAGGTACACATCCTGAACGGCATTAATCAAGCCCACGCCTTCTTTCATTGATTTCTTGAAGGCTTTACGCCCCAGAATCAGTCCCATCCCGCCAGCGCGTTTATTGATGACCGCTGTACGCACGGATTCCTGAATATCATTTTCACCTGCGGCACCGCCGGAATTAATCAATCCGGCCCGCCCCATGTAACAGTTCGCCAGCTGATAACGCACCAGATCAATCGGGTGATCGGTCGTCAGTTTGGAATAGACGCGTTCATCGGTATAACCGAATTTAACCGCTTTGTAGCCACCATTATTTTCTGCCATTTTCTGTTTCACAATGTCTGCGCCGATGGTCGCTGCAAGGTGGTTTGCCTGGCCGGTTAAGTCGGCGCTGGAATGGTAATCTTTGCCGTCTTTCACAAACGCCGGATTACGCAAATATGCCCACAACACGGTCACCATGCCCAGTTCATGCGCCCGCTCGAAAGCGGCTGAAATTTCTTCTATCTGGCGACGTGACTCTTCTGAGCCAAAATAAATGGTCGCGCCCACAGCCTGCGCACCGAGATTAAACGCCTGTTCCACACTGGCATACAGTGTCTGGTCATATTGTGTCGGATAACTCAGGGTTTCGTTGTGATTGAGTTTGACCAGGAACGGAATTTTATGGGCGTAGCGGCGTGAAACGGAAGCCAGTACGCCGTAAGTTGACGCTACGCAGTTACAGCCTGCCTCGATCGCCAGTTCAACAATATTTTTAGGATCGAAATACAACGGGTTCGCGGCAAACGAGGCGCCCGCAGAGTGTTCAACACCCTGATCGACCGGCAGAATCGACAGATAACCGGTACCGGCTAACCGTCCGGTGTTATACAAATTTTGCATCGCAGCCAGTACGCGCGGCGAACGGTTATTGTCGATCATCACACGGTCAACAAAATCGGCTCCCGGCAGGTATAGCTGGTCTGAGGTGATGGTGGAACATTGATGCTGAAGAAGTGAATCGGCTTCTTTGCCTAACAACTTAGTGATATCAGTCATAATGGACTCCGTTTCTGCTCTGTGCGGGGCACAAAGCGGTGAATGATATTTTCTTACCCCACTAGGTATAGACGGATTACGCCGGGTTTGTGTGACTCATGCTGCGGTTATGTCTCTGTTTGACGTCAGCCACGCGCAGACACTCACTGTAAAAAAAAACCGGAACAGCATTGTGCGGTTCCGGTTTTTGATATTAGTTGTTGGCTTTCAGTGTATTGAGTAATCGCTCCAGACTTTCCCGCCGCTGCGCAGGGATTTCCCCGCCCGCCGCGTAACCGGCGTTGCGCATGATGCTTTCCTGCAAACCGACCAGCCAGTCGTAAATGTAAAACGCCGTGGAATTGGTCGGCGTGGCAGAAAGTTTTGTCAGGCGGCGGGATGACTTCCAGCTTGCAACGCTTTTCTTCGGCTTGGCAAAAATCTTATTGCCCTTATTGATACGGCTTTCCGGGCGTCCGGCTTCTGCTTGCTTCTCAAAGCCCAGCCAGGCAACAAAATCACCGAGCACCGTCAGGGCACGTGAAACCTGACGATCCGCATGATGCTCATGTTCACGCGTCCCCGCAGATAACGTACCACTGAGTGAACGTACCAGCGCATCGCCCATGTTCAGACGGAAACTGGCGGTGATCAACTCTTCCATCAGCAACTCGACTGTTGGCTTAGCCACGCCAAGCAGGGCGATCAGCGGTTCGTTTTCCGGCAGGCTGCGCAGATGGTTAATCCAGTAACGCTGTACCTGGCGCGCAAACGCCGTGCCGTCGTCCGGTTTTTCCTGCCAGACCTGCACGTCCTGCTGCTCAGCGAATAAATCGATATCAATACCAATACCAAAACTTTCCACGCCAGATTCATCCTGCTCGCCCGTTTCGGCCTGCTTACCGGCATGTTCGTGATAAATACGGTGCAGTTCGTCGCGGCCGGGCAGCAGTTTTTCCAGCAGCTCGCCGTGAACACCCGTGCGGGTTTGCAGCGCTTTAATGACGGTCTGCACCGTACGTTGCTTTTGTGCCGGATCGGCTTTGTCGCCCGCCTGATACCAGCGTCCGAGCAGGTTATCCGCCAGTTCACGACGCAGCTCGTCACGTATTTCGCTCAGACGGTTCAGCCTGATTTCCGGACGAATTTCAGCCGCCAGATAATCTGCCATACGTTGCAGACCGCGATCATCCATCGCCAGCAGCGCGCCCCAGGCATCACCCGGATTGCCCACATGACGCTGAACGGCCTCGTCGAAATGTGCCGATCCGCTCATGCGGCGATCGAACGGCGTGAATACCCACACCAGTCCCGGTTTGCGGCGGTCACGCACCTGCGTGTTTTCGCCGTGCATTTCTTTGACCCAGTATTCCAGCGTGCGGCCCACGGCAACCACGTCATCACGCACGTCAGCCGCCGTGCAAACCATCAGCATGTTCATTTCATGCCGGTCGGTATAGCGCTCCGGCAGATAAGAAATTTTTGCGCGGAACAGATCGGAATGTTCATCCTCACCGCTTTCATCAGTCAGCGCGCCATAACCCGGCAGATCCAGTAAATCGATCTGTTCGAACAGGACTTCGCGTGGTGGGGAAAGCAGGGGTATTTGCACTTCAGAGGCAAGCATGGTCAGCTCAGCCAGTGACAACGTCACAGATGGCGCGCTTTCATCTCCCCATTGCGGGCAAACCGGGATCTGAATATCCCAGCCGGGCGACTGACTGAAAATACCGTCTGCCGGTTGCATGGCGTCATCAACCAGAATGCTCAACGGTGCCAGCAGGCTTTCTGCACCGCTGAGGTGTTGCAGCGTGTGGGCATAGTGGCGATACGCTGCAGTCAGCGCAGGGTCGTTGCCCCATAACAGAGAGAACAGACGTGCGCGATCGTCGATGTTCAGATAAGGCGCGAGCTTCACCGCCACTGGCCAGTAATGTGCATTCAGATGACGGAAACGGCGGGGATCGAGGCGAATCATGGAATCCCATAATCCCATAATCTGTTCGCTGGTAAAGCCGTCTACCGGCTCCGGCTGACGGTGCATCATCAGTTTACTGAGGTGCTCGGTGATTTGCTGTGTGTCCGCCACGGGGTAATGACTGTCCGGCTGGAAAGCGCGGATAACGATGCGGGCAAGATCGGCTTCATTGAGCAGCAGCACACGAACCGGAAATGCGCGATCCCTGACGTCTGCCTGACGGGTAAAACGGGTGGCGAAACGCGCCACACGGTTACCGGGGTTAATCTGGGTCAGATAATCGAGCGTGATACCCCCGAGACGAGTCTCCAGTCGCCCGTAGTTACCGGCCGCCAGCGAACAAATCAGGTACGATTTCCCGGCCTGAGAATGCCCGTAAAAACCCAGTGCTGGCGGCAGTTCACAGGCCTGTGCCAGGCGCTGTGCTTTCTCGCGACAGCGTGTTAACTGCAAATTCAGCCGGTCGGCTTCCAGATCAAGACGCGGAGCTTCAGCGCGTGTGGCGTCGACCCAGCCCAGCGCCTCGCCGATGGTGTCAGATACCGCCGCAAACTGACGCTGCAAAACATTGGTGGTCAGACCGGCGTTTGTTTCTGTCGTGCTTGTTGTCATGAGACGAATACGCTCCCACTGTCGATCCAGTAATGGCTCTCGCCCAGTGTATTTAGCCGCAGGCGCAGGTGATGAGGAGGCACTTTGGTGCCGTTATCCAGCACCGCGCTGGCAATATCAAAAAATTCCGGCGTCGGATGATCTTCCCCTTTTTTCACCGCCAGTTTCACCCGCAGCACACTGTCACCCGCCACTTTACGCGCCAGTTCAGGTTCCGCGATGGACAGGGTATACAGCGGCGAGGCTGGCCAGCGGTCATTTTCCAGCTGGCGGAAGCCCAGACAAATGGCACCGCGAATGCGGAAACTGGCCGCACTATCGAGTTTGTAATCATGGGCATCAAGATCGATATCACCGTAACAAACGTTATCTTCAGTCAGCACCTGATTGCCGTCGAGCATACCGAGATAGCGCACGGTCGAATACGGCTGGAAATCACCGGCTTTGAAATAGAAGCCCGGCAGACGTAAATCCAGCGCCAGCAGACACAGCATTGCGCCGACGGCTGCTGTGGATTTCGGGTTGTCGATGCGCCCGAGTTTGTTAAACGGATACCAGCCGCTGGTGTGATAACCATCGAGTGACAGCATACGGTTGATCGGCAGCGGTTGCAGATGGCGGAACAACGCCTGAATGCCGGGGAAACGCGAAGGGCGACCGGTCAGCAGCAACACATCGCAGTCATGCAACGACACCACTTCACACAGCGAACGCAGGTTCTGCGTAATGCTCATTCGGTTGGATAAAAACTCACTGTGCAGTTTGCTGAGTTTCAGTACCAGCGGTACCTGAAGAAGATCAAATACCGCCGAACCGGCAGGCAGAACGCGCTGGATTTCGGTATGCAGATAATCCAGCACTTTCAGCGTCGGTGTCTGTTCCAGCAATTCACCGAATGGCGCATCAATTTCTGCGTGGGTATCCAGCGGATCAAAGCGTTCGTAAACTTCCAGCACTGACCGCGCCAGCGGGATAAAAATTTGCAGCGTACTTTGCTGACGCAAGGTGGCATGCCCGTCCATGCGTCCCTCGCTACCAAACAGGCGCGTCATCAGGCTGTCCGGGTTAGCCAGTCCGGCTTTCTTCAGCGCCGCATGTAACGCAGGCAAAATATAGAGCTGAATGACATCCAGCAGAATATCGTCGCCCGCCACTTTAAAGCCTTCGCGGAACAGTAAACGCGGGGTGATTTTGACATTATTCCCCATCCCGTCATCGAGCCAGTATTGCGTGATGGCCAGATCGGTCGTCCCGCCGCCGATGTCAATCGAGGCGATACGGAGGGTTTTGCCCACCGGTTCATCGCCGGCCAGTTCGCGGTCAGGACGCGCCATGCTGGCAAAAAACTCGCCGGTATGACCGCCAAAATTCACCTGCGTTTCGTTGTAGAGATACACCATTTGGCCGCAGGTTGCTTCGTCCCATTCCATCTGCACATCCGGCACCGGCACGCTGCTTTTGGCTTTGTCGTTCTGGTTTTTAAACGCGTCGTCAGAGGGATGCCAGCCCATGGATTTCCACACCAGCCCGATGGCTTCCTGCATACGGCGGCGGAAAATTTCACGCTCCGGTTTCGGCATCGCCGAGGGCAGGGTCAGAATAATATTGCGTAACTGGCGCGGTGCGGAAGATCGCAGCATACGGGTGCGCTGCGCCGGGCTGTTAATTTGCATCAGCGCCTGCGCCAGCAGTTCCGACAGCATCAGCGTCATCACCGAGCTGCGGCTGTAATGGGCGGAGAACACCGGCAGGCGATCTTCCGCAGGCAGATCAGACAGCGGCTGACCGTCGTCATTGATCAGAAATGTCAGCGGCATGGCTGCAGCGACCGGCTCGGTAATCGCACCGTGACCGCCCTGGCTGAAACGCCAGCCCGGCGTATAACTGTCTTCATCCCATAAATAACGGCGCGGGCTGGAAATCCCGGTCGATCCTTCCGTTCCTTCGCGCAACAGTGCCAGACGACTGGCTTCCCGACCGGCGCGTAAAATTGACGGCCAGATAAAGGCGTCATCACGGCCGCTTTCGACGGAGAAGTTCGGTTTACCAAAGCGAGCCTGGGCGAACTCCACCCGGCTCTCGAACAGTTCGTTATAGAGAAAATGCGGCTGAGAGAGGTCGCGCAGTTGCAGTTCGCAGGTTTGCTTCAGGCCATCGGTTTCGCCTGCATGGTCTTCCACCAGAATGCCGCAGGTGTGCGAGTTACCCACATCCAGAATCAGATCGACGTTAATCGCCGGTTCCTGCAACGTCGCGCCATTAATTTTCAGTTCAGGGATACCAAGCTGGCTGCCGAGCATTTCCAGCAGATTCAGATAATGTGCCTGATATTCGAATTCACGCAGGGCGACTTTAATATTGCGCGCTTCACGTTCCTCGCGGATAGCGGACTGCTCGGTGAACACTTCACGTAACCAGCCGTCCACCCAGGTCTGATCGAGGAAATCGGGCAGTTCTTCGTTATGCCATGCCAGCGCAAAGCTGATGCCGTTTTTGACGTCATCCGGTGTCGGTGCGAGCTGGGTTTGTTCGTCATCGCCTTCCACTACGCGGGTATCAAAGGCAATCACGACGCGGTGCGTGCTGCCATCCGCTTCCGGGGTATCCAGTTCACGGATTTGCACCCGCGCCCAGTTGTCGGGACCGGCCATAAAGGTGCGCGGCGGATTAAAGCGCAGGAACGGCAACGGCAGCCAGATCTGATCGAGCAGTTTCAGCGATTGTTCCAGCGGGAAACTGAATTCAGGACGCACCACTTCCGGCGCACCGCCATCCACTCCCGGTAAAAAGTGACGACCATTTTGCGGGTTATAGTCGAGGCGCAATAACGGGCCGTTGGCGCTCTTGCGCACAAATTTGGCAGGCAGTCCGTCATCCCACACCGGCTTCAGCGCGAAGTCGAGGAACTGGATGCCGCTGTCGCGGATCAGGGTAATCTTTTGTTTAAAATCTGTAAGGGTTGCCAGCATGCTGTTATTTACCTTCACGCTTAATGGTCATTGGGTAAACCGTGTCGCCGGTATAACGCCCCTGACACACGGCAGCGCCAGTCGCGCCCTGAGTACAACTGATTTCCGGCATCTGATAACGGGAGCCGTCGCTGCATTTCGCCCGGTAACGGCTGTTAATCACCAGATTTCCTGATTGCATCAGACCGGCATTTGCCACCGTGCGGCAGGTCACGCCCGCGCCGTAGGTAATTTTTACCGTACCCTGACCCTGTTTAAACTGATAACGCAACACCGGCGGTTTACCGGTAACCGGATCTTTGATATCCACCACCACATTCCAGTTACCGTTGAGAAATTTGGTCGAGCCGATTTTTACCGCATCAGGTGGCATCACTAAGGCATTTTTGCTGACAGGCACAGCCGGTACAGCAGCGACCGGTGTTTTTTCCACTTCCGCGACGGGCTCCGGAGAAGGCACCACCACGGCGGCCGGTGCGACCGGTAACGGTGTCGGTTCCGGCGTCTTCACTTCGGGGGATTTCACTTCTTCAGCCACCAGTGGCGGGGCAATCACCGCCGGTTCCGTTGTCGCAGCAGGTTTCGGCGCTTCGGTCTTCGCGGTTTCAACTTTTGGCGCAGGCGTACGGGAATATAACCAGCTTGCGGCAGAACCGGCGACGACCAGCGCCGCGACCGGCAGTGCCAAGATCAGCGGAGATTTTTTACGGCGCGGGGTCGCAACCGCTTCCGGTGCCGTAATTTCCTGTTCAGCCGCGCGGGCTTCAATGGTTTTAATTACCCGCACAGGTTCCGGCTTTTCAATGACCGGTTCCGGCGCTTTGATTTTTTCTGCTACCAGCGACAGCGCTGGCAGGGGTTCATCGGCGGTCAGCGTATTGCGCAGCGCCGCAAAAGGATCAGGATTACTGACGCTGTCGAGGCTCAGGAAGCCCCAGAAGGTCAGTACAGGCTGCCCTCCGACCAGATACACATGGTTTTGATCCGGAAAACGGAAGGCTTTTTCCAGTAACGAGCCAAAAAACTGAGTGGCGGGTTTCTCAGAAGATTTTGCCGCTTTGCTGATTTGCGACACGGTGTCGAGACAGTTCTCGAGCTGGCGCAAAGCCGATGCGCGCGCGGCATCTGTGGCAGCGGCCCAGGAAACGACTTTACCTTCACGGGGGGAATACCAGTCGAGGCGGTCACCGGCCTCATTAAGCTGCGGGATCGCCAGACAGTCGGCAATCACCGGTTGTTTACGCAGACGTAAGGTTTCGCGTAATTGCAGGGCTGATGCGTAAACCGGTAGCCCGTTTTCGCCCAGTGCAAGGATGTCATTGAGACTGCCACTGCGTAAAAATGATTTTGCCACGCCTGAATAGCCTTTATGTGTTTTGCTCCGCGCCAGCGCGCAGGCAGAAAAGGTTCATGATGCTGCCACTTTAGGCGATTTAAGCGAAATCAAACGGGTGAATAAGCGATAAAAAGGGTGGCTGTTTGTGGCGTGGAGCGCGAGGCAAAAGAGGGGAAACCCGTACGGGGGCAAAACGCACTGTCAGCCCCCATGTGGTCGTCAGAAAATTACAGGTGGAAGTTATCGTACAGATGGCGTTCTATCGCCATCAGTTTGTTACGGTCATAATGACCAAAAAACAGCGGCCCGCCAATGGCGTTGATCGCAGCGCCACTGGCTGTGATCGCCGCCGATTTAAAATCACCGGCTTTTATCGCCCCCGCAGTATCACGTGCAAATACCCGCGCTTCTGAAAGTGAAGCCGATGTTTCGTAAAGGCGTCCGTTTGTCACCGCAGTAATATTGCGTGAGATGCTTTGGTACGCCTGCTCCGAAATACCGACATTGGCCTCGCGCAGCATTCTGTTAACGCAATACACCGCCTGCGCGTAAATCGAGAACTTGGTGGTTCTGATTATTTGTTGCTCAAGCTGCCCTCTGCGAAAGAGTCCCTGACCATTATCACCGTATGGCATTATCATTCCTTTTGACTTTCAGTTAAAAACAAACCTCTCCGCGCGGCGGAAAATAGCCTTTCAGCCGCGACGCATAATAATAGAAAGCGATTTATTCCGACCCCTTAAAATCAGAAAAAAGTGATATGACGCAAGGATAAAACGGCAGGGTAACACGCTGTAAGATAATGACATTCACACTGTGAATGTCATTAGATTTAGAAAGGAACTTAATTAATAATCCACCCTGTTTCAGGCAGTTTTTCAGTGCTGAAATAAGGTATCAAGCACGGAAGTAAGATGCTGACGGGCATCGGCCGACAACGACTGAAGCGGTAACGGCAGACAAGGGACCGATACCAGGCCAAGAATTTCCGCTGCGGCGGCCACAACACGCAGGCTGCCGTGCTGGCGGAACAGTTCCCATAACGGTTCAAGCTGTGCCGATAAAGCCTGCGCAGTTTGAGTATCCCCGTTTTGGGCCGCACGCGTAATGGCTACCGGAATTTCCGGGAACAATCCGGCAATGACGGAGTACCAGACATCGCCGCCTTGCGTCAGCACCGTGGCGGCCGCCAGATCGCCCGCCGCGCCAAGTGTCACATGAGAAGGGACAAGTCGACGGAGTTGGTCAAGCCGTTTACGCGTGACGAGCGGATCCGCTGAAAGTCCGGGAATTTTGATACTGCCCACATGCGGCAATTGCGCGATACGTCCGTAAAGCTCATCGGTGAAATCGAAATGCGTGGTGGCCGGATTGTCGTAAACACACAACGGCACGGAAAGATGTCGGCTGACGGTTTCATACAGCGTAAACACTTCATCTTGCGTCAGTTTCTGATACGACACCGGTGCCAGCAACACGGCGCTGACGCCTGCCCGCTGGGCATCTTCTGCAAGATGCAATACATCGGAAGTCCGCACCGAGCCGATACTGACCATCACCGGAATACCATTGGCGTGTTCTACTGCCAGCCGCGCAACGCGGTCGCGTTCACTGTGCTTCAGATAGGCATAACTGCCCGTCGAGCCGAGCGCACCAATGGAGTCCACACCCGCACTGACCAGCCGTTCCATCAGCCTGACAAAAGATTTCTCATCAATACCTTTTTCAGTCAGCGGCGTAAGAGGAAAAGCACTTAATCCTGTGAACATCGGGTTCTCCCGTAAGGGTTAATTAACACGACTCATCATAGAGCAGCGATTCACTTTTTGCCCGAAACGGAGGAACCGGCATCCGGTTTCAGGCGCAACATATCCAGCCAGCCGATCAACGTCAGCACAGCAATAACCACGAAGGAGATTTTGAAACTCATGCCGGGCACAGACGCCCAGTCCAGCGCATCAACCAGTTGTTCACCAAGACGGGTACCGAGCGCGCCGACGGTAATCCCAAGCCCGACAGACAGTTGCAACACCGTGCTGAACAGAGTATTGGCATCGGCCATTTGTTTCGCAGGCACGTCGGAAAACGCCAGCGTGCTGATGCCGGTGAACTGCATCGAACGGCTCAGGCCGCCGAGAAAAAGCAATACCATCACCAGCCAGTCAGGCGAGTCAGGCGTCAGAAACGCGCAGAACAACAGCGAGAAAACGCTCAGCAGACCGTTAACCACCAGCACCGGGCGAAAACCGAAACGACGGATCAGCGGCGTAGTGGCCGGTTTCATCGCCAGATTACCGGCAAATACCGCCAGCACCAGCAAGCCGGCATGGAAGGGATCCATGCCAAATCCGACCTGCAACATCAGCGGCAGCAGGAACGGCACGGCGCTGATGGTCACGCGAAACAGAGAACCGCCTCCCATACTGATACGAAACGTCGGAATGACTATCGCCCCGAGATGAACCATCGGTTCGGGGTCGCGGTAAAGATGCCGGATAGCCAGCACCGAAAGCACCACTCCCGTCACCAGCAACAGTATGGCGGCGGTCCATAAAATGTGGTCCTGACTGATCAGCTCCAGACCGGTCACCAGCGAAAGCATCGCCAGACCGGTCAGTACAAACCCCGGTTTGTCGAAATGCTTCGGCTCCGCGGAAGGTTCCTGCGGAAACAGACGCCATGCCAGCATCATCGCGATAATCCCGAGCGGCACATTGATATAGAAAATCCAGTGCCACGAGGCGTAATGGGTGATAAACCCGCCGAGCGGTGGCCCGAGGATTGGCGCGACCAGCGCAGGCCAGGTCAGGGTGGCAATAGCTTTAATCAGCTGCGGCTTCGGCGTCGTTTTCAACACCGTCAGACGCCCGACCGGCACCATCAACGCGCCGCCGATCCCCTGAATAATACGCAGAATGATAAATTCACTGACGCTGGAGGCCATTGCACAAAACAGTGAGGCCAGCGTGAAAACGCCGAGCGCAAACGTGAACACGTTGCGGGCACCAAAACGCTCCGCCGCCCAGCCGCTGGCGGGGATCAATACCGCCAGCGTGAGCATATAGGCGCTCATCCCGGCATTCAGATCAACAGCAGATACCCCGAAAGAAATCGCCATTTGCGGCAGTGCGGTGGCTATCACCGTACCGTCGATAAACTCCATGAAGAAAGCAGCGGCAACCAATAAAGCAATAACGGAGATCCCGGTATTAACTGCGGAATCTCCCTGCGGATGTTCTGACGCATCCGGTTTACTGTGGCTCATTGTGTTCTGTCCCGGAAAAACCCACTCGCTACACGCTGCAGCAAAAGATAGATGATAAGTATTAAACCTATCACACACCTTTATACGGGTTATAGATCAAATGAAGATCAAAAAGAGCGATTTTTACGCTTAGTCGGCCGACGTGAAAAAATCATCCTGCAACTGACAAGCGAAATCACTGACATCTTCCTGCAGACACAGCGCAACATCAGCAGCAAAACCGCGTCGGGTGAGTTCGCGTGCTGAGCCGCAATCTGCAAGTTCTGCAAGCGTCAGGTTTTGATAAACCGCCTGCGCCGCGCGGGCTTCTGCTGACAACTGACGATTGCGCAGCCGTGAAATCAATCCCCCCGCAGCGACCAGATCTTCAAGCCCCGGGCGAAGACTATTGTCCGGCCATTTTTCACCGGCGGGGATCACCAGAATGCGTGGATACTTTTCACAGGCACGCGCCGTGGCGGTGAGATTGCGCAAGCAGGCGGTGAAAATCGCCGCATTGTGTGTTTTGGCTTGAAAGGTCAGCGCCGATCCGTTCGGCGAAGGCAATACCAGCCGCGTTCCGCTAACCATTTCCTGCAGAGAGCAGGGCGAAAGGGTGAACCCCGGCCCCTGAAAACGCCGGTCAAATTGCGCGCACTGCGCATTCCGCTCAGCGGCATATTGCTGCGCGCTGGCATCCTTCCACGGATACGGAAACACCGTTCCACCGCGCGCGGTGGCGATACTCACGCAGGTAGAAAACGACATGACATCAATAATCACGATGCAATCGGCATCTGCCGCCAGATGCTCCACCGCCTGCGCGCCCCATTCCAGACGCACGTCAAAATCAGCTTGTGAGAAATCAGTCATTACAGCGCCTTCATCAGAATTACAAAGCAAGAAAAAGAGGGTTTTTCGGGCGGAACATTCACTACACTGATTAACACGTTTTAGTTATTCGCCTGCATCAATAAAACAAGACATCAGACAATGTTCAATAGGGGATGTGAATGAAAAGTGGGGATTATTGCCGATTGCTACTGCTGGCGGCGATCTGGGGTGGCAGTTTTCTGTTTATGCGCGTGGCGGCTCCGGCGTTCGGTGCCATCAATACGGCGTTTCTTCGCGTACTGTTCGGATTTGTCGGACTGGTCGTGATCCTTGCGGTACTGAGAACGCCGCGTGATTATCAGCATAAATTTGGCCGCTCGCTGCTGCTCGGGGTGATCAACTCCGGTTTGCCTTTTCTGATGTATTGTCTGGCAGCACGTTGGTTACCCGCCGGTTATTCCGCCATTCTCAACGCCACCACGCCGCTGATGGGTGTCGTGCTCGGCGGTTTATTCTTTCATGAAACCGTGACGCTGAAAAAAGCGCTCGGTGTACTCACCGGCCTGTTCGGCATTACCTTGCTCACCACCACCGGCAGTGCGGAATCGGTGCCGCAATTACTGGCGGGCGTCATCGCCTGCCTGGTGGCGACAGGCTGTTATGCAGTGGCCGGTTTCCTGACACGACGCTGGATCAGCGAACGTGGCGGGTTGGATCCCAAACTGGTGGCGACCGGTAGCCAGCTCGGCGCGACACTGTTCCTGTTGCCCTTTTTCCTTTATACCTCGGCTACCGAAGCGCCGGTGACCTGGGCGCAACCGCTGGTCTGGCTCTGTGTGCTGGCAGTCGGTTTCATCTGCACCGCGTGGGCGTACATTTTGTATTTCCGGCTGATTGCCGATATCGGCCCGCTGCGCAGCATGACCGTGACGTTTCTGATCCCGCCGTTCGGTATTCTGTGGGGTTATCTGCTGCTGAATGAAACGCTGTCAGAAGGTTTTTTTGCGGGCGGCATTCTGATTTGCGTGGCGGTGTGGCTGGTCCTCAGTCCGGGCAAGTCAGTGGCAGGAAAAACAAAAACGCCCGCACCCGGAACCCGATAAGTTCAGAGGCGGGCAAGGGATCAGCCGAGATATTCGATAATGGATAATCCGCCGTTATAGTCGGTGCTGTAGATAATTCCCTGCGCATCGACAAACACGTCGCAGGACTGAATCACCTGCGGCCTGCCAGGACGTTTATCCATCATGGTAACGGGCGCAGCGGGCACCAGCGCACCGGTTTCTTTCGGCTGGTACGGATTGCTGATGTCGTACGCACGTACACCCGCATTCTGGTAGGTCGCGAAAATCAGCGTTGAACTGATAAAGCTGCCCGGCCGGTTTTCATGCAAATTGTGCGGCCCGAAATGCGCCCCTTTGCTGACGTAATCCCGTTCCTCCGGCTGCGGAAAGGTCGAAATACTCACCGGATTCGACGGCTCGCGCACGTCAAACAGCCAGATCAGCTTTTCGCCATCTTCCTGATTATCCAGCACTGCCTCGTCGAGCACGACCAGCAAATCCCGGTCCGGCAACGGCAGCGCGGTATGCGTGCCGCCGCCAAATGGCGGACTCCAGTTGCGGTGAGAAATCAGTTGTGGCGCGCTGCGGTCTTTGATATCCAGCAACGTCAGGCCGCCGTCACGCCAGCTGGCATATGCCGTATCCCCGCTGATAATGGCATGGTGCAGCGCATAACGTTTACCTTCCGGCCAGTCCGGCGTTTCACCGCCTGCGGTATGCATCCCCGGCAGCCACCAGCGTCCGGCGACCTGCGGATTGCGCGGGTCGGCCAGATCAATCGTCAGGAAAATATAATCGCTGTAGCCATCAATCAGGGCTGAAACGTACGCCCAGCGCCCGCCGACATACCAGATGCGATGTACGCCGATACCTTCCAGCGCGAGAAAGCTGATTTCTTTTGGTTGATCGGGCACCGAAATATCAAAGATACGCACACCGGCGCTCCAGCCACGCTGCTGCGTACCCTGAACCGTCTCGCTGACGGAGCGGGTGTAATAGACTTTTTCATCGGCGAAGCGGACATCTGCGAACAAATCACGGGCGTTGACCACCAGCAGTAAATCGTCGTGCGCCTGCAGATGCACATTCCAGGTGCCCGGCGGTGCCGCCACAAAACCGGCAGGGCGCGGATTTTTGGCATCACGCACATCCACAATGGAGAAACCCTGCGACACCATGTGGCCGATATACGCGTATCCACGATGGACCATTACCTGTACGCCGTCAGGTTTTCCGCCCTGATCGCTGTGGCCGATCAGTCGCATATTACGACTGTATTCCGGGGTCGGGAGAGATTGCGTTGTCATAGTCCGGCCTTATTTTTTGTGCTGTGCTTCAAGGGTGGCGAACCACGGCGCGATGAAATCATCAGATTTGCCCCAGCCCGGAATCACTTTCGCCAGCGATGCGACGTTCACGGCATCAGGGTTGCTTGTCAGCAACGCCTGTGGGATAGCCGAGGCTTTGAATTCATAAGTCTCTGGCGTTTTTTCACCGGCAATTTTGTTAGCGACCAGACGCAGGTTGATCGCGCCGATCAGTTTCGGATCCACCGCCACGCTGAGTTTCCACGGGCTGTTGGCCGCACGCATCAGACCGATATCCTGATTGGAAATATCGATGCTGTAGAGTTTGATTTCGGTGCGGCCATTCTCCTGCAAGGCTTTATACGCCCCCTGACTGAAGGCATCCCAGGTTCCCCAGATCGCGTCGATTTTGCCTTTCGGGTATTTCGCCAGCAGCGCGCCGATTTTATTGGCGGTATCGCCCTGAACATCCGACGACACGGCGCCGACCGATTCCAGCTCATGAATGCCAGGATGGGTGGCTAATACTTTTTTATAGGCATCCTGACGACGTTCCATCGGCGGGAAACCGGCCACCCACAGTTTGACGATATTGGCTTTACCGTTGAAATCTTTCACCAGTTGCCCGACGGAAAGATCGGTGAGCGAGGCGTCATCCTGTTGCGTGACCGTCACGCCGGGAATATCGCCGTTCACGGCGGTATCAAACACGGATACCGGAATGCCGCTGGCGGTAATACGTTTCAGCAAATCGGTGGAATACGGGTCACGCCCCTGCGACAAAATAATACCGTCGTATTTCTGGCTGATGGCCTGATTGACGAAATCCTGGAATTTCGCGTCATCGCCGTTACTGAGGAAAGTATTCACCTGAAAGCCCAGTTTGCGGCCTTCCTGAATGGCGCCGGACACAAACTGCGTGGTGTTGTCATCTGAGCCCAGATTGCGGATCACCGCTATGCGCACCGGCCCTTTATGATCGGCAATGGCTTTCGGCACCGGTGCAGTATCTGCGGCGAAAGATGGAAAAACGGAGAGCAAACTTAACGCCAGTAACGACGCGGAGAACAGTTTCATGTTTATTACCCTGTGTGGTTAATCATCATTTAACGGGAGGACAATTCACGCGAGCCCTTTGTGCAGGCTTTTATAGTGGGTTAATGAATTGATTGTCCGAGTTTTCATGACCGGGTAACACTTGGCAACGAACGAAAAGGCATAAGTTAATGCCAAAGAGTATTAGCCATCCGGATGTCCGGGCGTAGGATGTTAACAGCTTCTGAATTAAGGATTTCCCCATGAGTGATACAGATATCCGTGTGGTTACCGGCCCTGCCAACTACTTTTCTTCCCCCGGTGCCATCGACCGGCTGGCGCAGTTTTATACGCCGCAACAACTGGATAACGCGCTGTGGATTTACGGCGAGCGTGCACTAGTGGCTGCGCAAGATTTCCTGCCGCAAGCGTTTACTGCCCCGCAGGCGAAGCGTGTGTTGTTCGCGGCACATTGCAGCGAAACTGAAGTACAGCGCATTGCGCATATCGGCGGCAATGACCGGCAGGTGGTGATCGGCATCGGCGGCGGTGCGGTGCTGGATACCGCCAAAGTGGTGGCGCGTCGTCTGGGATTGCCGGTAGTGGCCATTCCGACCATTGCCGCGACCTGTGCGGCCTGGACGCCATTGTCTGTGTGGTATAACGACGAAGGGCAGGCGCTGCGTTACGAAATATTCAACGACGCCAACCATCTGGTGCTGGTCGAACCGCGCATTATTCTGCGCGCACCGAAGGAATATCTGCTGGCCGGGATCGGCGATACGCTGGCGAAATGGTACGAAGCGGTGGTACTCAGCCCGCAGCCGGAAAAACTGCCCTTAACCGTGCAGCTCGGCCTGAATACCGCGCTGACCATTCGGGATGTGTTGCTCAACGAAAGCGAAGCGGCATTACAGGCGCAGGACGATAATCAACTGACGCAGCCATTCCTCAATGTGCTCGACGCCATTATTGCGGGCGGCGGATTAGTGGGCGGGCTGGGCGACCGGTATACGCGTATCGCAGCGGCGCATTCGGTGCATAACGGCCTGACCGCGCTGCCCCAAACTGACGCCTTCCTGCACGGCACCAAAGTCGCTTACGGCATTCTGGTGCAAAGCGCGCTGCTCAATCAACCGGAAGTGGTGCAGCAGTTAACCGCGCTGTACAAAGTGCTGGATCTGCCGGTCAGTCTGGCGCAGTTGCAGGTGGATATTCATGATGAGAAACAGCTTTCCCGACTGATTGAGCGCACGCTCCAGCCCGGAGAATCCATTCATCTGTTGCCGGGAAACCCCAACGCCGAACAACTGCGTCTGGCGTTTGAGTTTGTTGAGAATAAATAAGGTATCGGGGTCTTTAATTCCCTGAACAGAAAAACCCGGCATCAGCCGGGTTTACTTTATATTTTTACGTTTAACGACCTTAATGCCTGCCTTCACAATTGCCTCAATCATAACCATTATCAACAAGGTTGGAATTAATCCTGTGACGGAGAGCAACACGACAAAAATATCATCCTGCAATCCAGGCCATGGGGGGGCTCCGTAATCTGGTTTCATCAGTTGATCAAAATAATCCGCGATGGCTATCGATTTGATGTATTCATAATCAATCAGCCAGCCGGGGAAGGGCGACAGCAGGTAGTAATCTATAAAAATAAAAAGCGCCAGCCGCACCGCTATCTTACAGAATAAGGCATGGCGCATTCATATCCCCCGTAACTTCGATTTCTCCATATGCCTTCAGATGTATGATTGGGATGTCTCTAGTGTGCGAATTCAACAACGCGCTTCTGAGCTTGTCAAAATCGGCATGATACATGAATGTTAAACACCCATCTGATACGCCGGTACCATCCGGTCGCAATGGATGCAAACGGAAACTTCTGCGCAAGGTCTCACCGATATAAGTTGAATCATCAATCAAGCCATCTTGTCGATACAGGGCAAACCAAGATGAGTAATCATTACCCGTGCGAATATGCTTTTCGTACTCCTTTAATCTCGACCTCACTCCCCCTCTGGGGCGGTCAACAATCCAGTATTTACCCGTCGGAATTGGCCCATTCTCATTACCTCCACAACCTATTCTGTTTGTGTGCGGGAATAAGCCTGAAAATACAGGAAAGATCCCAACCCCAGCACAATAAAGTTTTGCAATTTTTCCACTCTCATAAAGGCGATTAAAATCCACTCTGCATGAAATCATCCCTGTCTCCGTTTATGCGTAAATGCTGGAGTTCCACTGATCGGTAAAACTGATATGTCCGTCGAGGTACAACCATGTAATTTTCTGATACCCAAGGCCAATGGACTCCGTGGGCATACTGGCCTGTCCGTCAGCTTGTTTGAAATTGTGCATATGTGGATTGATGTTAAGTATACGCACGCCTTCCATTGTCATATTCAAAAACTCTTCCTCCATACCAGCCGCATTAATGCGATACCATTTAATCACCGCCTTTTGCAGCTTTTCGCTGGTGGCGACGGCACGGTAGAGGTAGGGAGTAGATTTATCGAACTCTTTTACAAGTCCCATGGTTTGATGAACACGGGTAGATGTCAGCCGACCGGTATTGCCATCGAAGGGTACGGAAAGACCATGCGTGAAGCTTTGAATCTCGATCGCGCCTTCACGGCTTAAAACCTCAGAACCGCCATAAAGTAGTGCGCCATTTGCATCGTATAGCCAGAGATATGCGGGGCTAGCCATAATGAAACTCCTTTTTAAAATGAGGAATGACGTTATGCCTGCGAAGGGGAGTTAACAATTAGTGACCGTTGCAAAAAAGCAATTTTCAGAAATTTAGTATCAATGAGAGATGTGGCATTACAGACTCCCCGGCTTTTACGAAGATCAGGCCGGGGAGGCCAGCAATATTTACGGATGCTGCTTCGCAAACTCTTCTTTGGCTTTTTGCAACTGTTGCTGGAAAGCAGAGTTGGTATGCAGGGTTGCCACTACTGCGGAACCGACGATGCGCGCGGCATCGACATCACTTTGCCAGTGGTAGCCGCAAATTACCCGGCTCTGACCTAAATCGAAACCGCGTTGCAGGATTTGGTCCTGGCGCTGCGGGTTAATTTCGGTCAGCACCAGCGCGGTGGCCCAGCCAATTGAGGTGTGGCCGGAAGGATACGAACCGTTTTTCGACAGTTTATCCTGCTCGGTGGTGTTACAGGTCGGCACGCCGTAGAAGGCAAACGGACGAATGCGCATGTACTTTTCTTTGGCGGAACGCGTCGCCAGATCACCTGCATCTTCAATCATATTGGTCAGCAGTTTGTGCAGTTCCGGGGTGTCTTTGGCGGTGATTGGCGAACCAAAGGCACCGGAGAAGGCGTTCGCGACACCACCCGCACTCAGGTTGGCATCTTCTGCCGCCAGTTTGCCACGTTCAGTTGAGCGCAGCAGACGACCCTGTTCATACATGGCCTGATCGTTCAAAAAAGCAATACTGCCCACTGCGGGTGGTGGCGGAAGCAGCGCCAGACTGTTAATCGCCTGATCGTTTTTTAAGTAGTAGAGGTCTGGTTTGGTGGTCGCATCGTTGCCGGTCAGGGCAAACGCATTGACAGTGAAAAGACTGGCGAGGCAAAAAGTAGTAATAATTTTCATCAAAGTTTCCTTACAACTGCTGAATGATCATCACGAATTCATTTTCGTAACATTTCCCAACATTTCTAAGTTAACCAAATTCTGTGCAATAGCGTTTGTATGATGTCCGAAAACGAGAAACTCATCACGCATATCAATAGATATCAGGCAGTGAGACTGCTTTCAGTCACCCCGGATAAACGGCAGCTAAACGGCCCGCACTTATTCCGACAACCTCGCTTCTCTTTAAAACCACGTTGTAAAGAGGTTTAAAAATTGGGTGATACCGTGATTATTTCAGGCATCGGAAATAGATCATGGAACACATCCCTCTCAATGAAACCGAATCACTCAGCGAAGCGTATCCCGTTGAACACACCATTAAAAAAACCAGCGGATTCAGCCTGTTTGTCGATCTTCTGAGCGGAACGTGCGTGCCGGACACCCTGTGGCGCGACCGGATGTTCCGGGTCAAATACGCCGTGCGCACCTTACTGCATCCGCTCGATACCCTGAAGGTGCTGAATAAGATGGCTGCTGAGCCGGTCTGGCAGGAAGCTTTCACCGTACAGACCAAATTGCCGAGTAAAATTCATAAGCCGTATCTGCACCTCGGTTTACATTCTGCCGGACGTGCTGATGCACTGGTTGATCACTATACATTCGTCAAAAACCTGGAAAACGTCCGCCTGCGCAATACCTTTCTGAGCGCAACCGGCAACACCATCACCCGGTTCACCGGCAAAGACGGTGAAGCTTTCCAGGTGGTGCTGGGTTCCATCGGCAAATCTGAGCGCGAAGGCGAGGCCAACATGTTCCTTTATATGGGGGACACGCTGCTTGCGGCGCTGACGTTTAGCATTGTGAAACGTCCGCAAGGGAGGACGCTGATTATCGGCGGCTTCCAGGGGGCACACCGCTCAACGCCACATGAAGTGATTAAGCAGGCGACCAAATCCTGTTACGGGTTGTTCCCGAAACGCCTGCTGCTGGAAAGCCTGCAACGTGTCGCGGCCGAAACCGGCGTACAGCGCATTCTTGCGGTCAGCGATACCGGCCATGTGTTCCGCAGCCTGCGCTACCGTCACCGCAAGAAAAACGTATTTGTCGCCAGTTATAACGAATTCTGGGATTCCATCAGCGCCACGCCCGCGTCTTCAGCCTTATATCACGTACCACTGGAACTGCCGCGCAAACCGATGGAAGAGATTGCCAGCAAGAAACGTTCCGAATACCGCAAGCGTTATACCTTGCTTGATGAATTGCATGAGAGCACAGCGTCTTTACTGAACGCCTGACCTCAGATTTACCCGTAAATCACCCGCTGTATCAGGGGCCAGGGAACGGCCTTTTGTTCAGTCCCCCCAACGCTTATGCCTGACCTTCAACGAAAATTCTGATACGGATGTAAAATTCCCGCATGGGTTAAGTGGCGGTTTTGTAGAGCAATAGTCAGTTAATCATTCGATTTAAAACTAATACGATCTGAACCATCTCGTGAATTGTGTATTTTTGATGGTGAGGAATGTTACACGTATCGCAAAATCTTATCGCCAGCCGCCCCCTGCTGTTTTAAATGTGATGTTATTCACATCTATTCATTCATCCCGCCTATATAAAACGTCATCTCTATAAAAACAAAACACCGGTTCATTTTATAAATATCTCTCTGGGCGGATAACCTATGAACGCAGAAAAACCTATTTTATTTAAACATCAGCTGGCGTATGGCGGCGGAAATCTGTTGGGCAGCGGTGCACTGGCGATCGCCGGGATCTGGCTGCTGTACTTCTACACCACATTTTGTGGCCTGACGCTGCTACAGGCATCGGCGATCTTCTCCGTCGCCAGCATCATCGATGCCATCAGTAACCCGCTGATGGGTTATCTCTCGGATAACTTTGGTAAAACACGCCTCGGCAAACGTTTTGGCCGCCGCCGTTTCTTCATTTTACTCGGCGTGCCACTGATGATGTTCTATCCGTTGCTGTGGGTTGAAGGCTTCGGATTCTGGTATTACCTCTCGACTTACGTGATGTTCGAGCTGATTTACACCTCGGTGATGGTGCCGTATGAAACCCTCGCGACCGAAATGACTACCGATTTCTCCGCCCGTTCAAAACTGACCGGCTATAAAGCGATTTTCGGCAAAGTAGCGAACTTCCTCGCCGCGTTCATTCCGGGCCAGTTCATTCTGATCTACGGCAAAGACTCCGCGCAGCCGTTTTTCTACACCGCACTGACGTATGGCGTGATCTTGTTTATCGCCCTGGGCATGTTGTATCTCTCTTCCTGGGAACGCCCGGTAGAAGAAACCACGCCGGTCGATGAGAAGAAAATGACCCTCGGCAAAACCATGCTGACGCTGGTTCGCGACATGAAATCGACATTCCACCTGCGTGTGTTCCGTAAGCATCTGGGCATGTATCTGTGTGGCTTCGGGGCAGAATGGCTGTTTGCTTCCGTTTTCACCTACTTCATTATTTTCGTGCTGCAATATGATCCGACGATGGTTGCCGGTCTGAGCAGCCTGAACTCGATGCTGCAACTGTTCTCTACCGCGATATTTATCGGCATCTGCGTCAGGCACGGGTTCAGCAAGCCTTACATTCTGGCGCTGGGCATCGTGATTTTCTCGGTCATTTGCTACAGCCTGCTGCACGTCCTGCATCTGCCGCAGCAATATGCCACAGCGGCCATGCTGACTATCACGGTCATCTTCGGTATCGGTACCGGCGGCGTGTATTACATTCCGTGGACGGTTTATACCTTCCTGGCGGACATTGACGAAGCCTTCACCGGTCGTCGCCGCGAGGGGATTTACGCCGGTGCGATGACCTTCTCCGGCAAACTGATGCGCTCGGTGATTGTTTTCGTGATGGGTGCCATTTTGAGCTTCTACGGCTTCCAGTCCAAATCTCATACCCAGCCTGAAAGTGCGGTGATGGCGATTGCGCTGGTGTTCTGTATCGGTGTTATTGCGCTGGCGCTGATGGCTATCGTGTTCAGTAATCAGATGAAACTGAACCGCAAAACTCACCTTGTGGTGCTGGGCGAAGTAGCACGTATCAAAGCGGGCGGGCAGATTAGCCAGGTTCAGCCGGAAGTACGGGCGGTGATGGAAGAACTGATTGGTTATCCGTATGAACAGTGCTGGGGTAACAGCGTCGTCTGCCGCAAAATTTTCGATACGCCTGCCGTTGAGGTCACCGAACCCAAACCGATGGTGAGTACCACACAACAACCTTAACAGCTGATTTAACTCTATTTTTCCACTTTTCCGACTGGCCGGGTCACCGGCCAGTGACCCCTCACGTTTTTAGGATAAGAACGATTATGTGGGCATCAAAATTTGTCATTGTCGCGCTGTCCCTCGGAATGAGCGCACAAAGCCTGGCCGCTGCATTGCCGGATACCGGCAAACTGGTCTGGCACAGCATCACATTTGGTCAGTCAACCGACGTCAATTTCGCCACCAACGTTCTGCCGGAGAAAATCGGCATGAACGAAACCTTACTGGCAGATGGCAAAGCAGTTCCGGCGGCGGGCACCGTGCTCAGCACGCCGTTCACACTCGAAAGCCGTGGCGGCAAAGTCGGTAACAGTCACGACGGCTTAACTTATTTCTATACACGCTTACCGGCGGAGGTGAATTTCCAGCTTGAAGCGGAGATCACACTCAACCAGTTCGGGCCGGAAAATGGTGCGAAACCCGCCGGGCAGGAAGGGGCCGGATTACTGGTACGCGATATTCTGGGCAATCCGCGTGAGCCGGTGACCAAACCGGGGATTGAGGAGTTACCGGCAGCATCAAATATGGTGATGAACAGCGTCATGGCCATCGGCGATAAACCGCCGGTGCTGGCGATGATTGCCCGTCAGGGCGTACAGCAACCCTGGGGAAATACCGGCATCAGCATGGTACGTGAAAGCTATCATCCGCTGAGTACGCCAGCCCGTTTTTCGCTGCGACTGACCCGCACGGACAACGGTTTTACCGTCGCCTATGCGCCACAAGGCAGCGATCAGTGGGTAAGCAAATCCGTGCAGCGCGCGGACAGCGTGACACAACTGGATAAAACCGGGTATTACGTCGGTTTCTTCGCCTCACGCAATGCCAAAATGACGGTAGATCACGCAAAGCTGACACTCAGCGAAGCGCATACTCAGCCCTCTGCGCCGTATGTGACACCGTCACTTAATGCGCGTATTGAGGTGATGTCATCGCCGGTCATTACCCGCCGCGACAGCGTGTTCCAGTTACGTACTAACGGTGACGGACAGGTGCAGGTTGTTCAGAATGGCAAACCGCTGTTGCCGCAAAAAGCGGTACGCGGTGGTGAAGTGGTCGCGGTTGCGTTTCATGCTGAACAACCGGTGACAGCGCTGAAAATAACCTACACCCCGGCAGACGGCAAACCGGTGACGCAGGAATTTGCGGTGAGTATGGCGCTGGTCAGCAATCCTGACCAGTTGTATGTTTCACCGGCTGGCGCGGCAGGTAATGACGGCTCGGCTGAACATCCGCTTGATTTTAACAGTGCCGTTAATCTTTTAGCACCGGGCGGCACGCTGTGGCTGAAAGAGGGTGATTATCCGGAAAGCGTGATCCCGGCAACCGCCAGCGGCACCGAAAAAAACCGGAAAACCCTGCGTGCACAGGGCGACAACGTAGTGTTTAACGGCCTGACACTCAATGCCAGCTACTGGAATATTCAGGGCATTACCGTTACGCAAAAAAGCTTTCATATTGCCGGAAGCTATAACCATATCGACCGCGTTAAGGCGCATCACGCCGATGATACCGGCATCTGGGTGGCATCGCCGGACGGCATCGGGCGGGCATTATGGGCCAGCCATAATCTCATCAGCAATGCTGAGTCCTGGGGAAATCAGGATCCGGGGCGCAAGAACGCCGACGGATTTGCCGTCAAAATGCGCGTGGGCGAGGGTAACCGGCTGGTGAACTGTTATTCCCACGACAACATTGACGATGGTTTCGACCTGTTCAACAAAATCGAAGACGGCCCGAACGGCAGTGTGACCATTGAGCACAGCCTGTCAGTGAACAACGGCAGCAATGGCTTCAAACTGGGTGGCGAAGGATTACCGGTCAGCCATGTGGTGCGTCACAACGTCGCGGTCAGCAACGGCATGGACGGCTTTACCGACAACTTCAATCCGGGTGCGCTGGTTATCGAAGACAACCGCGCAGTCGATAACAAACGCTTCAACTTCCTGTTCCGGCCTTCGCCATACACCACGGCTGACAAGCAGGGCACTTTTAAGGACAACATTTCGCTGCGCACCACCGCAGGAAAGTATGACGATGCCGTGACCGGTAATGTGGATAACAGTAATTATTTTTACGCTGACCACAAAACGGTGAATACAAAGCATCAGGAAATTAAACCGGGAGATTATATTTCTCTGCGGTTGCCGGATCCGATTACCCGTCTTTCAGACGGCGGATTTAATTACGCTGACTTTTTGAAAAACAAATAAAGCGGCGTTATTAATAGTCAATACTTTATATAAAACAATACTACTCAATATCTCTGGGATTTATAAAAATGAAAAATAGCAGACTGATGATCTGCGGTTTACTGCTGGCCAGCGCCAGCAGTCAGGCCGTCACAATTGACCTTCGCCACGAATGGCTCGATGACAGTAAACAACATAAAGACAGGGCGCTGGTCTCCCACCGCTTCGCCAACGGGTTCGGTTTCTCGCTGGAGGCTAAATGGAAATCCGGCGGCGACAATGAGAATAAACCCTTTAATAATCTGGTAGATAATGGTACAGAAAGTACCATCAGCTATCAGGTTAAAGTGACGCCAGAAGTGTTCGTCCAGCCGGGATTCACGCTGGAGTCCAGCTCTGACAGCAGTATCTACAAACCATTTTTAACTGCGGGATATACCTTTGACAGCGGCATTTATTTCAATGCCCGTTATCGTTATGAATATACCCGTTATACCAAAGAAAATACCGAAGACCGTAAAACCAATCGCGGCGAAATATGGCTGGGTTACCGTCTGGCAGACTGGCGATTTGAATATAACTATATTTATAAACACAGCGATCAGATCCTGTATGACAACGACAAATGGGATTATGAGCAGGATTTAAAGGTCGCGTATAATATTAACAAGCAATGGACGCCTTATGCCGAGATCGGTGATGTTTCGGTCAGGAAAACCACCGACGAAAGGCAAACCCGTTTACGCCTGGGGATCCAATATAATTTCTGACGTTATCACATTACGGTGTGACGTCTGTCAGCCGGTCAGCGCATGCTGTCCGGCTATTTCCTCACTGAAATATAAACGAAACATATTAAGCAGTTTTTGCGGGTTGACAATAATAGGGCGCATGGGTAAATTGCACGAGCCGGAAGTAGCGGCCTTTATTAACTTTACATAAGAGACTAATGGACACTGTAACCAGTAACTTGCCGGATGACGCTGAAATAGCGCACCGGAACAGTAAACATAAAATCGATTGTGATCATTTCACCGTTTGGGTGCGCCTCACCAGAGCCTGATGCTCTGGTGTAATCTCACCTCAACCTGAATGTCACGGTCCCGAGGTGTGTTATGAAGTTCAAATCTACCCTTTTTTCTGATGTCAAAACCCTGACATCCACTTTGCGTGTACGCCCGTCCCGCGACCGGACGCTGGCTGCGCATAAGAAAGACTCTCCATCCATTTTTTCTTCTAAAATCAGCAGGATGAACGCACGCATCACCACATGGCGTGTCAGCCCTGTCACCGGTCAACTGGAGCAACGTTGCATCGTTTCTGACAGCGAAGAACCACAAAGTCGGTTATCCCTCATCTTATTCAGTCCCGGCATTACGCTGCGCTGAACATCGTCCTGACTGATGCCTGACGGCTCTGTCTTTTTATTATCCGCGAAATAGAAATTCTTCGCGTAATAAAAAACACAGAAAAGTTACGTGTCAATAAAAGACACACTATCGGTTTCACTCTGTTTAGGCCCTTTTTAATTAAAGGATAATAAACGGCGGGGAATTCTGCGCGATATGAATTTAATACCGATCACTGAAATAACGTGAAGGGTTTTTACTGCCTGAAATAACAGGCGACATTATTCCCCTGCACGTTATCCGGTGACAGGAGTACCACCATGACTGTACAAAACAACAATACACTCGAAAGAAAAACAGCAGAAAGAAAGAAACAGGCGCTCTCCATGCGCGCCGCTCAGGAAGCCAAAAACGGCATTGACGTGACGCTGATTAATGTTAATGCCAGCCGCGCGGGCCTCACGCATGGGGAAGCGGCGAAACGGCTGGAGAAAGAAGGCTACAACGAAGTGGCACACGACAGGCCACCTCACGCGCTGGTTCAGTTAATCAAAGCATTCAACAACCCGTTTATTTATGTGCTCGCCGTGCTGGCGATAATCAGCTTCTTTACCGATTACTGGCTGCCGCTGCGCGCCGGAGAAGAAACGGATCTGGTGTCGGTTTACATCATTTGCGCGATGGTCGGCCTCAGCGGGCTGGTGCGTTTCTGGCAGGAATACCGTTCGGCAAAATCCGCCGAAGCGCTGAAAGCCATGGTTCGCACCACTGCCACCGTATTGCGCCGCGACATGCCGGGCAGGCAGGGCAAACTGTGTGAAATCCCGATGCGTCAGTTGGTGGTCGGTGACATCGTGCAGCTTTACGCCGGGGATATGATCCCGGCCGATGTGCGGCTGATCGAATCCCGTGACTTATTTATCAGTCAGGCAGTGCTGACCGGTGAAGCGTTGCCGGTCGAAAAGTACGACACGATGGGCGATGTCGCCCCTAAATCGGCCAGCGCCCTCAATGAGGAAAACGAAAACCTGCTGGATATTCCCAACATCTGTTTCATGGGCACCAACGTGGTCAGTGGCACCGCGCAGGCGGTGGTCGTGGCGACCGGCGCACGGACGTATTTCGGATCGCTTGCCAAAGCCATTGTCGGTACCCGCGCTCAAACGGCCTTTGATCGCGGCGTGAACAGCGTCAGCGGGTTGCTGATCCGTTTCATGCTGGTAATGGTGCCGGTGGTGTTCCTGCTCAACGGCATTACTAAAGGTGAATGGTGGGACGCGCTGCTGTTCGCGGTGGCGGTAGCCGTGGGTCTGACGCCGGAAATGCTGCCAATGATCGTCAGCGCCAATCTGGCGAAAGGCGCAGTGGCAATGGCGAAGCGTAAAGTGGTCGTAAAACGCCTGAACGCTATCCAGAACCTTGGCGCCATGGACGTGCTGTGTACGGACAAAACCGGCACGCTGACGCAAGATAAAATCATTCTTGAGCACCACATCGATACGCACGGTCAGAACAATGATTCCGTGCTGCAACTGGCGTGGCTGAACAGTTTTCATCAGAGCGGCATCAAAAACCTGATGGATCAGGCGGTGATTTACTTCTCCGAAAACACACCGGGCTTCGTCAGGCCACAGGGCTACCGCAAGGTCGATGAAATGCCGTTCGATTTTATCCGTCGTCGCCTGTCGATCGTGGTGAAGGATCCGCTGGAGAATCACCTGCTGGTGTGCAAAGGCGCGGTGGAAGAAATGCTCAGTATTTCCACCCATATGCATGAAAACGGCAAAGTGGTGGCACTGAATCCTTCACGTCGTGACGCGTTACTGGCGATGGCCAACGACTACAACCAGGATGGCTTCCGTGTGCTGGTGGTGGCGACCCGGACGATCCCGAAAGCCGACGTCAAAAAACAGTATGGCACTGACGATGAGCATGATCTGATCATCAGCGGATTCCTGACCTTCCTTGATCCGCCGAAAGAATCTGCGGGTCCGGCGATTGCCGCACTGCGTGATATCGGTGTGACGGTGAAAGTGCTGACCGGCGATAACGCCATCGTGACCAGCCGTATCTGCCGTCAGGTCGGTCTGGAGCCGGGTGAACCGTTACTCGGCTCGCAGGTTGAACGCCTCGATGATGCCTCACTGCGCCAGCTGGTGGAAGAACGCACGGTGTTTGCCAAGCTGACGCCGCTGCAAAAATCCCGCGTGCTGAAAGCGTTGCAGGCCAACGGCCACACTGTCGGATTTTTGGGCGACGGGATCAACGACGCGCCTGCGCTGCGGGATGCTGATGTCGGCATTTCCGTCGACAGCGGCACCGATATCGCCAAAGAGTCAGCCGATATTATCCTGCTGGAAAAAAGCCTGATGGTGCTGGAAGAGGGCGTGCTGAAAGGGCGCGAGACTTTCGGCAATATCATGAAATACCTCAATATGACGGCCAGTTCTAACTTCGGCAACGTGTTCTCTGTGCTGGTCGCCAGTGCGTTTATTCCGTTCCTGCCGATGCTGGCGATTCATTTGCTGCTGCAAAACCTGATGTATGACATCTCCCAGCTGGCACTGCCGTGGGACAAAATCGACAAGGAGTTCCTGAAAAAACCGCGTAAGTGGGACGCAAAAAACATCGGCCGCTTTATGGTATGGATTGGCCCGACCTCATCGATTTTCGATATGACCACCTTTGCGCTGATGTGGTTTGTGTTCAGCGCCAACAGTGAATCGATGCAGACGCTGTTCCAGTCTGGCTGGTTTGTGGAAGGGCTGCTGTCACAAACACTGGTGGTGCATATGCTGCGCACCCGGAAGATCCCGTTCATTCAGAGCACTGCCGCCTGGCCGGTGATGCTGATGACCGGTCTGGTCATGGCGGTCGGTATCTACGTGCCGTTCTCTCCGCTCGGACCGATTGTCGGATTGCAGGCGCTGCCGTGGGAATACTTCCCGTGGCTGGCCGGTACGCTGCTGGCTTACTGCTGCGTGGCACAAGGTATGAAAACGATTTATATCCGCCGTTTCAAACAGTGGTTCTGATCTGCTGAACTGTTATACGCAGAAACCGGGTGCCGTCGCGATGACGGCACCTGCACCCGCTGTGATGCGCGTTAACCGCTGTAACGAATAACAATGACAACCCTGAAAAAGGGGAGCCGCTATGTCTATGACCCACACTGTAACAACCATGACCCCCCAATCCGGCACTACGCTGCTGGTCAATCTGGCAGGCGCTATTGCGCTGCTGCTGTGGGGATCTCACATGATTTCGACCGCGCTGCAACGTGGCTTCGGCACACCGTTACGCCACTGGATGGGCCATCATCTGTCCAGCCGCTGGATGGCGTTGCTCGCCGGGATCGGTATTACCGGTTTGCTGCAAAGCAGCACCGCAGTCAGCCTGATGGCCACCTCTTTTACCGCCGCGGGCACGCTCAGCCTGGCGCCCGCGCTGGCGGTCATGCTCGGCGCAAATGTCGGTTCCACCCTGGTGGTGCAACTGATGAGTTTCAACACCGCGATCGCCATACCGTTGCTGATACTGAGCGGTTTTGTCGTGTTCAAAATGCGCGACCATTCCGGGTTTGAAAGTGCAGGCTGCGCGCTGATCGGCCTCGGGCTGATGTTGCTGGCACTCAGCCTGCTGAGTGCCACACTCGGACACATCGAAAACACGGAAGTATTCAGCGCCGTGATGCAGGGATTAGAAGGCGATACGCTGATTGCCCTGATGGTGGCCATCATTCTCACGCTGGTGTGTCATTCCAGCGTGGCAGTGATTTTGCTGATTGCCTCACTCGCCGCCACGGGCGTGATGACGCCGGTGACCGCCATGGTGCTGGTGCTGGGTGCCAATATCGGTGGCGCACTGCCGCCGGTGCTGAACGCCGGTTCGGCGGTGGCGCGCCGTCTGCCGCTGGGTAATCTGCTGGTGCGCGGCGCGGGCTGTGTTTTCGCGCTGGCCCTGATGCCGCTGCTCAGCCATGTTGCCGCGGGTCTTGCGCTGACCACGCCGCAACTTGTTGTGTGGTTTCACACCGCGTTCAGCGCCGTGCTGGCCGGGGTATTTATCGGGCTGACCGGCCCGCTGGCCCGTGTGCTGGAAAGGATTTTCCCGGAGGAACAACCTGCCGCTGATGCAGAAATGCCGGTGTATCTCGACGAAACCGGGCTTGATGTGGCTTATATCGGGCTTTCCAATTCAGTGCGTGAATCCCTGCGGCTGGCCGACATGCTTAACCTGATGCTCGAACGGCTGCGGACGTTATTCAAGACTGCAGATAATCAGTCTGCGGCTGAAATCCGCCGGTTAGATCATTCGCTTGACGGTCTGAGTGCGGCAATCCGCGCCTATCTGGCGGATTTAGGACAGGAAGGGCTGAGTGACAGCGATGCCGACCGCGCGCAGGAAATCCTGATGTTTGTGATTAACATTGAGCACGCCGGAGACATTCTTTCCACCAGCCTCACCGAGCTGGCGACACGCCGTGCCCGCCGCAATACACCTTTCAGCGACGTTGAACTGCACAACATTGGCCTGCTGCACACGGAGATCCTGAACAGCCAGCGCCTGGCGGTCACCGCATTCCTGGGTGAAGATCTCTCAGCCGCGCATCAGCTGGTTTCGCGCAAAGAGGTGATCCGCCAGATTGAAGCCAGGGCAAGCCGCGAGCATTTCAAAAATCTGCGTGATGATAAAAATGCCTGGGCGGAATCCGGCGATATTTTCCAGCGTGTGCTGCGTGATTACAGGCGCGTTCATCATCATATCGCTGCGGTGGCGTATCCGGTGATTGATCGCCTGAGCGATGACGTCACGGACACGCGGAAGTAAAAACAAAATGATAAAAACAGAAGGATAGAACATGAGGGTACTGATTTGCGCGGGGCGCTTTTATGCAGATATCAACAGGGTACAACGGGCACTGGATGCGTTTTCGCAATCACACCCGATAAGCGTGCTGATCCACGGCGGACATCAGTCGCTGGGCGCGATGATCGAACGCTGGGCACGCACCGCCGATGTGCACATTGTCCGTTATCCCGCTAACTGGTCACTGCACGGTAAATACGCCGAAATACGCCGCAATCTCTTTATGATGAAAGACAGCCAGCCGGATGTGGTGCTGGCTTTTTCCGGCGGAGAGGACACGCAGGATTGCATAAAACTGGCGCAGCATTCCGGCATCAGTGTGATAGTCAATGCGGCAGAAACCGGCCCCGGTTCTTAACCCCCGGACGGGCAGCCGGCAGGGATTTTTTGCCGGAAATGCCCGCCTGACGCGGTCTGGATTAATCTGATAATCGCTGCAACTCTCCTGTTCAGAGCTATATTTACCTATTGATAATTCATTTCAGAGGTTTTCAACGCAATGACGCGTTGAGCTGTAACTCATTAAAAGGAGAGTCACTTTGACTGCAGAAATTCAGGAAAATACAACCGAAACACCGCTTCTCCCTGTATTGGACAGTCGCCAATACGCCTTCTTTTTCGATGTCGATGGCACACTTGCTGAAATCCGCGCTGAACCGGATGCCGTCACCATCCCCGCTGAAGTTCGTGATCATCTGCAAACGCTGTTTGCGGCCTCTTCCGGCGCGCTGGCGCTGGTGTCGGGGCGTCCGGTGGAACAGCTTGATCAGTTGGTCAGCCCGCTGGTTCTCCCTGCTGCGGGCGTTCATGGGGCTGAAATGCGCGACGGCAACGGCACTCTGCACCGTGTCACCTTACCCGATGATGTGGCGCAGGAGGTGCAACAGACCCTCGAAGCGGGCATGGCCGCACTGCCGGGTACCTTGCTCGAAACCAAAGGCATGGCTTTTGCTTTGCATTATCGTCAGGCGATGCTGTATCAGCAGCAGGTATTAGCACTGGCTGAATCCGTGGTGGCAAAATTCCCTGAGCTTGTTCTTCAGCCGGGTAAATGCGTTCTCGAGATTAAACCCCGCGGTAAAGATAAAGGCGCAGCGATTTATACGTTTATGCAACAGACGCCATTTTCCGGGCGTATTCCGGTATTCGTCGGCGATGACCTGACCGATGAAAAAGGGTTCGAAGTGGTTAACGCCATGCAGGGGATCACGGTGAAAGTCGGCGAAGGTTCAAGTCTGGCGCATTATCGCGTCAAAACCGTTCGCGATGTTTACCGTTGGATCGAGGCGTTACAACGTCACACATTAACATTTAACAAGGAGTCTGAATTATGAGTCGCCTGGTGGTTGTCTCTAACCGAATTGCCATTCCTGACGGTTCCAAATCCGCCGGTGGACTGGCCGTGGGCATTCTGGATGCGCTGAAAAATACATCAGGCCTCTGGTTTGGCTGGAATGGTGAGATAAGTGAAATATCGGGCGAAGAAGAGGATGACCTGAATCTGATGGAAGATGACGGCATTACTTACGCTTCGGTTCCGCTTAATCAAAACGATTACGATCTGTATTACTGCCAGTTTTCCAATGCCGTACTTTGGCCAGCACTTCATTATCGTATTGATCTGGTGGATTTCCAGCGTGAAGCCTGGGACGGTTACTGCCGGGTCAATGACATGCTGGCGAAAAGATTGCAGCCGCTGATCAAAGCAGACGATATCTTGTGGATCCACGATTATCATTTACTGCCGTTTGCCGCTGCGCTGCGCAAACTCGGCGTAAAAAACCGCATAGGTTTCTTCCTGCATATTCCGTTCCCGACCCCGGAAATTTTTAATGCGGTGCCGACGCACGATGAATTGCTCAAGATGATGTGTGAGTATGATTTACTGGGCTTCCAGACCGAAGGGGACCGCCTGGCATTTCTGGATAATCTCAAGGCACTGACCGATATTGAAGATTGCGACGCGCATCAGCATCAGGCATTTGGCAAAACCTTTGCCACTGGCGTATACCCGATCAGCATTGCGCCGGAAAGCATTAAGGAAATGGCCGAAGGCCCGCTGCCACCGAAAATGGCGGCGATGGAACGTGAACTTCGCGAAGCGAAAAACATCATTTCCTGCGAGCGTCTCGATTACACCAAGGGGCTGCCGGAACGTTTTCTGGCCTTTGAGGCATTGCTGGAAAAATTCCCGCAGCATCGCGGTAAAGTGCGCTATTCGCAAATCGCTCCGACATCACGCGGCGACGTGCAGGCTTATCAGGAACTTCGTCATCAGCTGGAAACCGAGGTGGGGCGCATCAACGGTAAATACGGTGGCATCAACCAGACGCCGCTGTTTTACCTCAACCAGCATTTCCAGCGCAGCCTGCTGATGAAATTATTCCGTCTGACGGATGTCGGGCTGGTAACGCCGCTGCGTGATGGCATGAATCTGGTGGCGAAAGAATATGTCGCCGCGCAGGATCCGACAGATCCCGGCGTTCTTGTTTTGTCACAATTTGCCGGTGCGGCGAATGAACTAACGTCGGCGCTGATCGTCAACCCTTATGACCGTGATGACGTGGCGGCGGCGCTGGATAAAGCGCTGACCATGCCGCTGGAAGAACGGCTTGAGCGTTATAACGACATGATGGCGGTGCTGCGCAAAAATGATATTGCGAACTGGGGCGAAACCTATTTGCGCGATTTATACGCCATTTCGCCACAGGGAGAAAAAAACAACGCTGTCGCATAAACTTTCTAAGCAAGAGGCTTGCTGCATATGCAAAATGCGAATTACCAGACGAATGAAAACGCGCTGTTTGACAGCGAAAACGCTGATAGCGAAGAGACGCGTCTGAGCGAGCTCGAGCCCATTGAACTGATCCTTGACCGGATGATGGATGCGGAACCGGAGCCGGGGATGATCGAAGGTTTGCCGCCTTCTGATGCCTTAACGCCTGCCGACCGTTATCTGGAATTGTTTACCAGTGTGCAATCTTCAGGGCTTTTCGAGGACAGCAAAACCTTTCCCGACTGCCCGCCGAAAATGGATCCGCTGGACATATTGCTGCGTTATCGGCGGATAAAAAACCATCCGGGCTTCAACCTGAAACGATTTGTGGACGCGCATTTCTGGCTGCCGGAACATCGTGATGATGAATACGTCTCCGACCCCGGCGATTCGCTGAAAGAGCACATCGACAAACTGTGGCCGGTGCTCACGCGCCAGCCGGAAGACCACGTGCCCTGGTCGTCACTGATGCCGTTGCCCCAGGCCTATGTGGTGCCGGGCGGGCGTTTCAGTGAAACCTATTACTGGGATTCTTACTTTTCGATGTTAGGGCTGGCGGAAAGTGGCCGTAATGATCTGTTGCGCACCATGGCGGATAATTTCGCCTGGATTATCGAGATGTACGGCCATATTCCTAACGGCAACCGCACGTATTATCTCAGCCGTTCCCAGCCACCGGTGTTTGCGCTGATGGTCGAACTGTTCGAGGAAGACGGCGTGCGCGGTGCGCGGCGTTACCTTGACCATCTGAAAATGGAATATGAGTTCTGGATGGACGGCGCGGATTCTCTGGCGCCGAATCAGGCTTACCGGCATGTGGTTTGCCTGCCGGATGGCACGCTGCTCAACCGTTACTGGGATGACAGGGACACACCGCGCGATGAATCGTGGCGCGAAGATGTCGAAACCGCGAAACTTTCGAGCCGCCCGGCAAATGAGGTTTACCGCGATTTGCGCGCTGGCGCGGAATCCGGCTGGGATTATTCGTCGCGCTGGTTGCGTGACGGGCATCGTCTCGCCAGCATCCGCACCACGCAATTTATCCCGGTGGATCTGAATGCGTTTCTGCACAAGCTGGAAAGTACCATTGCCAATATTTCCGGACTGAAAGGGGATAAAGTCACCGAAACGTTATTCCGCCGGAAAGCCGAAACACGCCGCGAGGCCATCAACTGTTATCTGTGGGATGACAACGAAGGTTGTTTCCGTGATTACGACTGGCACCGTCAGCAAATGGCGCTGTTTTCTGCCGCCAGCGTGGTGCCTTTGTATGTCGGACTTGCCAGCCATTATCAGGCCGAACGTCTGTCAGACGCCGTGCGTACCCGCTTACTCACTCCCGGCGGCATCATGGCGACAGAGTATGAAACCGGTCAACAGTGGGATAAACCCAACGGCTGGGCACCGCTGCAATGGATGGCGATTCAGGGCTTTAAGCAATACGGCAATGATGTACTGGGCGATGAAATTGCCCGTAACTGGCTGAAAACCGTGAATCAGTATTATCAGCAACACCATAAACTGATTGAGAAATACCACATTTCAGGCGACACATCCCGCGAAGGCGGCGGCGGGGAATATCCGCTGCAGGACGGTTTCGGCTGGACCAACGGCGTCGTGCGGCGGTTGATTGGTTTATATGGTGAGAATTACGACTGATTGCCGCATTCACCCTGGGCCACCAGCCAGCGTTCAAACGCCTGGTGGAGCAGGGTTTTCTGCACGCCCACTGGCGTCAGGGCGTGGTAATGGCAGGGCGCGACGGTAATCTGCGGGAACATCGGTATCAGATTCCCGCGACGGATTTCCGCCGACAACGTACTGACCGGCCCCAGCCCGACGCCAATTCCTTCCAGCATCGCATGCAACGAAACGTGAAAATGATCGTAACGGCGAAAGCCGCTGACCGGCGGTTTCTCCAGCCCTGCCGCCGCCAGCCATAAATTCCAGTGTCCGGGACGGGTGAGGGTTTCAATGCGCGGACATTTCAGCACGTCCTCCGGCGTCTCCAGCGAAAAGCGTTTGAGCAGCGCCGGGGCGGCCATCAGGCAATGGGTATCAGCCAGAAAAGGGATCGCGGAATATTCCGTGGCACCGGTTTCACGACGGATCAGCAAATCGTAATGCCCCACAATGTGTAACTGCTCGGTATTGGCCGTAGAGATTTGCAGGTTTGCCTCAGGAAATTGCGTATAAAAATCATCAAGGCGAGGCAGCAGCCATTTCAGGCTCATGGTGGTTGGCACGCTGACATTGAACACGTTATTCCGCCCGCCATTACCGTAGCGCAGGGCGATATCCGACAGGGTATCGAACGCACTGCCCAGCTCGCGTGCCAGCGTCAGCGCATAAGGTGTCGGCACCCGCCGCTGGCCTTCTTTACGAAATAAATTCACCCCAAACCACTTTTCCACCCCCTGAATATGGCGGCTTACCGCGCCGTGCGTAATGCATAACTCCTGCGCTGCGGCGGTAAAACTCCCGGCATGACAGGCGACAAGAAAGGCGCGGAGGGCCGTTATCGGGGGAAGTGCATGCATGGTCGTTCCTTTTTAATCACGATTATGTGACTTTTTATCACGGGTTACGCCATTTCCTAAACGCTATCATCGCCCGCATTCCCCCTGAGAAAAGGAAATGTGACGTGATGTATGTGGTGATTGCTCTGACGGGCATACTGGCGGGTGTGATCAGCGGTGTTGTCGGCACCGGCGGTTCCATCATGCTGTTGCCGGCGCTGACGTATACTTTCGGCCCGAAAACTGCGATTCCGGTGATGGCGATTGCCGCTATTGTCGGCAACATCTCCCGCGTGCTTCTCTGGCGCAAAGACATCAACATTCGGGCATTTTTGCTGTACGCCATGCCCGGCATTCCCGCCGCCGTTCTCGGCGCAAATACCCTGTGGGAAATGCCCGCCACGCTGTCGAATATATGTATCGGCGCGTTCTTCTTGTTGCTGATCCCTTTGCGTCATTACGCCCGTTGCCGGGCGTTTACCCTCAGCAGTGCGCAACTGGCGATGGCAGGCGCGCTGACAGGGTTTCTGACCGGTGTGGTATTTTCAACCGGCCCGCTGACCATTCCGGTTTTCGCCGGTTACGGGCTGGTGAAAGGCGCGCTGCTTTCCACCGAGGCTGCCGCCTCGTTCGCGATTTATTTCGCCAAAGCCTCAGCGTTCAGCGTGATTGGTGCAATGCCGTGGCCGGTGTTTTTGAGCGGCTTGCTGGTGGGTGGCGCACTGACGACAGGGATGCTTATTGGAAAAAAATTTGTTATTAAGATGTCAGAGACATCCTTCAACCGCCTGATCGACATCATGTTATTTCTGGCGGGTATCTCTTTACTCTGGAACTCAGCAAAAGGACATTAACGGATGAATACACACCCGATCCGCCAGGTTATCGAAGCCTGTGACAAAGCCATATCTGTCAGGGATTTTGACGCACTGATGGCGCATTATGCCGAAGAGGCGGCGCTGGTAATTAAACCGGGCATGATTGCCCGCGGCAAAACCGACATCCGCAAAGCCTTTATCGCCATCTCGGATTATTTTCAGGATCAGCTGGTGGTAGAACAGGGCGAAATGCAGGTGATTGAAGGGGCAGAGGATGCGCTGGTGATCATGGAAACGGTGCTGCATTTTCCCGACGGGCAGGGCGGAAAGGTGACCACTACCCGCCGTGCCACCTATGTTTTCCGCCATGAACCGGACGGTCGCTGGCTGTGTACCATCGATAATTCATATGGCACATCGCTGTTGGATCAGGAATAAGGCTCCGCAAGGAGCCTTTTTCGCTTCATCAATCCACGGTGATTTAGCGTTTTGGGATCCCCGGTAATTCCTCAGAAAAACGTGCCGTCATTGCATCCCGCTCATAGCCCTGATATTCAGTCAGAATATGATACAAATCGGGTCTGCGGCCTGCCATCCAGCGCCTGCCGGTACTCATCGGGATCAGCGATAAATCCAGATCCGCGCTGACCATCGCATCCGCAGCAACCCAGGTTTCATCGACGATCCGGCCATAAGGATCGAGGATCATCGCGTTACCGGTGCGTACTTCATCATCATCCGCACCGACGCCGTTACTGAACAAAATAAACATGCCGTTATCGTGAGCGCGTGAGGGCAACCAGCGCATCAGCCATTCCCGGCCGCTGGGACCTTTAAACGCTGCGGTAATCTCTTCTTTGCGTTCAGCACGCTGCTGCCACAATGCCAGCGGTATCGGTTTCATGCCGTGCGGGCTGCGTGAATGTGTGCCGCCTGTCTGATGCGGTGCCAGTAAAATATCTGCTCCCAGCAGGGCGGTGGCACGGGCATTTTCCACCAGATTGTTGTCCCAGCAGATGAGGATCCCGACCTTCACGCCCCAGGGGGTCCCGAACACGGTATAACTGTCGCCGCAACTGAAAGCCTCATGTTCAAAGGCGTGCATTTTGCGGTGGATGTGTACCGAACCGTCAGGCATGCAGGCGGCGTAGGCATTATACAGACGCCCGTCAGCGGCACGTTCGATAAATCCGGCGCCAATCAGCATCTGATGTTTCACGGCCAGCGAGCGGATCAGCGCAACAGAGGGGCCGGTCTCGGCTGGCTCCGCCAGTGCCTGAACGCCAGCAGCATCGAGTTTGGGCACGTGCCAGTAACCGGTGATACACATTTCCGGAAAGGCCAAAATATTGACGCCTTCAATAGCCGCTTTTTCGATAAAACGCTCCATAATTAACAGGTTATATTTTTTGTTACCCGCCTGATGCTGAAATTGAATGACCGCTGCTTTGAGTGTTTTGGGGTCCGACATGATCTTCTCCATACGTCTTCAGGGATTTCGGTTGACGCTGGTATTAGAGCAATGCGACTGATAACTTTATAATGAAATGATTTCCAAATCTGATAACCCAATGGAATATATAAAGTGAACACACGTTTGCTCAGGGCTTTTGTCACACTGGCTGAAAAAGGGAATTATGCGCAGGCAGCGCAGGCGCTTTCCGTTTCACAACCGGCACTCACCAAACAGATCAATCTGCTGGAATCGACGCTGAACGTGGCGCTTTTTGCCCGCGGACGACACGGCAGTGCGCTGACAGCCGCAGGCCAGCGGCTTTTGCCGGAAGCGGAGAAAGTATTGCGACAAATGGCCGCGTTTATGCAACATGCCAGCCAGGTTGAAAAGGGGGGAGAAGGGCTGCTGGCGGCAGGATTCGGCCTGTCGAGTTTCATCCTGGCGCCACAATGTATTGCGAAATTCCGCGCAGCATATCCCGGCGTGGATATCACGCTGGAAGATCTGCCTTCCGCGCAGCAATACGACATGCTGCAACGCGGGGAACTGCACATTGGTTTTGTGCGTGTCCCGCCGCCTGCACCGCTCAGTTACCACGCGCTGTTTGAGGATAAACTGGTGCTGGTGGTGTCTGAAGATAACGGCGAGGATATGAGTGAAAGGCTCAGGAACCGTCCGTTACTGCGTTTGTATACTGAGCGGGCGGGGGGGCTGAATGCGCAGACAGACCGTTTTTTACAGGAGAATCTGTTTCATGTTTCATCGGTTCAACTGGCGGAGGATATCCAGACTATTGTCGCACTGGTAGCGGCCGGGATCGGCGTGGCGTTGCTACCCGAAAGCGTCGTGCATATTGCGCCGCCGGAGCTGAAAATACTTCCGCTCACCGGCCCTGCGACGCGCTGGCAGGTGGGGATTGCATGGGACGCCCGGAATGAAGATGTCATTCGCGATAACTTTGTGCGGATGGTGACTGAAAATCTCAAAGCCGCTGCCTGTATATAGAACGGTCCGGAATGTGGCCCGCGCCATCAGGCCGACGGCGATGAGTTCACCAATGCGAAAGACCCTGACCAGAATTCAGTTTCTGTTTCCAGCCGTGCGTTCAGGAAAGCCTGAACTACCCGTCTTTGTTCAGGTAAATTCCTGGCCGGGTGATGACCCAGGTGTAGTCAGGTTCGTTAACCGGTGTGTAACCAAACTTTTGATACAACCACGGCGCGGTAGAAGTAAAGAGTGCCATCCGGCGAAGTTTTGCTGTGACCGGATGCGACTGCACACATTCGATCAGCCATGCGCCCAGATTTTTTCCCTGATAATCTTCCAGCACATAGACATCACACAGGTAAGCAAAGGTGGCGTAGTCCGTGATAAAGCGGGCGTAACCGATCTGTTTTCCGTCGTCGAACAACCCGAAGTTCAGGCTGTTTTCTGCGCCAGCGCGAACTGTCTGTTCGTCAATGCCCGGCGCCCAGCTTGACCGGGTCGGGTAGGCGTGAATTGCCGGAATATCCAGTTTTTGAAAATCGGTAGTGATCAGATAAGTGTCTTTGGTCCAGTTGCATACAGCTTTCAGGTTTGTCACGGGAACCTCACAAGTTCGTTGAAAACAGGTCCTTTTCTACCTTACCGGCTAACGCTGAGAAATTCACCCGCGTTATAGTTGCCAGGGTATGTGCCCGGCCTTTGACGCGCCGCACTATAAAAATCAGGCCGGATGATGTATCCTGCACTGATTATTGGTATGCTGTATATAATTACAGTATAAGGAGCGAATCATGGCTGTTGAAACAAAATTTGTTGTGGTCAGAAAAGGTGAAGAGAAAATGACTTTTGCCAATAAGAAAGAAGCAGACGCTTACGACAAGATGCTGGACATGGCGGATGCTTTTACTGAATGGCTGTTACAGAGCAATATCGGGATGGATGAAGCACTGGCGGAAAACATTGCACTTCACCTCGCCGAGCAGAAAGACACCGTCCAGCATATTCTGCGCACCAGCAAATTGCCGGAAGCAGAAATCGCACACCAGCCCGCCGCTGAAACGCCAGCAGAAGCAGAAGCAGAAGAAGTGGTCGCAGAAAACGTGGCTGCTGAAGAAAATGCTGCCGAAGAAAATGTTGCCGAAAAACCTGCCACGGCCAAAAAAGTCCGTGCGGTAAAAGCCGCGTAACTGAGAGAACAGCGTGCGTAACGGCACGCTTTCTTCCCCCCTGATACCACGCTCAGTATTTCAGTGGCAAACGGATCACTTCTTTCAGAATACCGTTGTGCAGCCTCACATATCCCCCCTGTTTCAATTGTGAAAGCACTTTCATGATCGTGCTGCGTGAAAGGTGCGTCTTAAGCTGAATGTAATGGGCAGCAGGAATATTTTCGCGTATTTCCGGCGGTTCTTTCATGAGTTCCATGAGCTGGTGGCGCAGAATTTCATAGGATGTCGGTGCCGTCAGCATTGTGCTTTTGACATAGAGATTGTTGGTCATCCTGAAAAAGTGCTTTGCCATTGGCTCCCACAACTCCAGACGATCAATCAGGGCATGCATCTCCGCCACGGTGGAGACGGCAATCTCAGATTCATCCTGCGCCTGAATAAACATTCTGGCCTCTGAGGGCACCGCACCGCCAATACCAATGATGCCCGGCACTGACAACGTACCTATCAGCACAGGTTCGTCGTTATGAAAGGTTTTAAACCAGCCTTTGCGAATGAAATAACAATAAAATTCCCCCCTCTCATACAGATGGAAGCGCGAGCCCGCGGGGACAGTACGGAACTGGAGATAGGGAATAAGTTCGGCAAATAGCTCAGCGGTAGCCTGACTGAGGTCTTTGCCCTTATCACTCTCGGTAACCATCGTTATTAACCTCGTCAGGCAGCAACAGCAGGGAATTACCTTAAATTTAGCAGAGTTCCCTGTCCGGTGAATGCGGCCTTAAGAGGCCGTTTGGGGCATAATCCTCTTTCCCCCCGCCATGCAAAAGGACAGGCAATGAAAGCTGAACATGAGTATTCACTGAAAACCCTCCCGGCTCCCGCGACTTACCCTCACATTTCCACCCCGGTGTTATCCGATGAAACCATGGCGTCACGCCTGCGTCATATCCTTCACGCGATGCAACAGCATCAGCTCGACAGCCTGGTGATTTATGCCGACAAAGAACACGGCGGCAATTTCGAATATCTTGCGGGTTTTATCCCGCGCTTTGAAGAAGCCTTGCTGGTGGTGCGCGCGACCGGTGAGCTGACTTATGTTATGGGGAATGAAAATCTGAAACTGGTTCCCCATGCGCGCAACGCGGGTCGCTGCCTGCATGCGCCGGTGTTTTCCCTGCCCAACCAGCCGATGAAACATCATCAGCCGCTGCACGATTTGCTTAAATCTGCCGGTATTACTGACGTGCAGCACGTTGGCATCGCAGGCTGGAAACTGTTCAGATGTGACCCTGTCACGGATAAAACCACCTTTGATGTGCCCGCGTTTGTCCTCGACGCAGTCCGAAAGGCCGCGGGCGTGGCTGGAGATGTGGTAAACGCCACCGGTCTGTTTACCTCGCCAGAAAATGGTGCGCGGCGGATTAATACCGCTAATGAAGTGGCGTTTTATGAATACGGCGCCAACCTGGCCTCCACTCAGGTGCTTGCGGCGCTGGATACGATTGCACCCGGCAAATCAGAAAAAGAAATCGGTCAGTTACTGGCAGGAGAAGGCCAGCACGGGAACGTGATTATGATTGCCGCGACGGGCGAGCGTTTCGCCCATGCGAATCTGTATCCTTCCGACAAAACTATCCGGCGTGGCGATAAGTTTTCGCTCACCACCGGATACAAAGGAGGCCTCACCAGCCGTGCGGCGTATGTGGTGGCGGCGGAAAATGAATTACCGGAAGAGGTTTCGGACTGGTTGCAGCGGCTCGCGATACCCTATTACCACACGGTAGTAACCTGGCTTGAAGCACTGCGTATCGGGCTGACCGGCGGCGAGCTTTATCAGCTTGTTGAGCAAACGCTGCCACAGAGCATCTATCACTGGCATCTCAATCCCGGTCATCTGGTTGCAGATGAGGAGTGGCTGTGTTCTCCGGTATACGGTGGCTCAGTGATCCCGTTTGAAAGTGGCATGTTGTTTCAGATTGATATTATTCCGTCATTACCCGGCTATGGTGGCAGCAGCATCGAAGATACGGTAGGGCTGGCAGATGAATCACTGCGAAAAGAGCTGGAAACGCAGTTCCCGGAGGTCTGGCAGCGTATGGTCACCCGTAAAAAATACCTGACGGACGTGCTGAGTATTCGCCTTTCCGAGGACGTGATTCTGCTTTCCAATACTGTCGGTTACCTGCGGCCTTTCCTGCTGGATAAGTCGCGGGCTTTGGTGCGGACGTAAAGCAATTTGCCTCATCATTAAACCCGGTGAAGTTCTTCGCCGGGTTCTTATTTTCCTCTGAATTTTTTTGCATTCATAATTTGTTACTTATTAAGATGAATCCTCTGCGCGACAGGGTTAATGTTAATAATTACTATTCACATTCTCATTTCGAGCTGTTCTGGTTAAAACAATAAATAGAAACAGACTCGCCCTTAAAAAAATTGCTATGGGAATGTGTTATGTCTTTGAATGGCAGGGTATATGACGTGCAGCAGGGTGCGTTAAAGGTAAGAAAAACATTTACGGTTTCCACACTGGCGCTGGCGATTTTTGTTCTGGTGAATCCGGCGCAGGCCGCTGAAACCGGCAGTGGGACGACAGGCACCGCGAATACCGCCGCATCCGGCTCGCAGCAGGATATGGTGATTGAAGGTTCGGCGACCGCCGCTGCCAGCGACGGGCAGGATTACGCGGTCAAAACCACCACTGCGGGCACCAAAATGAACCTGACGCCGCGCGATATTCCGCAGTCGGTCAGTGTGATCACCAAACAGCGCATGCAGGATCAGAACCTCCAGTCGGTGGGCGACGTGCTGAATAACACCACCGGCATCTCGACGGAAGTCATCGACAGCGAACGCGTATCCTATTTCTCCCGCGGTTTTTACATCAATAATTACACTTACGACGACATTCCAACGTCCGTCAGCGACACCTGGAATTTTGGTGATGCCGCCGAAGACACCGCGATTTATGACCGCATCGAAGTGGTGCGTGGCGCCACAGGCCTGATGACCGGGGCGGGCAATCCGGCCGCCTCTGTCAACATGGTGCGTAAACACGCCGACAGCAAAGAATTCACCGGCGATATCAGCGCCAGTTACGGAAGCTGGAACAAACAGCGTTACGTGCTCGATGCTTCCGGCCCGCTGAATCAGGAAGGTTCGGTGCGCGGGCGCGTGGTAGCCGGTTATCAGGATCAGGACAGCTGGCTGGATCGCTATCACAAGCGTAAAAAATTCTTCTACGGCGTGGTGGATGCCGATGTGACCGATAACACCACCGTGTCGCTCGGTTACGATTATCAGGAAAATAACACCGGCAACCCGACCTGGGGTGGCCTGCCAACCTGGTACACAGACGGCTCGCGCACGCATTATGACCGCAGTACCAACACTTCCGCCGACTGGACGAATTATGCTATTCAGTCGCGTAAAGTGTTCGCCAACGTTAAACATGACTTTGATAACGGCTGGACATTCCGTGTAAACGGCACACATGGCGAGCAAACGTTTAATGATAAATTGCTGTATCTGATGGATTTCCCGGATCACACGACGGGCACTGGTCTCAGCGGTTTTGGCAGTAAAGACCGTGGCACGCGCAAAGTGGATTCCCTCGACACTTACGCCACCGGGCCGTTTGAACTGTTTGGCCGTCAGCACCAGATGGTGGCTGGCGTCAGTTACAGCCGCCAGCACAACCAGACTTACAGCGCAGACGGTTCCCTCGACAGCGACACAATTGGCAGTTTTGGCAACAGCTGGAACGGCAATGTCAGCGAGCCGGAGTGGGGAGACTGGTATCTGAATGCGGACGATGTCATCCGCCAGAAAGCCGGTTATTTCGCCACCCGCTTCTCACTGGCGGATCCGCTTTCGCTGATCGTTGGCGCACGTTATACCCAATGGAGCACCAATGGCAGCAGCGGCAGCATGAGCAAGAACAACATCACGCCATACGGCGGTCTGGTGTATGACATCAACGACACCTGGTCGGCATACGCCAGTTATACGTCCATCTTCCAGCCGCAGACTGACCGCGATATCAACGGCCATTATCTGTCCCCAACCACCGGGAAAAATTACGAAACCGGGCTTAAATCCGCGTGGATGGACGGTCGTCTGACCGCCACAATGGCAGTATTCCGTATCGAACAGGATAACGTGGCACAGGAAGATGGCAGCAATTACGTTAACGGCTCCAGCGAGCAGGCGTATGTCTCGGTCAGCGGCACCGTCAGCAAAGGCGCTGAGTTTGAGATCAACGGCGCGGTGACCGACAACCTGCAAATGACCTTTGGTGCGACGCGTTATGTCGCGAAAGACGAAACCGGCAGCCGTCTCAACAGCAATATGCCGCAGACCCAGCTGAAATTGTTCAGCCGCTACCAGCTACCGATGATGCCGGATCTGACCGTCGGCGGCGGTGTAAACTGGCAGAACCGCACCTTCCAGGATGCCACCGGGCCGGACGGCGAAACGCATCGTGTATCGCAGGGCAGCACCGCGCTGGTGGACCTGTTCACGCGTTATCAGGTGACAAAACAGCTGTCCGTGCAGGCCAACATCAACAACCTGTTTGACCGCACGTACTACTCGTGGCTCAGTGATTACGCCGTTTACGGTGAACCGCGCAATGTCTCGGTCAGCGCAAATTACACGTTCTGATATGAAGGTTTAACGCGCAATAAAAAAGGCACCGCCTGCGTGTTCAGGCGGTGCCTTACTGTCTTATTTCAGCTTCCCCAGCGGCTTTTCAGGTAACGGACCGCGTCCAGCGTCTGCGGCTGGTTGAGGTAGTTTTCGCGGAACAAAATCGTGCCGTTAATTTGCGGTACGGATTCATTCATATCGAGCTGTTTCTTCAGCTCCGGCACGCCGCCGCTGACCATCCAGTCCGGTTCATTTTTGGACGGTTCACCCACTTTATACAACGCCACACCAATGTAGAGCCGCGTATGTGTGGGCTTGACCACATTTGCCCACCAGTTTGCCAGCACGTCATAACGCGCCGCCTTGCGGGAGAATGGCCAGTACAGTTGCGGCGCAATATAATCGAGCAAACCTTGTTGCACCCACAGGCGGGTATCCGCATAGGCTTCATCGTAAGCCGCTGCGCCGGAAGTTTGTGAACCTGCCGGATCATGCGACACGTTACGCCAGACACCCGCCGGACTGACGCCAAATTCCACGCCTGGTTTCAGCTGTTTTATGGTGCGTGAAACCTGCTCAATCAGCATCTGGGTATTGTGACGCCGCCAGTCGGCTTTAGAAGCGTAACCCTGACCGTACTTCCGGAACGTCAGGCTGTCATCCAGCGAGGAACCCGGTGATTCGGAATAAAAATAGTCATCAAACTGCACACCATCGACAGGATAACGCGCCACCACTTCCGCCACGATGCTGGTGATCCAGTCGCGCGCCTCAGGAATACCAGGGTCCACCACGAAACGATCCCCGGAGGTTCGGATCCAGTCGCGGTGCAGCACAAACACGCTGGCAGGGTGCAGTGGCAATGTCTGATTCAGTTCCGCCACAGTCGAAGGTTTGGTGTTCACCGACACACGGTAAGGGTTAAACCACGCATGGACTTTCATCCCGCGCTTGTGCGCTTCATCGAGCATAAACTGCAACGGGTCATAACCCGGATCCTGACCAATTTTACCCGTCAGCATATCTGACCACGGCAAAATTTTTGAAGGCCAGAACGCAGTACCGTCAGGTTTTACCTGGAAGAAAACCGTATTGATGCCCAGACTTTTGAGCTTATCCAGCTTGGCAGTCAGCGCTTGCTGCTGCTGGCTGATGCGCGAAGACGCACTGCCGGCATTCACCGAATTAACCGGTGGCCAGTCGAGGCGGGAAACGGTCGCCAGCCAGACGCCGCGCACGGGTTCATGACTCTGCACAGGTTGACCAGGAAGAGGGTGCTTCGCCACCGGCGGCAGCGGCGTCACCAGTGATTTTGGCGGTGTCGAGGCACAGCCAGCCACCAGTAACAGCGCAAAAGCCACAACGGCACCAGGGTGTTTGACGGCGGTGACGCAAGGAAAATGACGGGAAAAAGCGATGATAAACTCCGGTGATGTCTGGTCGTCGCGCGAAAAGAAACATTTTCTTATTATTGAAATTAAAGTCAATCACTCATGCATTTAGCGCTGACGTCAGCGCAATCTGCAAACCTGCCAGGATTCCGATTTCTGGAATCTGATATTGTATTTAACATAATCATGATTATGCGCACCGAAAGCAGGCGCCATATTTCCCTGAGTTCATTTCTGAAATCTGTGCTTTGAAAGCCATCATATATGGATTAGCATATGTTTTATTAATCCACAACGGGACTCAATATGTTACAGCCTGCGCAGCTTTTTAAACTGCTTGCCGACGAAACGCGCTCGACTATTGTGATGCTTCTCAGGGAATCAGGAGAGCTTTGCGTTTGCGATATCTGTGCCGCAACGGCGGAATCACAACCCAAGATCTCCCGTCACATCGCGCTGTTACGTGAAGCCGGACTGGTCACAGACCGCCGGGAAGGAAAATGGGTACATTACCGCCTCTCACCACAAATGCCTGCATGGTCAGCGGCGATTATCGATTCTGCATGGAACTGTGACCGCGAAAATATACGCCGCAAGCTGAATAATAAGTCACCGATTTCATGTTAAAACCATAAACACATTCACTATAACAAATATGTACGGAGTCGATCATGTTGCTGGCAGGTACTATTTTTTTACTCACCCTGATTCTGGTTATCTGGCAGCCCCGCGGGCTGGGCATTGGCTGGAGCGCCATGCTGGGCGCGGGTCTGGCATTACTGACGGGTGTCGTTCATCCGGGTGATATTCCGGTTGTCTGGCAAATAGTCTGGAACGCAACGGCCACTTTTATTGCCGTTATCATTATCAGCCTGCTGCTGGATGAATCGGGTTTCTTCGAGTGGGCGGCACTGCATGTTGCACGCTGGGGAAACGGACGCGGGCGTCTGTTATTTACCTGGATTATTTTACTGGGCGCGATGGTCGCTGCCCTGTTCGCCAATGATGGTGCCGCACTGATTCTGACGCCGATTGTCATGGCGATGCTGCTGGCTCTGGGTTTCAGTCGCGGCGCGACATTAGCCTTTGTCATGGCAGCCGGGTTTATCGCGGATGTTGCCAGCCTGCCGCTGATCGTCTCAAATCTGGTGAATATTGTCTCAGCTGATTTCTTCAACCTGGGATTCACGGAATATGCGTCCGTCATGGGCCCGGTTAATCTGGCAGCCATTGCGACAACACTGGTCATGCTGCACCTGTTTTTCCGCAAAGACATCCCGCCGGTTTACGATATTTCTCTGCTGAAACAGCCCGCTGAGGCTGTCCGCGATGCCAGCACCTTCAAAGCAGGCTGGCTGGTTCTGATCCTTCTGCTGGCGGGTTTCTTTGGTCTTGAACCCCTCGGCGTACCGGTCAGCCTGGTCGCCGCTGTCGGCGCACTGATCCTTTATATTATCGCCAGGAAAGGTCACATCATTAATACCGGCAAAGTGCTGCGCGGCGCGCCGTGGCAAATCGTCATTTTCTCGCTGGGTATGTATCTGGTGGTTTATGGTTTACGTAATGCCGGGCTGACGCACGCCCTGTCTGCAGTGCTGAATCAGCTGGCAGAACAGGGTTTATGGGCCTCTACGCTGGGAACCGGCTTTATCACCGCCTTCCTCTCTTCCATCATGAACAATATGCCGACCGTGCTGATCGGGGCGCTGTCGATTGATGGCAGCACAGCCACGGGAGTCATTAAAGAGGCGATGATTTATGCCAACGTGATCGGCAGCGATCTGGGGCCAAAAATCACCCCGATTGGCAGCCTGGCAACACTGTTATGGTTGCATGTGTTGTCACAGAAGAATATGACGATTACCTGGGGATATTACTTCCGGGTGGGTATTGTCATGACTCTGCCTGTGCTGTTTGTCACGCTGGCAGCTTTAGCGCTGCGGTTGTCTGTGGCGCTGTAACGGATGTTTAACGCCTGACCTCACACTAAGATTGAAAAAGAGAACCTCCTGATGAGCAATATCACTATTTATCACAACCCGGCCTGTGGTACATCGCGCAATACCCTTGAGCTGATCCGCAACAGCGGCGCTGAGCCAACCGTGATTTTTTATCTTGAAACCCCACCGGCCCGTGAAGAACTGGTAAAACTGATTGCGGATATGGGTATTCCCGTGCGGGCCTTGTTACGCAAAAATGTCGAGCCGTATGAGCAATTAAAACTGGCAGACAATCATTTCAGCGACGATCAACTGATCGACTTCATGTTGCAGTACCCGATTCTGATCAACCGGCCGGTGGTTGTCACGCCGCTGGGCACCCGGTTATGCCGCCCTTCTGAGGAGGTATTAGCGATCTTGCCTGATGCGCAACGTGGCGCGTTCACCAAGGAAGACGGTGAAGCAGTTATTGATGAAAACGGCAAACGTATAACGAAAATCTAAAAAAAATAAGGCCGGTCATCAGACCGGCCTTATTGATTCTTAGCGGTATTCGACAAACACCTTACCCGCCATCAGGCATGTGACACCGGTTTTTGTTCTGTCTTAGACTGAGCGTTTTCCAGCATTCTGCGAACCGGAATGATCAGGACGAACAGCACCGCAGCGCAGATCAGCAACGCAATGGAGCAACGGGCGAACAGGTCAGGCAGCATATCCAGTTGATCGGCTTTTACGTGTCCGCCAATCAAACCGGCCGCCAGATTCCCCAGCGCACTGGCACAGAACCACAGGCCCATCATCTGACCGCGCATTCTTTCCGGCGCCAGCAGCGTCATGGTCGCCAGACCAATCGGACTCAGGCACAGCTCACCGAGCGTCAGCATCAGAATGCTGCCCACCAGCCATAATGGCGATACGCCTGCCCCGCCGCTGTTCAGCACGTTCTGGGCAGCCATCATCATGATCCCGAAGCCCGCCGCCGCACATAAAATGCCAATGATGAACTTGGTGATGCTGCTCGGGCGCACGTTTTTACGCGCCAGCAACGGCCATGCCCAGCTGAATACCGGTGCCAGCAGGATGATAAACAACGCATTGATGGACTGGAACCAGACGGCAGGAATTTCAAAATCACCGATCATGCGGTTGGTGTAGTCGTTGGCGAACAGGTTGAACGAGGTCGGTTTCTGCTCAAACGCAGACCAGAAGAAAGCAGCCGAGACCAGCAAAATAAAGCACACCAGCAGTCGGGCGCGCTCTTTCCGGTTCAGTCCGGCAAACAGGAACAGATAGATAAAATAGAGCGCAACGGACGCCGCAATCACATACACCAGCACGCTGGCGACGGCAACCGGGTTAATGACGATCACGCCCTGCGAGATCAGCGCAACGATGATTGCCACACCGGCGGCCAGCGCCAGCAGCCAGACACCTACACCGTTTTTCTTAGCAACCGGACTGTTCCAGGTGGAATCCAGTCCCACTTCGCTGTCGTAACGTTTCATGGCCGGCACGGCGTACAGACGGAAGATAATCAGCGCCACCAGCATACCGATCCCCCCGATACCAAAGCCCCAATGCCAGCCATGCGTTTTTATCAGCCAGCCGGAAATCAGCGGCGCGATAAACGACCCCATGTTAATGCCCATATAAAACAGTGAGAAACCGCCGTCACGACGCGCATCACCTTTTTTATACAGCGTGCCCACCATGACCGAGATGCACGTTTTGAACAGGCCGGAGCCGAGAACAATAAACATCAGGCCGATAAAGAACAGGCTGTCGCCCATGAAAGCGGAAAGCGCAATCGACAGGTGGCCGAGCGCAATCAGAATCGATCCGTACCAGACCGCCCTCTGCTGCCCGAGCCAGTTATCTGCCAGCCAGCCGCCCGGCAGCGCCGCCAGGTACATACAGCCAGCAAATATACCGACGATAGCTGATGCGTTTTCACGCGCAAGCCCCATACCGCCGTCGTAAACCGTCGCCGCCATAAACAGGATCAGTAAAGGACGGATGCCATAAAACGAGAACCGCTCCCACATTTCAGTGAAGAACAATGAGCCGAGCGGATAAGGATGGCCGAAGAAGGTCCGGCTTTCGTTTTTATTAACAGAGGAATGCATAAATTCTCCAGAGAAAGTCTGTCGTAATCGTTGTGAATACCCTTGCCCGGCGGCTGTCTTGCAGCCGCTCTTAAGCATTCAGCGCTTATTATTTGATTGCCGAATACCGGTATTGTCTGGCATTAACCGCAGAAGTTTTAGAGGAAAAGTCGACTAATGTCCACTTTTACAGATTTTATAGCGGCAAAAAACCGGACATGGCAGGTGAATTTACGAAGAAAAAAGCCCCTCAGGATAAAATATGCATTCAGAACAACTCACCTTCACCGGCTGCCGTTGGCAAAATATGTGCCGGTATAGGGGATTGGCAGATAGTCATGAAAGATCTGTTTTAATGTCTGCTCAGGTTCGATATCCGCAAACACATCGGGATAAAGGGTTTTTGCCATGAACTCGGTCGCGGCAACATGCCACGGGCTGAGGTAGAAATTGTGCCATATCATCCCGGTGCGGCCGTTATGCAACGCTTTAAGTTCACGCAATCCATTCTGCCTGGCAGTCAGTTCCCGCAGACTTTGTTGTGCCATTTCCGGTGATATGGCGGGCCCCAGTTTCAAATCATTCTGATCATCAGGAGAACCTGCACCCGTGGCGAAATAAACCTCAGGTTGCGCCATGATAACCGTTTCTTCATTCAGCTGGCCAAAGACGCCCTGCACCGTTTTGCTGGCGATATTATCCCCTCCGGCAAAATTCAGCAGTTCACCAAGACTGCCTTTCACGGCAGTCACGCAACATTCATTGCGACGTCCAAGATGTAACTGAAGCAGCACCGTCGGTTTGTGGCCGGAATAAGCGGCCAGACGATCATGGATAACCTGCATATGAGTATCGTAAAAGTGATTAAATGCCTGGGCGCGTGCAGTCTGGTTAAGCACCTCGCCCAGAATACTCACACTGCGCGTAGTATTTTTCAGCAGATGGACACGAAGATCGATTTTCACTATCGGGATATGCGCAGCGTTGAGCATTTCTTTAAGACGCAAATCGGCATCGTCATAGCGCGCAAGGCTGGGCAGGATCACCAGATCTGGTTTCAGCGCCAGCACCTTTTCAGGGTTCATATCATTTGTTCCCCCCAACCCCAGCGACGGAATCGTCAATATATGCGGAAAACGCTGCGCAAAAATGTCCCAGGTCTGGCTGTCATACTTCTTCAGATCGAGTGGCCAGCCGACAATCCGTCTGACAGGATCACCCGTTTCCAGAAGGGCCAGCGTATAAAGCATCCGGCTTTCGCCCAGCACGATACGTTGCGGATTATCGGGAATGTCCACATGATTACCGTCGATATCGATGACAGTGCGGGCCTGTACGCCAAAGCCCGTCAGCAACAACATAAACAGCACAGTCATAACAGAATATCTACGCGCTCGCGGAGTCAACCGCAGATCAGAATTCAACACTTGCCTGCACCATAAGATTACGGGTTTCACCTTCGCGCACGCGCAGGTTACCGCCGCTGGACGTGTAATAATGTTTGTTGAACAGGTTATTCAGGTTGAGTTTCAGCTGCGTCTTCTCCCCGAACAGACGGTTGTTCCACGCAACAAAACTGTCAGCCACAACATAATCAGGTAACGTGAAACTGTTCTCCGGGTCTCCCGCACGGGTGCCGACATAACGCGCCCCGCCGCCGACACGGAAATCACCCGGCAGGCCGTTAATCACCAGATTATGGCTCAGATAGAGCGCGCCCGAATGGCGCGGCGCATTCTGCAAACGGTTGCCGTTATTCGCAGAGTTTTCACCGTCATCCACAATTTCGGCTTTGTCATAGCTGTAATTGGCACTGACTTCCCAGTCAGGAAGGATCTCGCCATTAAGCTCAAATTCCGCCCCGCTGGAACGTGCTTTATCAATGGCGCGTGTTTCGCCGTTAATGCTCAGTGACATGTCCCGCTCATCGATACGGTACAGCGCCACGCTGGCAAACATGCGTGGCGTAATCTGCCATTTACTGCCCACTTCCCAGGTCGTGCCCTGTTCAGGTTTTCCTACGTTGCCGTCATCGTCTACATCCGTTGAGGGCGTAAAGGATTTGCTGACGCTGCTGTAAAGAGACACCTCTGGCGTGACTTTATAAATCAGACCGGCCTGAGGTAAAAACTTATTCCCTTCAGAATCAAGCGTCTGAACGACGGGATCAAAACCTTTTGAGGCTCGTTGCTCATAATGTTGATAACGGCCGCCAAGCACCGCAATCCAGTCCGGTGTCAGTGAAATGCTGTCTTTGGCATACACCGAACGACTGTGTATCCGGTTCAGGTTATTGCCGTTAGCCGTATTCTCAGTCGTGCTGTCGGCGACCGGGGAGAGAATGTCGTATTGCGGATCCATAAAGTTGAAGCTGCTGTTGGCTTTGCCCTGGTATTGATGCGCACGATAAGTCTGGTTCATCTCATAATCAGTGCCCAGCACAAGATCATGATTCATACCCAGAATGTCCTGTGAACCCAGCAGATCCCAGGAAACATATTTGGTCTTGTGATTAAAACCGCGATTGGCATCCGCCCTGCGCGTCACGGCGCCGGTTGTCGCGTTAACCGCTGTCACCCTGACTTCGTCATTATTGTAGCGGCGCTGGTTCCATCCCAGCGTCAGGCGGGTGCTCCAGTCATCGCTGAACTGCCAGTCATAATGGGCGTTCAGCGTTTTATTATGACCCCAGGCGCGGTTTGACTTGTCATCCAGCCGGTCCTTATAGCCGATATCGATCGGTTTGCCGTTAATAAAAGCGGTTCCGCGATCGTATGGAATGTCGTAGCGGTAATCAGAATAGCTGATCAGGAAACTGGCCTTTTCGCCGTACCACTGCAGCGAAGGCGAAATCAGGGTGTGTTTATCACTGCCAAAATTACGCCAGTAATCCTGATCCTGTTTTTCCGCAATCATGCGAAAAGCAAAACCATTACCCAGCGGGCCGGTGACATCCACTGTCCCTGCTCCGCCACCTTCACTGGCGTAACGTCCGCTGACTTTGGTGTGCCAGTCATACTGCGGTTTTTTACTGACCAGGTTGATGACACCCCCGGGGTTTTGGATCCCGTAGAGTAATGACGCGGAACCTTTCAGCACTTCAACCCGCTCGGTGGTGGCATCAAAATTGAGACCCTGACTGCTGCGGACGCCGTCGCGATAAATGGACCCATCAGAGTTGGAACCAAAACCACGCCGGACAAATCCATCTTCCGTGCCCGCGAGCGTATTCCCCTCACTGACACCGCTGACAAAACGCATCGCATCAGAAAGACTTGTGGCCTGATAATCGTCAAGTTGTTGTCGCGTCACGACGCTGACCGATTGTGCCTCGTTAAGGCGCGGTGTCGGCGTTTTACTGGCGACAGAACTGGTGCCTGCGCTGTATCCCTGATCATTCGCCTCATTTCCGGTGATGGTCAGCGTGTCGCTGTCTGTGGCTGAATACCCTGTAACAGGCGCCAGCATCGCAACGCCATAAATAGCAGCAAGAATCGCCGGATGGCCTTTTCTTTTAAAATCAAACAGTTTTTTATTATTCATTTCAATCAACCCGGTGTTAAATATAACGCACTTCCCCGTAATGCAATTGATAATCATTCCAACATGCAGATATGTAGTAGTAAATGATATGTTTCAGAATTTTGCTACAGGAAGAAATCATGACTTTACGGCAGGCATCTTGCTATCAGCATAACTTAACAAACTGTTTTTAAATAACTTTTATTAGAACCCGACGTTTCAGCCGCGCAGGGTTCCGGTTCAGCACAGAAGAATTTGAATATTTTTGCTGCTAAAAACGCTACATTGTTAAAATAAACCCACAGCGTGAATGCTTTGCATTCACCGGTAAGCCTTTCAAAACTAACAGGATCGGTAAAATTACATGGCTGCCATTCCGGTAAAAAGACGTATTGATGTTTTCGGTGAACGCTACCGCGCACGGGCGCCCTCACTGTCTCCCGGCTTGCAGGCGGTAGTGTCTTATATCCACAACAACCGTGAATCGGCTCTGGAAGCCACAGCAATGGATATTGCAGCCGCGACAGAAGTTTCGGATGCCACTGTAGTACGCGCCGTTCAGGCACTCGGTTTCGCCGGATTACGCGACATGAAAAAGACGCTGGAAGCCTGGTTTGGTACGGCGGTGAACTCGGAAGAGAAGATGAGCACGACGGTCAGCGAACTGGCCAGCGATATCAATTCGGGTATCAACTTCGTTCTCGACGGGCATAAACGTGCCTGCGATACGCTGGCGGAGCCCGCTAACCGGCAGGCCATTTCTGAAGCTATCGCGCTGCTGATTAATGCGCGTCAGGTGGCGGTGTTTGGTCTGAACGCTTCAGGCATTTTAGCGGACTACAGCACACGGCTTTTTAGCCGGATTGGCATTCCGGCAGTATCACTTAACCGCTCAGGCATTGCGCTGGCGGAACAGCTCATAAACCTGCAACGCGGCGATGTCCTGATCATGATGGCGCAGAAAAGTGCTCATCGTGAGGGCAGAACGGCAATACAGGAAGCAAAGCGTCTGAATATCCCTCTCATTTTACTGACCAACGCCAGTGATTCTTTTTTTGCAAAGCAAGCTGATATTGTCATCAACGTTCCGCGCGGTGGTGAAAATGGCCGCATGCCGCTCCATGGCACGGTACTGGTCTGTCTGGAAATGCTGATTTTATCCCTTGCCTCGGCTACCGCATCGCGGACCCTGAAAACCATGAAGCGCATTCAGGATCTCAATCAGTCTCTGAAATCCGCGAATAAAATCAGAAAGTTGCAGGACGGCGTGTAGGCCAGACGACCTGTGATACTGAACTGGCACTAAAAATGGTAACGGGGAAACACCGGACACCAGTCCTGCTGTTTATCTCGTCGTTATTTGCAGGAGCAGGCATGGGCCGGGGACAACTGGGCGGGCTGGCATTAATCATGGTGATATCTTTGTCTGTTTGCGCTTCAATGTTTATTGCCAGTAAGGCAAAACGGACGCTGAATATTCAGAGAATAAAATTATGCAATTTGCCAGGTTCGGTCAGGAAAGTGTCATAGGAACCACTGATATACATACCGTCCCTGAAGATAACAACTTCTTCCACCCGCACCGGGTGTTGGCAAACGGCACAAATCAGAGAATGTACGGTCTCTGCCAGGGGCGAGTTCACTGCGGCGATGAAACGATCTGCCCCGCATTGCTCGCAAACAATTTTGATATCCGGCATGTGATGCACTCTGCACAAAAAAGAAAATGATTCCTTCAAATATAGCATAATTGGAATAATCTGATTGCTTATTATGAAATCGATATCTATCAAAGCATTTTAAGGCAAAAAAAGCCCGCATGCAAAGCGCGGGCAATCACACAGACACGAAGAATAAAAGCAGTGGTTATCTGGTACCTGTAAAAGATGAGTAAAGATGACGGGTTATGCCGAATTAATTAGCAACGTAATTATTTATGACGTACCAATGCGCGGGAAAATGTCTGAATAAAAAAGCCCGTCAATGACAGGCTTTGGCGGTGCTGAAGGCGGCTTATACCGTGCCGGTTCCCCCATCAGAACACCAGATTTGTCCTGAGGAATAGCTGTTGTCGTTTGAGGCCAGCGTCACGTATATCGCGGCGATTTCCGCAGGTTGCCCCGGACGTTTCAGGGGAGCCTGCTCACCAAATGATTCGATTTTTTCCTGCGGCTGACCGCCTGAAATCTGCAACGGCGTCCAGTATGGCCCCGGTGCAACGCCGTTCACGCGGATGCCATCCTCCGCGAGCTGTTTAGCCAGCCCTTTGGTGAAGGCCATGATCGAGGCTTTGGTTGATGAATAATCGAGCAAGTTATCGCTCGGTAAAAACGCCTGCACGGAGGTGGTATTAATGATCGAACCGCCGCGAGGAATGAATTCCAGCGCCGCTTTGGTTATCCAGAACATCGCATACACGTTAGTTTTGAACGTGGCGTCAAACGCTTCAGTGGTCAGATCCTTAATCGAATCACAGAACTGCTGACGACCGGCGTTATTGACCAGCAGATCCAGCCCGCCGAGTTTCTCTTCGGCTTCTTTCACCAGTTGCTGGCAGAATTTCTCGTCACGGATATCGCCCGGAATGGCGATCACTTTCCGCCCTTCGGCCCATAACAGATCGACCACTTCTTTGGCATCGGGCTCTTCGTCCGGCAGATAATTAATGGCGACCTGCGCACCTTCGCGGGCGAAGGCAATCGCCACCGCACGACCAATGCCGGAGTCACCGCCAGTGATCAGCGCTTTACGCCCTTCCAGCCGGGCACTGCCTTTGTAGGTTTTTTCGCCATGATCGGGGACAGGGTGCATTATGCTGGCCAGCCCCGGAAACGGCTGCTTCTGATGCTCAAACGGCGGCGTCGGATACGCATCAACGTGAGGTTCATTCAGGGAGATCGGGATTGTTTTGTTGTTCATAAACACTCCTTATTTTTAAAATGAATCTACAAAACGCATGTAGAAAATGAATGAACCTTAACCATAGAACATACAGACAGGCTGGTTGAAATCATCGGACGGTTCTGAAGTCATATCAGCAACGGCACAGCCTTAAATGTCATCATGTCCGGGGTGGCTGTTGCGCCATTTGCATTTCGACACAAAAAAACCTCCCAGCCTGCGCTCACTTTCTCGTTATTATCCTGCCCTACAGAAAAAGCACAGGCTTCGGCTTTACTGCTCATACAACGGACTGGCGGCATATCACCGAGGCAGGCATTAAGTTGATGGTTTTAACGGGATAATCTATGCGTCATTCTAAAATTGTTATGTTATCAGCCCTGGTTGTTTCATCGTTGTTACCTCTGGCTAACACGGCATTTGCCGCGTCAAACTCACATGAAATCAAATCGTTCTACGATGATTCCAAATTGTATTCCATCGGCGATCAGGTGCCTGCGCTGTACCGCACCAAACCCTATGAAATCGTCGGCTGGCAGGAACGTCACCTGCCTGCACCCGATGCGGGCAGCCACTGGACTTACATCGGCGGCAGCTACGCGCTGATCACCGACACCGACGGGAAGATCCTCAAAGCCGAAAACGGCGATATTTACTTCCAGTAATCTGTCATCAGGATTGCAAAGATAAGGCCTGAAGAGATTCGGGCCTTTTTTATTGAGGTTCCCGCACCGTAAATCGCACTTTCGAAAGTAATAAATAGCGGAAGTATCAAGCAAATAAACATATCATTATGCGTGAACAGGGATGGTTCACGCAGAGTTCTACGCCATACCACCGGATGAACAACGCGAACCATCAAAATTATCAATGAGCATTTGGCTCTATTCTCTCCGGGGCTCCCATGAGCGACTCGCAGCAACGCCATTCCGTGCGCAAGCACCCCATGAAACTCAGCACGTCAGTCAGCCTGATGATAAGCGCCGTGATTGCGTCTGTTTTGCTGGTTGTCCATATGCTCTATTTTGTTCAGGTAAGCGACACCACCCGCGATGGTGTGAAAGAAAAGGCCCTGGCCGTCGCCAGAACCATGGCAGATTTGCCCGAAACAAAACGCGCTCTGCTGCTGCCCCCTGACAGTAATATTATTCAGCCCATCGCCAGCGCAGTGCAAAAACGTAATGACCTGCTCTTTATTGTGGTCACCAATATGGATGGCATCCGTTATTCGCATCCGAATGCGGATGTGATCAGTCATCATTTTATCGGCGATGACATTAATCCGGCGCTGCTCGGCAACGAAAATGTCTCCATCAACAAAGGTACGCTCGACAAAGCGCTGCGCGTATTCACGCCGGTCTATGATGATCACCATAAGCAAATCGGTGTGGTTGCCATCGGGATTTCGCTGGTCAAAGTCACGGAGCAAATCAATAAAAGTCGCTGGAGTATTCTGTGGACGGTGCTTTTCGGCCTGATGGTCGGCGCGCTGGGCACTTACTGTCTGGTGAAATTGCTCAAACGTATTTTGTTCGGGCTGGAACCTTATGAAATTTCGACGCTGTTTGAACAACGCCAGGCGATGTTGCAGTCGATCAAAGAAGGGGTGATAGCCGTCGACGATCAGGCGCATGTCACGCTGATCAACCAGACGGCGCGGCAGACTTTCCGTGAAACCGCCATCGACGTAACGCCGGACGCCGATTCCCTGCCACTTATCGCCAACCTTCGCGATGTGCTCAATACCGGCGTGTCGCGCCGTGACGAAGAAATCAACTTCAAGGGGCGTTTGCTGCTGAGCAACACCGTACCGGTACGCAACAACGGCGTCATCATTGGCGCGATATGTACATTCAGGGATAAAACCGAAGTCAGCCAGTTAATGCAGCGCCTGAGCGGCATGGTAAACTATGCAGATTCGTTGCGTGAACGTTCGCATGAATTCATGAACAAACTGCATGTGATCCTCGGATTACTGCACATGAAAAGTTATGCTCAGCTTGAGGATTACATTCTCAAAACGGCCAATAACTATCAGGCGGAAATCGGTTCACTGTTGCTGAAAATAAAGTCTCCGGTGATTGCCGGTTTCCTGCTCAGCAAGATGAACCGCGCATCGGACACCCGGCATCTGTTAACGCTCAGCGATGACAGTCTGCTGCCGGATAATAATAATGAAGATCAGGTGGCAGCACTGATTACCGTGCTGGGCAATCTGATTGAAAATGCGCTGGATGCGCTTGGCGATCAGCCTGATGGTGAAGTCAGCGTCTTGCTGCACTATCAGAATGGTTCGCTGGCCTGCATCGTCAGTGATGACGGGCCGGGCATTCAGCCGGAAAATATTGACGCAATATTCGAAAAGGGTGTGTCGTCGAAAGGCGATCAGCGGGGCATGGGACTTTTTCTTGCTAAACAGCAAGTGGAAAGCCTCGGCGGAACGATTACTGTAGAATCGGAACCTGATGTTTACACTCAATTTTTTGTACAACTTCCCTGGGATGCCGAGAGGACAAATTCTTGATCAATGTACTGATAGTTGATGATGATGCCATGGTGGCAGAGCTGAACCGATGTTATGTCGGCCAGATTGACGGCTTCGCGTGCTGCGGCACCGCGTCGACGCTGCAACAGGCGAAAGATCTGGTACTGAATTCAGAACTGTCTATCGATCTGATATTGCTCGACGTCTATATGCAGCAGGATAACGGGCTGGATTTGCTGCCTGAACTGCGTAACGCCCGACGGCCTGTCGACGTCATTGTCATTTCTTCGGCTGCAGATGCAGAAACCATCAAAAAATCGCTTAATTATGGCGTGGTGGATTATCTGATCAAACCGTTCCAGTTTTCCCGTTTTGAGGAAGCACTGACCGGCTGGCAGCAGAAGAAAACACTGATGGATAATCAGCAGTATTACGAACAGTCAGACGTTGACCGGCTGATCCACGGCAACAATACTGCGGCGGCGGACACCAAAAAGTTACCGAAAGGCTTAACGCTGCAGACATTACGCACCTTGTGTCAGTGGATTGATGCCCATCCGACAATGGAATTTTCCACGGATGAACTGGCAACGTCCGTGAATATTTCGCGGGTGTCTTGTCGTAAATACCTGATCTGGCTGGCACAGATGAACATTTTGTTCACCAGCATTCATTACGGCGTCACGGGCCGGCCGGTATATCGTTACCGTCTGCAGGCCGATCACTACTCGTTGCTGAAGCAGTACTGTCAGTAAGTCACCAGACGATAACGGTCATCCAGTGGCATGAAGGTAAACTGCCGCTGAGATGACAAGATAATCCGCCCGTCGCGGGTGACGAAAATCGCCTCGATGTGCGGAATCTGCGACATATATGCCAGACTCTTCTCCACGCCCATCCCGTACAGCAACGTTGTCCAGATATCCCCGTCTATTGAATCCTCAGAAATAATGGTCACGCTGAGCAGTTCGTTATCCAGCGGATAACCGGTTTTCGGGTCAAGGATATGATGATAACAGTGCCCGTCCAGTTCGAAATAACGCTCGTAAATACCGGACGTCACCACCGATTTGCCGATGACGTTGATCACACCGATCAGCGCGTCCGGGTCCGAAAACGGTTTTTTCAGCCCAATCGCCCATGCCCCTTCCGCACCGGAACCCAGCGTTTGTACGTTACCGCCCAGATTGATTAATGCGTTCTCAACCTGTTGTTCCCGCAGGTAATCCCGCACAACATCGGCGATATAACCTTTGGCAATCGCCCCGAGGTCGATTTCCATGCCGGCTTTTTGCAGAAACACCGAACGGGTTTGTTCATCAAGGATCACGTCTTCAGGATCGGTCAGCGCCAGCAATGTCTTGATATCCTGTGCAGCCGGGATGGTGTGACCGTTGAAGCCGATTTTCCAGCGCTTGACCAGCGGGCCGATGGTGAAATTAAAATGGCTGTCCGGCAGGCAACTGATGGCTTTCGCACGGCGGATTAATGCATAGACCGGTTCGCTGACGGTGACAGGGTCACGTCCTGCGGCATGGTTAATCGCCATAATATCGGAGTGCGCGCGGTTCACCGTGAAGGTGTTTTCCTGCAATTTGATCAGCCTGAAAACGCCAGACGCCAGACTTTCGTTATGTTCAAACAGCTTGAGAAGAATGGGCGAACCCATCAAAACAGCGGAATAAGCATAAACACGATCGTCTGGCGTCATTGTAATACCCTGCGTGATAAACGGTTACCGCATCGCGAATTTCGCGGCGTTTTGCCCTGCAAGGATACCGAAGATAATGATATCTGCAACGGCATTACCGCCGATACGGTTGCCGCCGTGGATACCGCCAACCACTTCACCCGCCGCAAATGCGCCGCCGAGCACCTGTTGCTGCGCGTCCAGCACGCAGGTTTCGGTGTTGATGGTTACGCCACCCATGGTGTGATGCACGCCGGGTGCGATACGGATAGCATAGAACGGCCCCTGATTGATCGGGTGGCGCAGCGCAGTTTTACGGCCAAACTCCGTGTCGTGCTGTTTATCCACGGCGACGTTGTAACTTTCCAGCGTTGCCAGGAAGGCATCGGAGTTCATTTCCAGTTTCGCCGCCAGATCACGTGGTGAACTGCCGCTGATAACAAACCCTTTCGCAATGTATTCATCAGCCGCTTTATTGTTCAGGCGCACCTGCTCGTCAAACACCACGTAAGCAAATTTCTCCGGCAACGCGATGATGTTCGCCGATACTTTGTCGCGGGTTTCCATTTCGTTGAAGAAGCGTTTTCCCGCCTGACTGACCAGAATCGCCCCACCGCCACGAATGGCCTCCGAAATCAGATAAGACGTGGTTTGTTCAACCGTAGGGTGGATCTGAATTTCGCCCATATCCACCGTGCCTGCGCCAATATTCTGCAGAATGGCGATGCCGCTACCGGTGGCGCCTTTGTGGTTGGTGGTCACGAAACCGTCCAGTTCAGGGCGATATTTCACCACCATTTCGCGGTTGGCGCTGAAACCACCGGTGGCGACGATCACGCTTTTGGCATTAATCATCAGCACTTCATTGTCGTCATTGAGCAACTGCACGCCCTGTACCGCACCATCGGCATAACGGATTTCAGTGACCGACGTATCGAGCATCACGTCGATATTACGTTTGTTAAGATTCTTCACCAGACCGCTGATCAGGAAGCCGCCCACTGCACTGCGGTCCGCCGGACGGTGTGTGCGGTCGATGCTCATCCCGCCGGTAATGGTGATATCGCTCAGTTCAATATGGTGATCGGCCAGCCATTCCACCGCCTGCGGCGCACGTTCGATGAACTCTTTCAGCAGCACAGTATTGTTTTTGAACTGACCGCCTTTCAGGGTTTCCTGATAGAACAGCTCTTTGCTGTCTTCGATACCTTTCAGGCGCTGATAACGGGTTTCCGCGGCGTTCATACCGACCGACGCTTTAATGGTGTTACCGCCGATGGTCGACATTTTCTCGACGATCAGGACTTTCGCCCCTTCGTCACAGGCCTGAATCGCTGCCGCCAGACCGGCACCGCCGCTGCCGACGACCACAACGTCGTAGTTTTGTGGTTCATTCAGGCTGCCGCCCTCTTCCAGCAACTGCGCTTTGCAGGATTTGGCGATGGCTTTGGAGACGGCTTTTTTCACCGCTTCACTTTGCTCGGTTGCGCCGGTCACCGCATCGACGTGCGGGCTGTTAGCGTCGAGAATACGGCTGCGGATAATTTCAAAGCTGGTGGTGAATTCCACATCCGTGTCCGCGCCCGCTTCCAGCGCGATATCCGTAATGCGGTCGGTTTCCAGACTGACGTTAACGGCCAGTTCATGCGCAGGATCCTGCACTTTTTCCCGGAACACACCGGCTTTGAATTTCTTCGAGGTCATGCTCATGTCGCGGATCATCGCGTCCACCAGCGAGAAACGCCACAGCGGTTCAGGAATGGTCAGGGCTTCGCGTTGTGTGCTGTCAATAAACAGGTCGAGTTTCTGATCGGCTGCGATACGGTCAGTCCAGTCCGGATAAGCGATGCAGGCTTTACCGATGGCGATCATGTCATAGCCGTGTTCAAGCGCCATTTCCGCATCGGATTTATTCACGATACCGCCCACGCCCATCACCGGAATTTTGGCCAGTGTGTCGGAACGCATCGCGACATATTTGTCGATCAGTGGCGTCGGATCAGTGGTATCAACAATGGAAGGACGCAGCGAGTAACCGAGGGAGAAATGCAGGTAATCCAGCCCGCGGGCAGCAAGCTGTTCCAGCAGATACATTGTGTCGGCAAAACGGATCCCCGGTTCTTCCAGCTCTTCTGGTGAGAAACGATAACCGATGATGAAAGAAGAATCGGCGTATTTCTTCGCCATCTCATGGGTGATATCGAGAACAGCCAGCGGGAAGCGGGCGCGGTTTTCGCGGCTGCCGCCCCATTTGTCGTCACGCTGGTTGGAATTCGGCGAGAAGAATTGCTGGATCAGATAGGTGTTCGCGCCGTGGATTTCCACGCCGTCAAAACCGGCTTCAATCGCACGACGCACGCCTTCACCGAATTTGGTGATCATGCCGTCAACTTCATCTGCCGTCAGTGCCACCGGTGTGGCCGCACCGTCACGTGGTGCCGCCAGTGCGCTTGGCGCGACCGGCTGCTGGCCACCAATCAGTTTTGGCTCGCTCATGCGGCCACCGTGATAAATCTGCAAAAGGGCTTTTGAGCCCTGAGATTTCACGGCTGCGGCGATTTTTGCCAGACCGTCGATTTTGCTGTCGTTATCGATACCGATAGCGCCGGGGAATGCCAGACCTTTATCATCGACAAAACAGCATTCAACAATCACGGTGCCGATGCTGCCGGCACGGGCGCGGTAATATTCAACCAGCTCGCTGGTGACGGTGCCGTCGTAAAAGCCGGTGCAGGTGGTCATTGGCGCCATCAGAATGCGGTTTTTCAACTCAGTACCATTGGGCAGAGTGAACGGACTTAATAACAGGTGGTTGGTGCTCATAATAATTACTCCAAACTTTAAGGTTTTAAATTCTGAATTCGTTATCGGCGCGCTATTTGAGCTATTTGAGATAAGCGCAGTGGAGTATTGATTTATTATTCGTTGTTTTTATTTCAATGCCGATGTCATGCTATTAATATAAGTTTATTTTTACTTCCAAAACTTATTACATTAGTTAATTAACTATTTATCTATTAACTTAACACCTGTTATATTAAAATTATGTTAACTATTAAATTAAATAATCACATTAATGCAAACTACAATCTTATTTGTATTTAACTGATGAGATGATTATTACATCCTCCGGGCTTTTCCCTTCGGCAGATCACGGAACCCGCCCGCTGGCAAGAGGTGGCAGATCGCCTGATGAGGGAGTGTGGCTGTGAATGACTCTCATTTTGCCCTACTCCATTTTTTGCTTTCCGTTACCCCGAAAGATACCCCCGTCACAAATTGCCCTTTAATTAATCAGGCAGGCTCTGCATAACGGTTTCATACGATTTAAAAAAGAATTCAGCACCGTATTTTGTTGATCAAGATCAACAGTTAAAAATAGGGAAAACGCATTATATAAACATTTCCTCCCTCTTACGGGGAATAGTAAGCACTTAACAAAAATAACAATAACGAGGCAATTAACATGCCACTATTGAATAATTAAAAAAAAGATTAAGTAACTAAAAAAAACCAAACGACATCTTACCTATGCATCATCACAATATTCCTAACTACCTAAGATAAATATTATGAGCGAAATATCAAAAACTGCGGTGAAAGAACCAGCGAAAAAAGCCGAATCCGGCAAAAAAAATCGCTGGATCTTTATGGTACTTCCCGTGCTGGTGTCCGTGCTGTTGCTGCTCGTTCCTGTACCTGCCGGTCTGGAACCTCATGCCTGGCACTTCTTCGCCATCTTTGTGGGCGTCATTATCGGTCTGATCTTCGAGCCATTGCCGGGGGCCGTTATCGGCTTAACCGGTGTGGTGGTCATCGCCCTTTTCAGCCAGTGGTTGCTTTTCAGCCCGGCTGAACTGGCGGATCCTAAATTCAAAACCGCAGCACAGTCCTTCAAATGGGCGGTCAGTGGTTTTGGCAACTCCACGGTATGGTTAATCTTCGGCGCGTTCATGTTTGCCGCCGGCTACGATAAAACCCAGTTCGGCCGCCGTCTGGCGCTGATTCTGGTGAAATATCTTGGCCGCCGCAGCCTGACGCTCGGTTATGCCATCACCTTTGCTGATCTGTTACTGGCACCCTTCACACCGTCCAACACCGCGCGCAGCGGCGGCACGATCTACCCGATCATTGCTAACCTGCCGCCGTTGTATGGCTCAAAACCGAACGACCCGAGCGCACGTAAAATCGGTTCTTACCTGATGTGGGTGGCGATCACCGCAGCCTGTATCACCAGTTCGATGTTTCTCTCTGCACTGGCGCCTAACCTGCTGGCGCTGGGTATCGTGAACAGCGTAACCGGTATCAACATTTCGTGGGGCACCTGGTTCATCGCCTTCCTGCCTGTCGGTCTGCTGCTTCTGTTGACTATGCCGCTGCTGGCGTACTGGTTCTACCCGCCGGAAGTGAAAATCAATGACGAAGTGCCGCGCTGGGCAACCGCTGAGCTGGCAAAACTGGGCAGAATGTCCCGTCACGAAATCCTGCTGCTGGTGTTCGTCTGCTGCGCGCTGGCGATGTGGATTTTCGCTGCGAGCTTTATCGAACCGGCCATGGCTGCTTTGCTGGTCGTGGTACTGATGCTGTGGACCGGCGTTCTGAACTGGAACGACATCACCAGCAACAAACCGGCCTGGAATACCTTCGCCTGGTTCGCCACGCTGGTAGCACTGGCTGACGGCTTATCCCGCACCGGTTTCATCGCCTGGCTGGGTAAAGAAGGCGCAGCACTGATGGGCGGTATCTCCCCGGGCGCGGCGACAATTGCCCTGCTGCTGGCGTTCTACCTGCTGCATTACCTTTTCGCCAGCACCACGGCGCACACCACCGCCCTGTTACCGGCTATGCTGACCATCGGCGCGGCAATCCCTGGCATTAACATGCAGGTATTCTGTTTGCTGATGGTGACGTCTCTGGGTGTTATGGGGATCATCACACCTTACGGTACCGGCCCAAGCCCGATTTATTACGGCAGCGGTTATCTGCCAACCAAAGATTACTGGCGTCTCGGCACTATCTTCGGAGCCATCTTCCTGATTGCCTTACTGGTCATCGGTTATCCGTGGATGATGATGATGTTCTGATTGTGGCGATAAAATCACCCACAAAGCATTAACAGAGCATTTACTGAAAGAAAACATATAAACCCCGTTGCCAGCCTGTGTATTTGGCTGGCAACATACAGAACGAATATAAACGTCGCCCCGAACACCCCTGCTATACCGCGTCAACAGTCCCACCCGTGGCGGCAAAAACGGAAAAAGTGAGAAAACAATGTCGAACAAACCGTTCTATTATCAAAATCCCTTCCCCGTTTCCAAAGATGACACCGAATATTATCTGCTGACCAAAGAACATGTCTCCGTCAGCACCTTCGACGGCGAAGAAGTGTTAAAAGTGGAACCGCAGGCGTTAACGCTTCTCGCGCAACAGGCGTTCCACGATGCCTCTTTCATGCTGCGCCCGGCGCATCAGCAACAAGTGGCTTCCATTCTTCATGACCCGGAATCCAGCGAAAACGACAAATACGTTGCGCTGCAATTCCTGCGTAATTCTGAAATTGCGGCCAAAGGCATTCTGCCGACCTGTCAGGACACCGGCACCGCAATCATCATGGGTAAAAAAGGGCAGCGAGTCTGGACCGGCGGCGGCGACGAAGCCAGCCTGTCTCAGGGTGTGTATAACACCTTCATCGAGGATAACCTGCGCTATTCCCAGAATGCCGCACTGGATATGTACAAAGAGGTAAACACCGGCACCAATCTGCCTGCACAAATCGACCTCTACAGTGTCGATGGTGACGAGTACAAATTCCTGTGCATCGCCAAAGGCGGCGGTTCGGCCAACAAAACCTACCTGTATCAGGAAACCAAAGCGCTGATTACCCCGGCGAAGCTGAAAGATTACCTGGTTGAGAAAATGCGCACGCTGGGCACGGCAGCCTGTCCGCCGTACCATATCGCGTTCGTGATTGGCGGTACGTCTGCTGAAGCAACGCTGAAAACCGTAAAACTGGCGTCCACCCATTACTATGACGGTCTGCCAACGGAAGGTAACGAACACGGTCAGGCATTCCGCGACGTCAATCTGGAACAGGAACTGCTGGTGGAAGCCAACAATCTTGGTCTCGGCGCGCAGTTCGGCGGCAAATACTTCGCCCACGATATCCGCGTAGTACGTCTGCCGCGTCACGGTGCATCCTGTCCGGTCGGGATGGGCGTTTCCTGCTCCGCAGACCGTAATATCAAAGCCAAAATCAATCGTGACGGTATCTGGATCGAAAAACTGGAAGACAATCCGGGCCAGTACATCCCTGAGGCCCTGCGTGAGCAAGGCGAAGCGGGGGTGGTGAAAGTTGACCTGAATCGTCCGATGCCTGAAATCCTGGCGCAACTTTCTGAATATCCGGTATCTACCCGTCTTTCCCTGAGCGGTACGATTATCGTTGGCCGTGACATCGCACACGCCAAACTGAAAGAGCGTCTGGATAACGGCGAAGGCTTGCCGCAATACATCAAAGATCACCCGATTTACTACGCAGGCCCGGCGAAAACCCCTGAAGGTTACGCATCCGGTTCCCTCGGCCCGACCACCGCTGGCCGCATGGATTCTTACGTGGATCTTCTGCAATCCAACGGCGGCAGCATGATCATGCTGGCCAAAGGTAACCGCAGCCAGCAGGTGACCGACGCCTGCCATAAACACGGCGGTTTCTATCTCGGCAGCATCGGTGGCCCGGCAGCGGTGCTGGCGCAGCAAAGCATCAAGAGCCTGGAATGCGTGGAATATCCTGAATTAGGAATGGAAGCCATCTGGAAAATCGAAGTCGAAAACTTCCCGGCATTCATTCTGGTGGATGACAAAGGCAACGATTTCTTCCAGCAAATTCATGCAAATACCTGCGCGAAGTGTGTGAAATAAACGCCTGCTGAAAGACAAAAGGCCTGCCAGAAATGGCGGGCCTTTTTTATGGGTAACATGTCGCAAATCAGCGCATTTACGACATCATGTAAATCACGAGACCTTCTGTCACTATGCCCAGTGCAGTGCCGATGAGTATTGAGGAAGACGCAGATTCCACATAGGTGTCGCTGCGCACGGCGAACATACCTGCAGCAATGGCGGAAGGCGTTGCGCCGATGATCACCACCTGCTGCATCAGCGTATGGCTCAGCCCAAATGCCAGACCGGCAGCGGCCATAATCGCGGGCTGGATCAGGTTTTTCATGCCGATGTTAGTGACCGTATGAATATTCAGCGTCGGGCGCTCGCCGAAGAACAACAGACCCAGCGCGAACAGAGAAATCCCGCCTGCGGTTTTACCCATCATTTCCACCGACGAGGACAACAGTTCCGGAATTTTAATGCCAGCCAGACTCATCGCCACACCCAGCACCGGGATCCAGACAATCGGATTGCGTACCGCTTTGAACAGATTATTCAGGATCATCTTGCCGAGGCTGCCCTGTTGAGCCAAATCGCTGTTTTTGTCACCCATGCGGATCAACACAATCGTCAGCGGGATCATCAGCACGCTGGTGATAAGATTACCGACCAGCACCCCCAGAAAACCTTCCGGCCCGATAAGCACCGCCAGTACAGGCGCGCCAAAGTAAGCCATATCCGGGAACGCGCAAACCAGCGACTGAATGGCGCTGGTTTTGATGTCATGGCGGAAAAACCAGCGCGAGATGCACAACGTCAACAAATAAGAGCCCATCAGGCCAATCACCAACACTGCCATAAACGATAAATTCTGAATCTTGGCCGGATCAGTATGTAATGCACCGATAAAAAGATGTAATGGCAGCGCGAAACGGATCACTACCGTGGCTAATACCGTAGCATCGTCACGTTTCATATAACCCAGTTTTCCGCTCAGCCAGCCTAATACCATAATAAACACTAAAGGAAATAATGAGGATAAGAGTAATGTCGGCATAATATGACCTTTCTTTATTATTGTTGATGAGATAATTGAAGGAACAAAATGGCGGTTAGTTATATTATTTAAAAACCCACATCATTGTGACCCGCGTCACATCTGCCTTTATGGCAATAATAACAATAATTACTTAATAACAAATTACAGCAAATACAATGAGTTAAAATCAATACATTAATTTCACTTAAATATCAGATAATATATTTACTCAACTTGAACCATCCGGAAACATTCAAAAACATTATGCAGAATTCATCACTAAAAAAGTATTAAAACGCTTTTGTAATTTAAGTAACCGGAATCAGTGCCTGTGTCGTGTTATAAAAAACAAATAATAAACAATCATCTTATTCAGGCTGCTATGGCCATTGGTTTTATTTTGGTAGTTCATGCACTAATTCGACCGGTTATAGGATTTTACTGTGAGGGATCCGGCAACGGGAAATAACGTACCGGAAATTAACTGAGTTCAAATGTTCTAAGGCTTAATGATGTTAAAAAAACGCCCGCTCTACACCCACTACACAGGTTCATTATTACTCGAAAACCCGCTGCTCAATAAAGGCTCGGCCTTCAGCCGCGATGAACGTCTGGCGCTCAATCTTAACGGACTGCTGCCCAATCAGGTTGAAACTATCAACGAACAGACTGACCGCGCTTATTCTCAATTCTCTGATTTCAAACGTGATATCTCCAAGCATGTCTACCTGCGCAATATTCAGGACACCAACGAAACCCTTTTCTACAACCTGGTGAATTCACATCTGGAAGAAATGCTGCCGATTATCTACACCCCGACGGTCGGCGAGGCCTGTGAACACTTCTCCGATATATACCGCCGTGCCCGTGGCCTGTTCATCTCTTATCCTGATCGCGAGCATATCGATGAAATGCTGCAAAACTTCTCCAAAAATGACATCCGGGTGATCGTTGTCACCGACGGCGAGCGCATTCTGGGACTCGGTGATCAGGGGATTGGCGGCATGGGCATTCCTATCGGCAAGCTTTCGCTTTATACCTCCTGCGGTGGGATCAACCCGGCCAACACGCTGCCGATCATGCTTGATGTCGGAACGAATAACGCCCAGCGCCTCGACGATCCGCTGTACATGGGCTGGCGCCACCCGCGCATTACCGACGGCGAATACAATGAATTCATGGATATGTTCATTCAGGCGGTAAAAACCCGCTGGCCGGATGTCCTGCTTCAGTTCGAAGACTTCGCGCAAACTAATGCTATGCCACTTCTGGAGCGCTACCGCGAGGAGTTGTGCTGTTTCAATGATGATATTCAGGGCACCGCGGCGGTCACGCTGGGCTGTCTGATTGCCGCCAGTCATGCCGCAGGCACCCGGCTACGCGACCAGCGGGTCACCTTCCTCGGCGCAGGTTCTGCCGGTTGCGGTATCGCGGAGAAAATCATCGCGCAAATGGTGGCAGAAGGTGCTTCCGAAGACGAAGCGCGCAGTCAGGTCTTTATGGTGGATCGGTTTGGCCTGCTGACAGATGACATGCCGAATTTGCTCGATTTCCAGCGTAAACTGGTGACAAGTAAAAACAAAATCAGCCACTGGAATGTGGACAGCCAGAATATCTCGTTGCAGGACGTGGTGCATCATTCCAAACCAACCATTCTGATTGGCGTTTCCGGGCAACCGGGGCTGTTTACCGAAGAGATCATCCGTGAGATGCATCACAACTGCCATCATCCGATCATCATGCCACTCTCGAACCCGACTTCCCGTGCAGAAGCCCGTCCTCAGGACGTGATCGCCTGGACCGAAGGTGCCGCGCTGATGGCGACAGGCAGCCCGTTCGCACCGGTACATTATCAGGATCACACGTACCCGATCCCGCAATGTAACAACGCGTATATTTTCCCCGGGCTGGGGTTAGGCATTCTGGCGTCGGGAGCGCGCCGCGTGACCGATAGCATGTTGCTGGCTGCCAGTCAGGCGCTGGCCAGCCTTTCTCCGCTGGCGACCACCGGAAAAGGGTCATTATTACCGGCTATTGCCGATATTCAGCATGTGTCTAAAATCATTGCCGCCGAAGTGGCGCGCGTCGCGCAACGGGAAGGCGTGGCACCGGAAGTTTCAGAAGATGAGTTACAGAGTCGTCTCACCAGCGAATTCTGGAAACCGGAATACCGGTCTTATAAACATTCGTCGTTCTGATGTGTATGGCCGGTACCTCGTACCGGCCTGTTGCGCACTGACATCGTTAAAGCTCCGCTTTCCCCGGATTATCAAAGCCTACCCGCCCGACAAACGGCAAACGCAACGCCGGATTCTTCACATCAATGCCCAGGTTCAGCCCCAGCACATTGACTTCAATGCCCTCTTCCACGCCCAGCGTCACACCCAGCAGTCCCAGCAAAGAAACCTGCACGCCGCGCCCGGATGGCGGTAAACCGATCGGATTGGTAATGCCGCGGTAATCTTTGCCGATCGCATTGGAAGGAAGATCAAGCTGCAGATCCGGCACTTCACGGCCGATGTGGGCGATAAACGTATTGCTGTTTGGCCCCGGCCACGCGTGATAGGTATGCGGATACGGGTAACTTTTGATCGCTGCTTCTATTTTGGGGATCATAATCTGCGCCTGCGCGCCGCGGTGATCAACCAGTATACGGGGCTGCGAGCCAAACCAATACCCATCTGGAATAGCATAATCGCGGCGTACCACGTTGGTGCTGCCCCAGCTGATCACGTCATAACGGGTGAACTCTGTTTCCCCTTCACGTTTGTAAATTATCCACGGATGCACCGCCACCAGCCCGCGCCAGCCATAAGTCGGTGCAGCATAAATCTGGATAATAGCGATACTTTTCAGTCTGGCAGGATCCGGCGCAATACCGGCTGAAGTCCGTCGTGCCGTTGACCAGCTCTGGCCTGCAGGTTCTGTCCGTGTTTGTGTCGCTTTCGCGTAGCTGTATCCGAAAGACAGCAGTAAAACCAGAACAAACCCGAGACTTACCCATTTTATGGCGATCATGCTTTATTCACCTTTGCCGGTCCGTTCAAAAGAACAACGGTACTCATTCACCGAGAGGCTGGCAACGTGAAAGTCTGTTGTAAATCACAAAATTTGCTGCAAATAGCCGATTGGGATTGGGGGAATGCCAGGGGATAGAAACGTGAATCATGCGATGTTGCAAAATATATGGAAAAATGCGGATGACTGATGTCAGCCTGATCTGTAAAGTGCAATGCCACTCCTGGCACCCAAACTATCATTATCTTTTTTCCCGGGTACAGGATGGTACGGCACTCTTCCTTATGGGCGATTTCAATCAGCCTCGAGGTTGAGTTTATTAAGGTATGAAGCGCGCCCATGTCGGGAAATTTGACTAATTAGAGTAACGATAAGATGAAAATGAAATTCATACCGCCAATCATTGTACTGGCAGGTGCTGTTGGTTTTATGGTGTGGTTCTTTGTTAGCGGAGCTGCAATGCCTGGCGGCTGAAAGAACATCAATAAATGTGAGGCGTTTTTTACAGACAGGTCTCTATTACTTCAGATGCACCTGCAATTCAGTTAAGAAGGGCTGTATCTCGTTTGAGAATTTGAAAAAGCACCGTCACCAGGCGGTTATTTTATGTTTAACGTTACCAGCCCTGAAGCCGTCGTATCGCGAGCTGTAAAGCAATGTTGGGTCTGCCATTTGTGTCTATAGCCTCGTCCTGCGCGCGCTTAAGGCATAAGACTATGCGTCCCGCGCTAAAGTCTTCACCCGCCTGAGCAAACATTAAGCAGCATTCGCCTACCATCCTGCACCCTTCTCCAAAAGCCGAATTTTTACCTTGCATAGTTACTCCAGTAAACAGTAAACCTGAACATCAGATTTAACATAATAACTGAAATAATTGGATAAAGTTTGCGCAGGACATGAATTTCATCCCATTCTCATCTGAATTGCTCAAAACGGCAGTGAATTTTCTTTAATTACTAAACCCATTTCATTAAGCCAAATTCCCGGAAGAGACTAGTATGTTTTCGGGAGCATCGCTCTCGTTCCAAAACTAAATATTTAGTGATGATTCACTGGCCTTCGTTCGCGAGGGCTTTTTTGCGTCCCAATACTGACCTCATGCAGCGAACACAGCTATTTATGGGCTGTTATCCTTTTGATTGGATAATTATTACTCCGCTATGCTTATTTGGTTCTACCCGATCAAATTTCAAAACTGATGTTTATTGCCCGCCTGTCGCGGGCATCTTTTTATGATGCACAGTGTGTCATCAAACACCTGGTTGCCAGCATCGTTAACAATGAACGTTACCACGCCTTCAACCACAATCGCGCCATAGTCACTGGGCTCACAGGTGATTGAAGCCGCCTTTCAGCAGTCCATAAAGTCCCCGTCCATCATCAGGCGCTCCGACGGCGCGTCCCGGTTATCTATCAGTCCGGCGGCCAAAATCAGACTCCAGCCCATTGTTGCAGCCGCCTTGCTGACTCATACTGCCCGTAACACTGAAGAGATTTCGCGCATTAAATGAAAACAACAAATTGACGTTAACGCTTTGATTATAAAAGGATGAATATGACTGACTCTAAGAAAGCATTGATCATCGGCGCATCACGCGGTATCGGTTTGGGTGTGGTGGATGTACTCGCAAAACGCGGCTGGCAGGTCACCGCCACAACACGTGATGCCGTTCCGGCCAAAACACCGGCGGCTGTTGAATGGGTAAAACTGGACATCAATAAATCCGAAGCGCGGGAAGCGGTGAAAGACGCGCTGTCCGAAAGCCATTTTGATCTGATTTTTGTGAATGCAGGCGTATTTGGTCCGGATCATCAGGATATTGATCAGGCCAGCGACGAAGAAATTATTCAGCTATTTTTGACTAACGCCATTTCCCCTGTGCGTTGCGCCAGTGAATTACTGCCTTTCCTGAACCACCGTACCGGTGTGCTGGCGCTGATGACCTCTGAGCTGTCGAGTCTCAATGAGAATGACGTGGCAACTTATCCGCTTTATTCCGCCAGTAAAGCTGCGCTGAATATGCTGACCCGCGGGTTGCAGGCACAGATTGAAAAACAAGAACTGACGCTGCTTTCCGTGCATCCGGGCTGGGTACAGACCGATATGGGCGGTGAAAATGCCACGCTGACCGTGGCCGAAAGCGCCACCGGCATTGTTGATCAGTTCGAAGCCTGGCGCGGCAAAGGTGGCCATCACTTTGTTGAATATTCAGGCCGTGAACTGCGCTGGTAAATATGAAGTGAGCTGACAAAGGGCTTGATCAGTTTTTGTGTTAATGCCACCATTAGGAAATAAACGTTTCCTAATGGTGGCATTTTTTATGGCATTCCCTTCACCGAAGGATCGCGGTCGTCCGCGTGAATTCGATACTGAACTTGCACTGGATAACGCCATGACGGTATTTCGCGAAAAAGGCTTTCATGCGGCGTCCATCAGCGATCTGAGTCAGGCCATGAACCTTACTGCAGGCAGTATTTACAAAGCCTTCAGCGATAAAAGGACCCTGTTTCTCAACGTATTTGAACGTTACACCTCACGGCGAAATACCCAGTTACGCCAGCAAATTGAACGCATCTCCACCGGCCGCGAACGCATTGCCGAAGTGCTGCGCTTTTATCTGCGTTCTTCTCATGAAATTGAAGGCCGCCGCGGGTGTCTGGTCGTCGGCAGCACCGTCGAATTACTCACGCTGGATGAGGAACTCGCCGCACTGGTGCGTCAGGCTATTATGCGCAATAAATTGTTCCTGACCTCCCTCATTGAACAGGGCCAGCAAGACGGTTCTGTCACCCCGGATATCGATGCGCAGGCCGCGTCATCCCTGATGTTATGGATTGTTTTGGGCATGCGTGTCGCCGGTAAAGTCGAAAACAATCACGCCAGCGAAACCACGCTGGAACTGGCGCTTAAAATTCTCGATTAAAAATTTTTTCTCATTTAGGAAATGATTATTTCCTAAATATGACTATAACGGAGATTGGCTATGAACGAGATGACCCCTTCTGTTGTTGTTACTGCCGAACCCTTTGCAGTGGCTGACCCCACCCTTTGCGGTTTTACCCATCGCTACGCCACGGTCGAAGGCGTGAGGATGCATTACGTCAGCGGCGGTAATCCGCAAGGCAAAGTCTTGCTGTTGCTGGCGGGTTTTCCGCAAACCTGGTACGCATGGCGTAATGTGATGAACGCGCTGGCACAGGATTTCTGGCTGGTGGCACCAGACCTGCCCGGTCAGGGTGATTCGGACCGCCCGCAGACCGGTTACGACACACAAAGTCTGGCGCAGAAAATCCACGGGTTAATGCAGCTTCTCGGGCATAAGCGTTACTCGCTGGCAGCGCATGACGTCGGCGCGTGGGTCGCTTATCCCTGCGCGGCGATGTATGGCGAGGAAGTACAACACCTGGCGCTGCTGGATGCGGGGATCCCCGGAATCACCTTGCCGGACGTGCTGCCGGTCACACCGGACAAATCGTGGAAAACCTGGCATTTTGCCTTCCACACATTGCCTGATTTGCCTGAAGCGCTGATCGCCGGTAACGAACGTGTCTATCTCGACTGGTTTTTGCGCCGGAAAACCGCTGCGCCGGATGCCTTCACAGATGACGATATCAGCGAGTATCTGCGGGTGTTCCTCAAAAGCGGCGGCCTGCGCGCCGGGCTGGCGTATTATCGTTCGGTTACTGAATCTGCGGAACAGAACCGCACACTTAATCGTGCCGGAAAATTAAAAATGCCGGTACTGGCGGTCAGCGCCGATCAGGGTTCGATCCCGGACATGGCCGTTCCCCTGCGCGCTTTCGCTGAAAATGTCACCGGCATCATCATCCCTCACAGCGGCCATTTCATTCCGGAGGAACAACCGGAAGTCTTAGCCCGTCACCTGCATAGTTTCTTCACAATGTGAGATGAAGATTTGCTGAACTTTTTATGATAAACATAGAACTCGGATTGTTTGTTAATAATTTGTATTCACAATAATTGCCGGGCTAACGAGTTTTCAAAAACCACAGACACGGCATCTTTCATTTTTCAGGGATTTGTCATGTCTGCTGCTTCCGGTAATTCAGACTCACTGTTACGGCACCGCTCGTTTGTCGCTTTCTGGATCGCCCGTGCAGCGTCCAGCTTTGGTTTCCAGATGCTTTCCATCGTGGTGAGCTGGCAGATTTATTCGATCACCGGCCGGGCGTTTGATCTCGGGCTGATCGGGTTGGTGCAGTTTTTACCTTCCGTCGCGCTTGCGCTGGTGGCAGGCCACGTTGCCGATCAGTTTGACCGCCGCCGCGTGGTGCTGCTCGGGCAAATCGCCGAATGGGTGGCGATTGGCTCGCTGGCTTATCTGACGCTGACACATCACGTCAATGAAGTGGTCGTGCTCGGACTGATTTTCGTGATTTCGACTGCCAAAGCGATGGAAGCCCCTTCATTACAGTCGATGTTGCCCGCGCTGGTGCCACCGAATTTGCTGGCCCGCGCAATGGCCGCCACCAGCGTTTCCGGACAGGCCGCGTCGATGGTTGGCCCGGCGCTGGGTGGCTTTCTGTATGTCGCGGGCGCGGGTGTGGCATACGCCGTGTGCGCCTGTCTGTATCTGTTATCTATCGTAATGGTCAGCCGTTTACGCTATGAACAGGCACAGCCGCATCGTGTACCGGCAACCTTCAAAACGCTGTTCGCAGGCATTGGTTTTATCCGCGCCCGCCCGGACGTGCTGGGCGTGATTTCGCTCGACTTGTTCGCGGTTTTACTCGGTGGCGCAACCGCCCTGTTACCCATTTTCGCTCACGACATTCTGCATACCGGTCCGTGGGGATTAGGCTTGCTACGTGGCGCACCGGCGGTCGGCGGTCTGATCGTCGGATTCTGGCTGAGCCACCGCGCACTCAACCGTAATGTCGGAAAAATCATGTTCGCCGCCGTCGCCGGTTTCGGTGCCGCCACACTGGTTTTCGCGTTTTCCACTTCGCTCTGGTTATCGATGCTGGCGCTGTTTGCTCTCGGCGGTTTCGATATGATCAGCATGGTGATCCGCGGTGCGCTGGTACAGCTTGATACACCGGATGACATGCGCGGTCGTGTCAGCGCCGTGAACTCCATCTTCATCAACACCTCGAATCAGCTCGGTGAATTTGAATCCGGTCTGCTGGCCGCCTGGGTTGGCGCAGTTCCCGCCGCAGCCATCGGCGGTGTCGGCACGCTGATCGTGGTCGGATTGTGGATGACCTGGTTCCCCGGCCTGCGAAAAAGGCAGAAGCTGGAAAATGAAGTCGTTGAAGCTTAATCGCATCACGACACGCAAATCAGCGCCGTCCCTCTCATGAGTGGACGGCTGGGATGGCGTTATGCGTTTTAACGAGTTGCTCTGACTGGAATAATTCAATAATCCCCAATATAATCAGCTCATTCATTCACCAACGTTATATAAGGAGGATTGCCATGCTGACCCGTGAAGTTTTTTTAATTTCACTCGTCCTTAGCGATCGTCACTGCTCAGGCATTTCCGGCACCGTGCCGCGATAACCTGCTTGAGCGAAGCTAACTGACAACCTGAGAACTTCCCTCCGGCTTACCGGTTATCGTCGGCTTTTCTGACGACAGGCATCTTTGTGCCTGAAAACCTGAGTAAGCATTCATGACGACTTTATTATCCGCACAATCTTTATCTTTCGATAACGCCTTCGGCCCGTTGTTGGCTGAGATTTCCTTCGGCCTGAAAAAAGGCGACCGCATTGGTCTCATCGGCCATAACGGCTGCGGCAAAAGCACCTTGCTGAAAATCCTCAGCGGTGAACTGGCGGCCTCCTCCGGCACCGTGACACTGGCGAATCAATGCCTGATGGCGCGCGTCGAACAGCATCTTCCCGCAGAACTCAATGATTGTACCCTGCTGGAATCGGTGCTCGGTCATCTGCCCGGCAGCCTTCATCAGCCCGAACCCTGGCAGGCGCAGGTGCTGCTTTCGGACCTGGGTTTTGATGAAAATGCCTGGGAACTGACGGCGGGTACGCTCAGTGGCGGCCAGCATACCCGTCTGCTGCTGGCGCGGGCGCTGATCCACCAGCCGGATTTACTGCTGCTCGATGAGCCAAGCAATCATCTGGATCTGCCGACATTACTGTGGCTGGAGCAGTTTCTGAAAAACTGGGCGGGCAGCTTTGTACTGGTTTCCCATGACCGCAGTCTGCTGGACAGCGTAACCAACTCAACCTGGATCCTGCGCGATAAAACGCTGCAATTTATCCGCCTGCCTTGTACCCAGGCACGTCAGGCGCTGGAAGAAAAAGACATTGCCGACGCACTGCGTCGTAAAGCGGAGCAAAAGGAAATTGACCGCGTGACACTGAGCGCCAAACGGCTGGCCGTCTGGGGCAGCGTTTACGACAATGAGGGACTGGCGCGCAAGGCCAAGCAAATGGAAAAACACGTGGTGCGCATGAAGGAAGATCAAACTGACGTCACCGCAGGCAATCAGTGGAAACTTCGCCTGAACGGCGAAGCGCTGGCGGCGGATCGCGTGCTGGCGCTGGCTGATTTACAGGTGCGACCGGCGCCTGATGCCCCGGTGCTGTTCACCCTTGATGAAATGCGGGTGAAGAGCGGCGATCGTATCGCGCTGGTCGGGCGTAACGGTTGCGGTAAATCATCCCTTCTGCACAGTTTGTGGCAGGCGTTTATCTGCCCGGAAACGACGGTCAAAGGCGTGATTTTCCACCCGCGCGTGCGAATGGGTTATTACGATCAGAACCAACATCAATTGCAGGATAACGATTCGCTTTCTGATGCCCTGGCGCATTTCGCGCCGCTGACCGAAGAACAGCGAAAAATGGCGCTGATTGGCGCGGGATTTCCGTATATCCGTCATCAGCAAAAAGTGAGCACGCTCAGCGGTGGCGAACGTTCACGGCTGCTGTTTATCGGCCTGACGCTGGCGAACTATTCCCTTTTGTTACTTGATGAGCCGACCAACCATCTGGATCTGGAAGGTAAAGAGGAGCTGGCGGAAACGCTGAAAACCTTCAGCGGCGCAGTGCTGATGGTTTCCCATGACAGGACGCTGATCGAGCAAAGCTGCAACCGTTTCTGGCTGATAGACCAGCAGCGTCTGGAAGAATGGCATTCCCCCGCGCCGGTGTATGCGATTCTGGCAGGCGCGGTTCCTCCTGCCGACGCGCCGGTGTCGGACGTGAGGCTGGAAAGCGTGGTGATTCAGGAAACTGAAGAGGAACGCTTGCTGGCGACACTGATGGCGCTGGAAAACAAGCTGGAAGACGACCTGGCGCGCAAACCAAAGCATCAGAAACCGGAACTGCAACGCCAGTGGCAACAAAAGATTGATGAACTGAATGCGTTGCTGGATCTGCTTTAAAGACATATGTTAAGAAACTGTATATTGATTTTTACTTACACAACGCATTGCTGTTCCTGCCGGAGAAATTATGTTTAACGTTTTACGTGCTGAGCCTAAAACCACCTTCGAATACGGCCCGTTCCGTATCCGCCGCATGCGCCCCGGGAAAATTCTGCCCGAAAATAGCGATGATGCATTCGGACCGCTCAGTGTTATCGATCATGCCAACCTGGAACTGGGTACGCTGGTGAAAATGCATGAGCATAACAACGATGAAATCTTCAGCTATATGTGGCGCGGTTCGATGGTGCACGCAGATTCTGCCGGTCATCGGATATCGCTCTCACCGAAAAAGCTGATGATGATGAATGCCGGAGAAAGCTTCTGGCATGAAGAATCCACGCCGCTGGTGCCCGCCGAAATGTTGCAGATTTTCATTCGTCCGCGCAAAGCAAACCTCGAGAGTCGTGTGCAGTTCATGGAACGTCCGGACGGCGTAAAGCAAAACGAATGGACGCTGCTGGCCGCGCCGGAAGGGATTGAATCTCCATTGGAAATTCGTCAGGCAGTATATGTTTATGACATTCGCATGGATGAAAATACCACCACGGAAATTCCGGCACATCCGGGATTTGCACAGTGGTTGTATGTCATGGATGGCGAAATCAGCATTGCGGACGTCAGCCTGTCAAAAGGTGATGCGATCAGTGATGAGGAAAGTGCATTGCCTGCCGCCTCGGCAAAAAAAGAAACCACCCTGGTGTGTTTCCTCGTTTGTCTGGGTGCGGAAGCCATTCTGGAAGGGGCGATTAGCGGAAAGTAATTAAAATCTGGCAGTTAAAATATAAAAGCCCCAGTTGTTAAACCGGGGCTTTTAAGGTACTACCAAATTAATATTTAACATTCATCAACTTAATTACATATTACAACTTCTAAAGATGCACATATTTTCACAGGATATATTTTGAAGCCAGGTAACGCTATCCTCCTATAATTTTGTGGAATAACATCGGTATCCTGTTAATTTCACTTATACCGGTTTTCAGTCGGGATAAATGAGTACATCACCCTCGCGATATATACTCTTTGATGCGTGACCTTACTCTCGTCGCGATATTCTCGATTTCAGACTTAACGTACCCAAATCGCGAACATTACTCTGACTAACAAGGCGTTACATCATCGCGTTTTCTTCCACATCATGCGATTTTACAGCTTTACTGCATGGCCTTAAAGCATCATCTCACGGATTTTAAATGAAAATCCGGTGTTGAATCACCCAAACTAAAATACTTCGTGGCCTTTATCGCATCTCATTACTTGCAAGTTTATCAACCTGCTAAATGCACCGCGAAATAAAATTTTCATCCCATTTCTCTCTGGTGCTGAGTTCTAATCTACTCGTTATAAATCGTGTGTCAACCCTGTATTTACGAACAGGTTTTTTAATCTATGCCATATTAGAAAACATAATGAAATCTGTGACCTATACCAAAGATATTGATAAGGCAAGTAACCAAAAAGTCGAATAAAAATAATCCTGCGTGCACATCTCCTGCCTCCCCGCCCCGCTGAACGTGATAACAACTACTTTTGTACCAGCAAGCTAGTTCAACAGTGTACATCAGTGCTTAAATCCACTATATTGCTGCGCTCATGGCCCTGACCGCAGCATAAACGCGCGATTTCCGGACAATTTTCATATCAAATCTTTTACAGCAATTCACTTAACGAATCGTGATAAAAGCCACGCGAGGATCCGCACTATGGCGACGCTTTCCGTGACCGCTCCGCAGCATTCTGTATTGGGTGGCGCAATGATTATCGGTGGAACTATCATCGGTGCAGGGATGTTTTCTTTGCCGGTGGTGATGTCCGGAGCCTGGTTTTTCTGGTCAGTTGCCGCATTGATTTTTACCTGGTTCTGTATGCTGCACTCAGGCCTGATGATCCTCGAAGCGAATCTTAACTATCCTGTAGGGTCGAGTTTTAATACCGTCACCGGCGATTTGCTGGGGAAAAACTGGAACCGGCTGAATGGCATGACCATCGCGTTCGTGCTGTATATCCTGACTTACGCTTATATTTCTGCCAGCGGTTCGGTTATTCAACATACGCTGCGCGAAATGGCAGTGAGCTTTTCTCCCCGCCTCGGCGGCCTGCTGACCGCACTGGCAGTTGCGTTTATTGTCTGGCTCAGCACCCGCGCCGTGAGTCGCATGACCGCAATTGTGCTGGGTGCCAAAATCATCGCCTTCTTCCTGACATTTGGCAGCTTACTGTGGCACATCAAACCGGTAAACTTGCTTAACAGCGTGGAGTTGAACCCGAGTTACACACCGTATGTGCTGGCGACGCTGCCGTTTTGTCTCGCCTCGTTTGGCTATCACGGTAACGTACCGAGCCTGATGAAATATTACGGCAAGAACCCGCAGATCATCAAAAGATGCCTGTTGCTGGGTACCCTTATGGCGCTCGGGCTGTATGTCATCTGGATGCTGGGCACGATGGGTAACATTCCACGCACGGCGTTTATTGGCATCGCCGAACGTGGTGGCAATATTGATGTGCTGGTGCAATCGCTGAGTCAGATCCTCAACAGTGCGGGGCTGGATTTGTTGCTGACCATTTTCTCCAACTTCGCCGTGGCCTGTTCATTCCTGGGCGTGACGCTCGGGTTATTCGACTATCTGGCTGACCTTTTCAAATTCGACGACAGCCGTACCGGTCGATTTAAAACCGCACTGATCACTTTTGTGCCGCCAATCATTGGTGGTGTGATCTACCCGGATGGTTTTATTTACGCGATTGGTTTTGCAGGTCTCGCCGCCACGGTCTGGGCGGTGATTGTTCCGGCACTGATGGCACGGGCATCACGCCAGCGCTTCGGCAGCCCGCTCTATCGTGTATGGGGCGGCAATAAAATGATTGTGCTGGTGCTGTTGTTTGGCGTACTGAATGCGGCAGTGCACATTCTGTCGAGCGTAAATTTACTGCCGGTATATCGTTAAATGATTTCCACCCGTTTTGTCCGTCGGACAGGGCTGGTGCATCAAAAGACATAGGGTATAGCAAAGACAGAGGTGAGGCAGGAAGGATTTCTGAAGGCAATCACATCACGCAGCCTGCTCTTTGCTTAATACAAACAGGCCGCGATCATAGAGAAGGTCGTTAACGTTACGCTTTATTCACTGAAACAATTTCTTTGATGAAGGTGAAGTTCGAATCGCCGTGATCAGTTTTGATCGTCGGGTAAATTCTTTCGCCTTTCTTCACAAAGCCAGTGACTTCATGGGTTGAGCCGTTCTTGACAGTAAAGCTATCGCCAACACTGATGGAACTTGCAACTTCGCTCATAACAATCCTTAACTCTTACTTCATTGAACTTCAATAAACCCGTGTGTTGCTGATCGATGGTAGGCTTTTATGCGGCAGGTAGCCAGCGGCGTCATCAGAATCGCTCAAAAAGGGAATACGGCGTCCTGACGCGCCGGTACTAAGTATTCGGTGCGGCCTGACGCGGCTTAATCGATTTGCGCAGTAAATTCGCCGTCAGCGCCAGCAGGAAAATGGCCGCCTGCACCAGAACGATTGTCGGCCCGGTCGCAGCATCAATATAGAAGCTGATAAAAGTGCCTGAGATGGCCGCAAAAAGTGACGTTGTCACGGAAACCACCAGCATCTTCGTCAACGTCTTACACAGCAGAAACGCCGTAATGCCCGGCGTAATCAGCATCGCCACCACCAGCACCACACCGACAGCCTGTAACGCTGCGACAATGGTCAGTGCCAGCATACACAACAACGCATAGTGATAAAAACGTACCGGCAGCCCGATGACTTTCGCCTGTACAGGATCAAAACAAAACAGCATCAGGTCTTTAAATTTGAGGATAATCGCCAGCGTCACGACAGCGGCGATAATCAGGGTTTGCAACATTTCACTGTCGGTCACACCCAGCACGTTGCCAAACAAAATGTGGCTGAGATGCTGCTCGGTATTCACCCGCGAGAACAGCACCAGACCACCGGCAAACATACCGGAGAAGACGATCCCCATTACCGAATCTTCTTTCACCCGGCAATGTTCTTTGATGAAACCCGTCGCGACCGCGCAAAACAGGCCGGAACCGAACGCGCCAATCACCAGCGGAATTCCTGCCAGATAGGCCAGCACTACGCCCGGAAGGACCGCATGAGAAATGGCGTCCCCCATCAGCGACCAGCCTTTGAGTACCAGAAAACAGGAAAACATTGCGCAGACGATACTGGTGGCCGCAGCGGTCAGCAGAGCACGTTGCATAAAATCGAAGCTCAGCGGCTCCATCAGCACATCAAACCAGGACATCATGCGCGGCTCCGGTTTTTAATGCGGAAATGATTCACCAGCCAGCCATGTTTCGGCGCGAACAAGAACGCCAGCAGGAAGACGGTGGTTTGCAGACAAACAATCACCCCGCCGGTTGCACCATCGAGGAAATAACTCAGCCATGCCCCCGCTGCACTGGTCACTGCACCGATGATCACAGAAATAATGAGCAGGTGTGAAAAACGGTCTGACAGCAGATAGGCCGTTGCGCCGGGTGTGATGACCATTGCGATCACTAAAATTGCGCCGACAGTTTGTAACGCCGCTACGCTGCACGCGCTGAAAATAGTGAAGAAAATCACTTTCAGCCACAGCGGCGAAAGGCCGACCGAAACCGCATGCGCTTCGTCGAAAAATACCGCCAGCAGGTCACGCCAGATAAGACACAGCACCAGCAGCGAAACGCCGACAATAATTTGTACCTGTAAAATATCGGCGTCATCAATCCCTAAAATATTGCCGAACAGAATCGACTGCACGTTAACGGATGTCGGGTTAAGCGACACCAGTAACAGGCCAAGGGCAAAGAACGTGGAGAACACAAAACCGATAATCGCGTCTTCCCGCAGTTTGGTGAAGTGACGCAACAGTGTCATGCAAAGTGCGGCCAGAATACCGGTCCCGAATGCGCCGATCGCGTAGGGAAAGCCCAGCGCGTAAGCGCCCGCGACACCGGGCACTACCGAATGCGACAACGCATCGCCCATCAGTGACCAGCCTTTGAGCATCAGATACGCCGATAAAAAGGCACACACTGCACCGACCCCCGCACTCACCCAGATGGCTTTCACCATATAGTTGTACTGAAACGGCTCCAGCAACAGTTCGGTCATACCGCCCGCCTCACCGGTTCTTGTGGCACCAGATAGCCGATATTACGCAGCGCACCGCCAAAGGTATTTTCAAGATTCTGATGGGTAAAGGTGGTTTCCAGCGGACCGGAAGCCATCACCGTGCGGTTAATCAGCACCACGCGATCACAAAAATCGGGCACGCTGGCGATGTTGTGCGTCGACACCAGAATCAGATGTCCTTCCTCGCGCAGTTGTCGCAGCAATTCGATAATGGCGTTTTCAGTTTTGATATCCACGCCGGTAAACGGCTCATCAAGCAACATCACCCGCCCTTGTTGTGCCAGCGCACGCGCCAGGAAAACGCGTTTTTTCTGACCGCCGGAAAGCTCTCCAATCTGGCGGTGGGCCAGCTCCGTCAGCCCAACACGCGCCAGCGCGGAAGCAACTTGTTTTTTATCTTCCTGTGAGGGAATGCGCAGAAACGACATTTTGCCATAGCGCCCCATCATCACCACATCCCGCACCAGCACCGGGAAATTCCAGTCCACCTCTTCCGACTGCGGCACATACGCGATCAGATTTTGTTTCATTGCTTTGGCGACATTGAGGCCATCAAGTGTCACCCGCCCGTGCGTCGGACGGATAATCCCCATAATGGTTTTAAACAGCGTGGATTTACCGCTGCCGTTCACGCCCAGCAGTGCGCAAATCGAGCCGCCGTGCAGCGTGAACGAGGCATTCTCAATCGCGGTATGCCCGTTGTTGTAGGTCACCGAAATATCATCAACCTTGAGATGCAGCCTGGTGTCACTCATTGTCCGAACCCTTCTGCGATGGTACTCACCGTGACTTTCAGCAAATCAATGTAAGTCGGCACCGGCCCGTCAGCGGTAGACAGTGAATCGACATACAACACGCCGCCATATTTCGCGCCCGTCTCTTTACTGACCTGCTTCGCCGGTTTGTCCGAGATTGTGCTTTCGCTGAATACCACCGGGATATTTTGCTGACGCACCAGATCGATGATTTTTTTCACCTGCTGCGGCGTACCCTGTTCTTCAGCATTGATCGGCCACAGGTAGGCTTCTTTCAATCCATAATCTTTCGCCAGATAACTGAACGCGCCTTCGCTGGTCACCAGCCAGCGCTGTCCTTCCGGGATTTTCGCCAGACGCTCACGCAGCGGCGCATCGAGCAGGCTGATTTTTTCGGCATAATTTTTAGCATTGCGGTCATAAACGGCGGCGTTTTCAGGGTCATATTTCACCAGCGCGGCGCGGATATTTTCGATGTAAACCAGCGCATTTTTCGCGGACATCCAGGCATGAGGGTTTGGATTGCCGACATACGGTCCTTCCTGAATAGGCAGAGGCGCGATGCCGTCCGTCACTGTCGCAGAAGGCACATTCCTGATGTTGGCAAAAAAACGACCAAACCAGCGTTCAAGGTTAAAACCGTTCCACAAAATGAGATCCGCCGACTGGGTTTTCACGATGTCACGCGGCGTCGGCTGGTAATCATGAATTTCTGCGCCGGGTTTGGTGATGGATTCTACCGTCGCCGCATCACCGGCAACGTTCTGCGCGATATCCTGGATCACTGTGAAAGTGGTGACGACTTTAAACTTCTTTTTGTCTTTTTCGGCCGCCTGCGCGTTTCCGGTGATCAGCGCCACGATCATCCCGACCAGCATCAGTCGCAAACGAAACGGCGAATAGCTGAATAATTTTAAAATGCTTTGTCCTTTTTCCATCAAATCTCTCCTGTCACTCTGCGCATTAACCGGCGGTTTATTATTCAGGTATAGCACAGGCTATACTCCATAGCCAAGGCAAAGTTTTCAGAAATTGGTAGATGTGTGTACTTGGTTTACAATGCGTGAGTTGCCGTGGTGTACGCGGCAACGGTAAAAACCGTTGAGCAAGAAAGAGGCAGGCGTAGTGAAAGAAAAAAAAATAAATCCATTACTGGATGTGGAAGAACACGCTCAGGGTTTTTTACAGGTGCGCGAGGCACATCGCCGGGAATTAATGGACGATTACGTTGAGCTGATTTCAGACTTAATCCACGAATTTGGCGAAGCGCGTCAGGTCGATTTGGCCGCGCGGCTGGGGGTTTCTCAGCCTACCGTCGCAAAAACGCTCAAACGACTGGCCAATGCCGGGCTGGTTCATCAGTTACCCTATCGCGGAACCTTCCTTACGCCTGAAGGTGAGCGGCTGGCAGCGGAAAACCGCGAGCGTCATAACGTCGTAGAAGCGTTCTTTATTGCCCTTGGGATCAGCCCCGAAACCGCGCGCCTCGATGCAGAAGGTGTTGAGCATCACGTCAGCGATGAAACGCTTGAAGCGTTCAGACGCTTTACGGCAGAGAAAAAATCCTGATTTAACGCCGCATCTCATCCGCCGCCGGGTTGGTTTTTTAACAGAACCGGGCGGTTTTCCCCGATATTCCCACGCCCTCTCCGATGTTCGTAAAGTAATCTTTTCCCGTGAATTTTTTGCTCACAATTGCTGGCGTTACCTTGTCAGATTCACCCTGATCTCCCGCCAACCTTTTCCCACACTTGGGCGTATCGTTACGCTCAGGAATGGTGGCATTTAAGCCATTCCCTGTATCCGATCATTGCGCGTCGAGGTTGTTATGAAAAGGTTGTTGTTGATGCTGACCGCTGGCGTGCTGATGTCTGCCAGCTTTGCATCGTTTGCCTATGGCTATTACGGGCATGGTTATTATGGTCACGGCTACTATCACGGTGGATACGGTGGACCGCGCATTATCGTCGGCATCCCCTGGGGACCACCACCGCCTCCGGTGTATTACGGGCCGCCGCCGGTGGTCTACGTTACACCAGCACAACCGCAGACATATGTTGAGAAAACTCCTGACTATGCCTATTACTGCCAGAATCCTGCGGGCTACTATCCGCATGTGCAGCGCTGTCCGCGCGGCTGGATGAAGGTGGTTGTAGGTGATTCCGCACCGCGTTAACAGGCGATAATTTCATGAACAGGTTCACTCCGCTGGCGGTTATCGCCCTGACTGCAGCGCTTTCCGGCTGCGTTTCTCCTCCCACCCGGCCCGATGTGATGGTGTTACCCGGCACCGGTAAGGATTATCAGCAATTCCGTATGGATGAAATGGCCTGCCGGAATGACGCCTACAACAGTGTTAACGGCGGCGCACAAACAGCCAACAATAACGCAGTCAATACCGCCGCGGCAGGCACCGTTGTAGGTGCAGCGGCGGGTGCGCTGCTAGGCGCGGCGTCTCATCAGGCCGGAGCGGGCGCGCTGGTTGGCGCAGGCAGTGGTTTGTTGATTGGCAGCGCGATGGGCAGTAACGGCGCAGGTGCCAGCAGCGGTAATTTGCAGGATCAATACGATACCGTCTACACCCAGTGCATGTATGCCAAAGGCAATAAAGTGCCGGTCGATGCCAGCTATGGTTACAGTGCGCAACCTCAGGCACAGTCAGAGGTGCCACCGGACTACTATCCGGCCCCGCCGGGAAACAACGATGTTCCTCCGGATTACGTACCTTAAGTTTTTGCACAATTAAAAAGGCTGCCCGTTCTCTGGCAGCCTTTTGTTTCAGTTCACTTTTCTTCAGTCTTTCGTCGTTCAGGCAAACGGCGCACGGTCATTAAGCACATCATCGATAATGTTCAGCACACCCTCATCGCTGTTTGATGGTGCCGTGTATTTTGCGGCAGCTTTGGCCGCTGCCGAGGCGTTTTCCATCGCAAAACCAAATCCGCAATAGCTGAGCATTTCGAGATCATTTCCGCTATCACCGAAGGCCAGCACTTCCTCATCCCGGATACCGTAGATTTTCTGGATTTTTTGCAGGCCGCAGGCTTTGTGATTTCCGCTGATGATCAGATCCACCGAACCGTGCCCGCTGGTAACCGGCGCAACAATATTGCCCAGATGGCGGGTAATTTCGCCCATAAGCGGATAGACGTCATCCTCCCTATAGCTAAGCGCGAATTTGAAAATCGTGTCGTTGATTTCGGCATAATCGCTCACTTTGCTCAGGCGGTGATAGTAACGACGCATCCGGCTGATAAAGGCTTCATCGGTGCCGTTCAGTACATACGCGCCCTTTCTGCCGCAAACGATGGTGTTAATGCCCGGTGTCCGGCTGATCCAGTGCAGTACGTCAGCGACCTGTTCAGGTTCGAGTTTGCCGCAATAAACTTCTTCTTTTTTGTCGACGACATAACCCCCACCTTCCGCCACATAGGCAATCTGTTCATCGATGTCATCGAAGAAAGATTTAAGCTGGTAATACTGATTACCGCTGGCCACCACAAATTTGATATCGCGCGCCAGCAGTTGCTGATATTGCTCGCGAAAACGGATTTTATTGTATTCATGTTGCGGGTTCAGAAAGGTTCCATCCATGTCTACGGCAATAAGTTTTACGGCCATCACAGCTCCTTGCAGGGTCGGATTTTTATCATTAACGGTGAAAGAAGGCTGGCGGGGTTGAGGCGCCAGCGGGCAAATTTGCTACTCAGTTATAAAACCTTGATCTTTGAAAACAATCAATACTTCAGTTTGTATGCGCCAAACGTGATGATAAGAAACGCGGCAGCTACCGCCGAAAATGCCACATATAAACTGGATAAATGGGCGATAAAGCCAATGACTGCCGGGCCACCGAGCACACCGAGATACCCAAGTGTGGCAACCATCGCCACAGACATATTCACCGGCATCACTTTCTCCTGGCCTGCGAGGGTAATCAGTACTGGTACGATATTGGCCGCACCGATACCGACCAGCGCAAACCCGCATAACGGCAGGATCCAGCCCGGTAACAGCACCACCATCAGGTAACCGGCGATCCCCAGCACACCGCCCACCACCAGAATTCTTTTGCGTCCCAGCGCGCTGACAATGGCATCGCCGGTCAGGCGCATCAGCGACATTGCGACAGCAAACACCGCAAAGCCCCAGCCTGCATGTTCCAGCGCCAGCCCGCGCTCACGAGTCAGAAATACGCCACCCCAGTCGAGCACCGCTCCTTCAGCCATAAAACAGATCATCGCCATCACGGCCATCAGCGCAAGGCGAAAATTCGGCCTCGCTTTAGGTTTGCCCTCAGCCCCGTCTTCCTCATGCGCGCCAAACGGTAACATGCCGCGGAAAGACCAGGCAGTCACGATGACAACCAGCGCCACGGCAAAAAACGTGCTGCCGAGCGGCGAAATACCGGCACTGAGCAGTAACGCGCCGCCACCGGCCCCGGCAATACCGCCGACGCTCCACAGGCAATGAAAGCCAGACATCAGCGGTTTATCCGCTGCCTGTTCAACCAGCGTTCCCTGCACATTGACCGCAACATCAGCCAGACCAATTCCCATGCCGAAAATAAACAGACTCAGCGCCAGCAACCCGATATCACTGAACACCGCCAGCAACGGCAACATCAGGCAATACAACACCACGGCGGCCACAATCACCGCCCGGCAACCGAACCGGCCAATAATCCGACCGGAACCCAGCATCGACAACAGTGACCCCGCGCCCAGGCACAGCAACAGTAATCCGAGATCACCCGCTTCGGAATGCGTACGCAACTGCGCGTAAGGCACCAGCGCCGCCCACAACCCCATCGCCATGCCGGTAACAAAAAATATAGCCCGCGTGGCGACACGTCGGGCAGGACTTCCGGCATGCGCGTTTACACTTACCATTTCAGATGACAGTGACATCAGGTTCCCCCGGCAGAAAATCAATTATTAAAAGACTTTTAATAAGTGGCGAGTATAGAGGTGAGGACAAAAAAAAGTCAATACGGATTACTCGCCGAAAGCGACGTGCAGATTGTAATTATGCAGGGTCAGTTCGGTGATGCCTTGCAGATAATCCTTACGCATGGAGGGGCGGTAAGTCAGTTCAGGCATATGTTGCGCGGGAATATACTGCTGGCAGAGTGCCGTCAGTTGCGGGATCAGCGCTTCGCTGATTTTAGGGCCGGAGAGTGCAATGGTGACCGGGTTGATAATCGCCGTCAGCGAGACAATCACTTTTGCCATCTCCTCCGCCACCGGCAGCGTGTTCAGATGCTCAAACGGCAGGTTGGAAACTTCACCGGCAAACTGGCTTGCGCCCTGTAATACCTGTCCGTTAATCACCATCCCGCATCCGAGACAAGGGACATCCGGCTTAAATACATAGGCAACCGGCGCAGTGACGCCGGCACAACTGCTGCGGTAAAAACCCCAGGCGGTATAGTTCATGTCGTTATCGACTTGCACGTACAGGCCAAAACGGTCACGCAGTTGTTGTTCGATGGCAACACCGGCAAACACCGTGATATCGCAGGTCGCGACGGTGCCTTTCACCACCACACCCGGCAATCCAACGCCCAGCGCTTTAATATTCGGGTAATCTGCCAGCAGCGATTCAATCTGCTGATAAAACGTTGCCAGCATCAGCGGCAAAAAACGAACTTCGCCCTGAGCCAGGCTTTCACCCGTGGCTGAATTCACCGACCAGATAATCTGCGCCGCCGCGTCACTGCCCTGTGCATACAAACTCAGTACGGAGAAGAAGTCCGGGTTATATGCATAGCGCTGCGCCGGACGCCCGCCACGAGAAACTTCCAGTTCCAGCGCCAGTACCTCATGGCGCAGACTCAGTTCATTAAGCACCGCACCACATGTCGCAATGCTCAGGCCGGTAGCAACCGCTAAATCTGCTTTTGTTGCCGACCCCAGTGATTTCAATGCATTAGTGACCAGCACAACATTGTTGATCTTCATTTCACGGGTGGTACGGTTGAGCGGAGTGAACATGTTGCCTCGGGGAATACGGGTAAGAATGAGGGGTAATTTAGCACAAAGAGGGATAATGCTCCGGTTGTCTGACGACAAAAGTCTGCACGCAATGCCATAACCGGCTATAAAAAGTGTTCAGTTTCAATGGAGGCACCCATGATTTCACACATCTGTATCGGCGTTAACGACTTTGAGCGCGCTTACAAATTTTATGCCACGGTGATGGCTGAACTGGGGCATATCCTGAAGTTTTGTGACGATGAAAAACCCTGGGCGGCGTGGATGGCACCTGATGCACCGCGCCCGTTATTTTTGATTGGCAAACCTCTTGATGGCGATACTGCCAGCGCCGGTAACGGCCAGATGGTGGCATTGCTGGCAAAAACACGTCAAACGGTTGATCGGATCTATGAATACGCTATCGCCAATGGCGCAAGGGACGAAGGCCAGCCGGGATTACGTCCGCATTATCATGCGGATTATTACGGCGCGTATTTCCGCGACGCCGATGGCAATAAACTGTGTATTTGTTGTCATGAACCGCAGGTCTGAACCCCTTTCCGCATTATTCGACGTTTTGCACAAGTCTGCCGAGTTCAGTCTCGGCTTCCCCTTCGTGATATCCGTCAGTAAAGCAGGCTCCGGTCACGGGTTCGCTGAGATCCGGGAAGTGATAGACCGCATTCACGCACGACGGACCGCCGCCTGAGTGACCTGCCGAGCGTCCGGCTTTTCCCATTGCGCCGCTCATCAGCCCGAGCGCGTAACCGCATTCGGTCCACGGTCGCCCTTCAAGGGCACCGCCGAGCGGGTATGTCACCCGCATGTCAGCCAGCGACGCCGGGCTGAGGAGTTTGCCGGTGAATAAACCGTGCAACAGTCTGGCGGCGTCCCGCACATTGCCTGCCAGACAACCGTGATACACCCAGCCCGGATCGTACTTTCCGGCGGCTTCACAGTGAAGTTGCGCGAACTCTTCGCGCGTGGTGGCAAGAGAAATGCTGGTGAGCCCGAGCGGTGTGGTGATGATGTCTGCCACCAGTTGCGCAAAACTCTGTCCAGACGCGGCTTCAATCTGCTCGCGTGCCAGCATGTAGCCGACATTGGAATAGGACCAGCCTTCACCGGGTGCAAACAACATGCCTTTGGCTAAGGCGGCATTGAGTAATTTTTGGCGCTCCCAGGGTTGCTCACCGGCAGCGACAGCGTCGTGATAGATTTTCAGCGAGCCGTAATCCGGCAATCCGGCGGTGTGGTTGAGCAGCTGCCGCAGTGTATAAGCCGCGCTGTCAATGCGGCTGTCGGGCTGCAAAACGCCACGTTCACTGAGCTTCAGCGCGCAAATCGCTATCGTGGTTTTGGTGAAACTCCAGTAAGGAAAACGAGCCTCGAAATCCCCTTGCCCCCTTTCTTCCCCTGAGGCTGAAATACAATAAGAATGGAATTGATGCATGACTAACCTCATCGCATGAAAGAAAACGGGCAAGGCCGAAGAATAGCTGATAACAGACTGCTCTGAGTTCCCGGAATGCGCATTCATCTCTCACCGGAGATCGGGTATATTGGTACGCAGATCACAAAAATCCCTTAAAGGAAGACGTCGCACTATGAGTTATCGTTTCACCCTGGCTGCCGTAGCAGCCGTTTTAGCCCTGACAGGATGTGCAAAATCGAAAACCGCCGACCAGGCACCGGCTTTCGATTTTGGCTCCACGCGGGTGACCGTAACGCACGTCCCGACCAAAACCGACGACGGCACCAGGCTGTATGTGACCATTGATGGCAAAGATGCCGGTGCGCTGGGGATTGGCGAGAGTATGGAATTACAACTTCCGGAGGGCAAACATAAAGTCGGCGGCTATGCCCGTTCACTTGTTGGCCGCGTGACCATATCCCCTGTCGAAGTGGCCACTTCGCGCGATGTGATCAGTCATGTAACCTATTCGGTTGCGAACCTCAAACCGACATTCCTTGTTCGCGCATCAACGCCGGTTCCGAAACCGAAGTCAGAATCAATTCCGGCAGAACCCGTTCCGAGCATTCCGAGCATGCCAGCACAAATTGAAGATCCTGCCGCAGCTGAACAGACGCAAACTGTAGCGCCTGCCGCGCCGGTAGCAACTCAGCAAACGCAGACTGCCACACCTGCCGCGCCGGTAACGACCCAGCAAACGCAGACTGTAACACCTGCTGCGCCGGTAACGACTCCGCAAACGCAAACTGCAACACCGGTAACCACGCAGGGGACGCAGGCGCCGAACATCACCGAACTGACGCCCGTCACTCAGTCGCCAGCATCACAAGCAACGCAGGATTCAGCAGCGTCTGTTATCACAGATTTAACCTCCTCCGCTCCGCAAACTTAATCCGCCTTTACCGCTGGTGCCTGATGCACCGGCGGTGACCTGTGGCCTTCCTCAGAATTTCACCACCGCACCCAGCTCAATCACCCGGTTTGGTGGAATATGATAATGTTCCGGCGCACGCAGAGAATTTCGCTGCAATACCTGAAATAGTTTTCCGCGTGCCTTCAGGTACCACGGGCGCGGCTCGCCGAGAATAAAGGTGTCGCGCGACATAAAAAATGAGGTTTCATTCATGTTGCTTTGCAGCCCTTCCAGCCCGCAACGATAAAGGATATCCGTCACATTCGGCTTTTCCCGCCAGCCATAACGGGCGATAACCCGCCAGAATGCCGGTGAAAGCTGTTCGATAATCACCCGCTGTACGTTATGCACATACGGCACATCCTCGGTGACGATAGTCAGTAACACCACGCGCTCATGCAAGATCTTGTTGTGCTTAAGGTTATGCAACAACACCAGCGGCACTTCATATTGCCCGCGCGACATCACCACGGCCGTTCCCGGCACCCGTTGTGGCGGCGCTTTTTCAAGCGAGGTAATCAGAGCCTCCAGCGCTTCCGGATCCTGACGCAAGCGGCGCAGCAACCGCGAACGTTCCGTTTTCCAGGTCAGCATGATCACCAGAATGGTCAGCCCGATTGCCACTGGCAACCAGCCGCCCGAGAAAATTTTGCTCAGGTTGGCCGCAAACAACGGCACATCAATCAGCAACATGGCCGTGATTACCAGGCCACCAGCCCAGCTTTTCCATCCCCAGTTTTTAATCATCACAATGCCGATCAGTACAGAGGTGATCACCATCGTACCGGTGACCACAATACCGTACGCCGAGGCCAGATTACTGGAATGTTTGAAGCTGACGATCGCAATCAGCACGGCAAAATACAGCAGCCAGTTGACGACCGGAATGTAGATTTGCCCCGACTCCACATCGGAGGTGTAAATAATGCGCATCGGCGGCAAATAGCCCATACGCACGGCCTGACGTGTCAGAGAGAACACGCCGGAAATTACCGCCTGCGAAGCAATGACCGTCGCCAGCGTGGCCAGCACCAGCAGCGGAACCAGCGCCCAGTCAGGTGCCAGCAGGAAAAACGGATTCTTAATGGCCGCAGGCTGGCTGAGTAACAACGCGCCCTGCCCGAAATAATTCATCACCAGCGAAGGCCCGACCAGCACAAACCAGGCGATGCGGATGGGTTTCTTACCAAAATGCCCCATATCTGCATATAGCGCTTCGCCACCGGTGACTGAAAGCACCACCATACCGAGTGCGAAAAACGACACGGTTTTGAATTCCACAAAGAAATGCACCGCCCAGTAAGGGTTGAGCGCCTGTAATACGTCAGGATTACGTACGATGCCGCCGATGCCCAGCGCGCCGATCGTGATAAACCATACCACCATCACCGGGGCGAAAATTTTCCCCACGCTACCGGTACCGTTCTTCTGAATAAAAAACAGCAGCGTCAGAACAGCAATAGAAAACGGAATGATAAAGCGGTCGAGCGATGGCCCGATAATTTCCAGCCCTTCAATCGCCGAAAGCACCGAGATGGCAGGCGTGATAACGCCGTCACCATAGAAGAAGCTGCCGCCGACCAGGCCGATAAACATAATGAACGGGATCCAGCGCGGATTCAGATTGCGGATAGCCAGCGCCATCAGAGTGAGAATGCCGCCCTCCCCGTCGTTATCAGCCCGCATGACGAAACTGATGTATTTAACGGAAACGACCAGCATGAGAAGCCAGAAAATCAATGACAGAAAGCCGAACAGCGCGCTTTGCGTCACGGCGATGCCCGCCTGTCCGGTCAGGCATTCACGCAGGGTATACAACGGGCTGGTACCGATGTCGCCATAGACAACACCGATACAGGCCACGGTCACAGTAAGCAGCGATGATTTATTTTTAGTTTGCTTCATGAGTGGCTTCACAATTTCCGGGGCGACGTTGGTCGTCCCACAGAAAGAGTATAGATACACTCATACGCCATCGGGTATAGATGAACGCTTTATTATTCAAGGCTAACTTTTGACATTAAGGGCATGATAGTCATGCGTAAAGCGAACCGGTTTAAGGGGGCTTACACATGACGCTCATCTCTGTGAAGGGGATTTTTAACGAGAAATGTCAATAACCGGAACGCCAGGATTACATTTTTTCATCCGTTCAACTAACTTGTACAACCTTTCGTTAATCCCTAGGGTCGCTTCCCGAGTCGGACGTATAGTCTTAGGTGCTACAAAAATCCCCGCTATTTTAATCTCACGCGTCGGAGGTAATCCCTGATAAGTATTAATATCCGGACGACCAATAAGCAGGATCTCATTATGCCATTGGTAATTAGTGTTCTTGAGTATCTTTTGGGGTGGCTGAATTTGATTGTAACCACCGGGAGCAATGATTTCTTTCTTTTTAGATCTGCCCGCGAAAATATTGTCAGCAAGGGCAAAACGGTTATAGACCATACCATTACTGACACCCGCATGATTAGGAAACCATACATCACCGCTGAATGTTCCCATTATATTTTGCACCGGCACATCGAGAATAAATCCTGCTTCGAAAAATAATCCTGATTGCGACCTGACCGTGAGTCCGGCCCCCAGCCGGAAACCGGCCAGCACGTTATCCAGATCAATGAATGAACTTGAAATAATATCCCAGGTTTTAAAAACATCTCTGCCCGGTTTCATGAGCAGTGGTGTATTCACATAGTTAGCAGAAACCGTGTGAATCAGCAGTTGTCTTTTTTTATCACGAGCGTCCCATTTCTTCAACGCTTTGACTTTATCTGCATCGGGAGACTTTAACTGTTTTTTACCGAACATAATGTAACTCCATTACATAATTACTATTAATAAATTCTTCAGATAGGCTTTTCAAATAAATACATAAAATAGATTGAATTTAACGCTTCGATTCTTTGTGAGACCTGCTTTAATAATGCCGAATTAGACTGATCGGTATTTTCATTTTGCTGACTGAGTTGCCAGAGTAGGGTTTCAGCGGGCACACCATTGCGCTGCAGGTCCTGCCGTATCTGATATACCGCTGTTTTCAATTCTGACACGGTCATATATTGGCTGTGTTTCTTTTCAGCGTTCAGCAACCGGGCTTCAAGCTCATCAAGATGTTTATTAGCAAGCACTAAACCGTCCAGCGCCGGAATATCTCCCGCCTTTTCATCTACTGTGCGCTGCCATTGAGCACTGTACTGATTTCCCGGATAGGCTTTTTCCAGATGATCAGACAATATTTCACCCTGACGCAGCAATACATCAGAGGGTTGTTCGCTCAGCCATGTCAGCACCGGCGCCGCCTGCGCTAACACTGCCTCTTTTTGCGCATTCAGATCGGCTTCAGGCGCTTTGTTCCAGGCGTCATTTATTTGACGCTCACTGTGTTGCAATGTCAGTAACGGGACGCTCAACTTTTCACTAAAACTCAACGTCTGCGATGAGAACCAGAACGCCGCAGCGACGGCGCAAACCGCTATGCCAGCAGCCATTCCACCGAGCCCCCACAATAACGGGCGCGGGTGATGTGTCTCAGCAAGCTGGATTTCAACCGGTTCTACATCAGGTACGATGTCAGTCAGCAGTGCAGCGACATTTTTCTCACTCAATACCTGAGGAGTCTTATCTACGGGCTCACGTATCGCTTTCGTCACTTTGGCGTGGACCGGATACGGCACGGAACGACAGCGAACCTGCAGGAAATAATGCAGATTGTTCAGCGAGTCATGGCTGCGTGATTGCAGGTTTTTGGACTGTGTGCACAGCACGCCGATACTTCTTTCTACCTGTCGCATTTCCGCGCTGTTTTCCGGCCCGTACTCCAGCGTATAAATATGCGTCGCCACATTGGCATTGAACCAGTCGATCAACTGCTGTCGCTGCTGAACGGCGGCCACCGGCGGCCAGCAGCGCTGGCTGTTGTGGGTAAATGCCGTCGAAAGCAGATCGAGTGCCAGCGCCAGCCCTTTCCAGCTCTTAAGCCGCAGATTGATGAGACAAAACCACATGCCACTCTGCAGGTCGTAGCCATATTCATGGAACAGCTGAAAACACCGTTCTTCCAGCGCATTCCAGTCCAGTCTGGCGGGAATGGTGCCATTCAGCGGGCTTAGCTCACTGCTCAGCAACAGAAAGGATTTGCTGAGCCTCGGATCGTGCCCGTTAATTTTCAGTGCGCGCAAATTCACCCGGTTTTTCATGGTTATCCTTTTCCTGTCACTCAGACGGGTTGTTTCGCGGCAGAGCGTTTGGTCGCTGACTGTTTCGTCAGAGTGAGCTGATCTTTACTGACACCAACCTGCAAGCGGATATCGGCTTTGCTTTCGACCGCCAGCAGACGGTCGGTCAGCAACGGCAGCAGTTCCCGATTCAGGACGGCATCAATTTCGCGCGCCCCGCTTTGTTCGACCTGACAGCGGCTGGCCATGAACTCCACCACTTTTTCGCTGTAGCTCAGGGAGGAATTACCTTCACCGGCACCGCTAAAGCGTTTGCATACTTTATCGATTTTGAGACGGATGATTTTTGCCAGTGTTTCGCCCACGACCGGCAGATAAGGGATCAGCTGTAAACGTCCCATCAGCGCCGGACGGAAGTACTGATCGAATTCAGGCCGCAGGAGTGCTGTCAACGCTTTCTGATCCGTATTTCCGGCGGCACAGGCGGTCATCACGCGATCGCTGGCCAGATTGCTGGTCAGAATAATCAGGGTATTGCGGAAATTGATCAGTTGGCCTTCAGCGTCTTCCATCACGCCTTTATCAAATACCTGATAGAAAATCTCCATCACATCCGGATGGGCTTTCTCAACTTCATCGAGCAGCACTACGCTGTATGGACGACGACGCACCGCCTCGGTCAGCACACCGCCCTGCCCATAACCCACATACCCGGGCGGGGAACCTTTCAGGCCTGATACAGAATGTGCTTCCTGATATTCGGACATATTGATGGTAATTAAACTTTGCTCGCCACCGAAAAGCAGCTCAGACAAGGCCAGCGCCGTTTCTGTTTTCCCAACTCCGGAGGGCCCGGCCAGCATAAAGACGCCGGTCGGCTTAACCGGATCCGCCAGATTGGCGCGCCCGATGCGGATTTGCTGCGCAATGTCCGCTAATGCGTGGGATTGCCCGATCACCCGGCTTTCCAGACGTGCAACCAGATCGCCAAGCTGTTGCTGCTCTTTTTCCATCATCCGGCCCAGCGGAATACCGGTCCAGCCAGCAATCACATCTGCGACACAGGTCGCATCCACGCAGTCATACACCAGAGCTTGATCTTTATGCATCTCAGCCAGTTGCACACGCAATGCGGCAATCTGCGCCACATCCTCAATACTATTAATTTGCGCCACGATCTGCTGTTGCTGACGCCAGACCGGCAGCAGTGCCTCCAGACTTTGCTTCAGTTCGCTTTCACGCTGGTCCAGCCATTTCACCCGGGAGGGATTCTCGCCCTCTTTCAGCAGACTTTCCCGCTCAGTGTGAATGTTGCTGATCATCGCATTAAGATCTTCGATCTCTTTGGGCTCATGGCACTGTGAAATCGCCACCCGAGCGCAGGCGGTGTCCAGCAAGCTGATGGATTTGTCCGGCAACTGGCGGCCAGAAATATAGCGGCTGGAGAGGCGAACAGCGGCCACGAGCGCGCTTTCGAGGATTTGCACGCCATGATGTTTACTGAGAGCCGGTTTCAGGGATCGCAGCATGGCGATGGCGGTCTCTTCATCAGGCTCCGCCACTTTGATCACCTGAAAACGTCGTGCCAGGGCAGCATCTTTCTCAAAATATTTTTTGTATTCAGCCCAGGTGGTGGCTGCCACCACGCGCATTTCCCCACGAGCCAGCGCTGGTTTAAGCAGGTTAGCAGCGTCGTTCTGACCGGCCTGTCCCCCCGCGCCAATCAGTGTATGCGCCTCATCAATGAACAGAATGACCGGAGACGGGTATTCTTTCACTTCACGCAACAGGGTTTGCAGGCGGTTTTCAAATTCGCCTTTCACGCTGGCACCGGCCTGAAGCAACCCCATATCCAGCGACAGAATCTCCATTGACTTCAGCGCTTCCGGTACAGTGCCATCCGCAATGCGCTGTGCCAGCCCTTCAACCAGCGCGGTTTTCCCCACTCCCGGTTCACCGGTCAGCACCGGGTTGTTCTGACGGCGGCGTAATAGCACGTCGATCAGTTGACGAATTTCAGGCTCGCGACCCAGCGCGGGATCCAGTGCCGCATCACGCGCCTGTTCAGTCAGGTTACGGGTAAATTTCATCACCGCAGAATCCGTATTGTGGCGGGTTGCAGCAGGATGATTCGTGGCCTGTGCCGGTGCGCAGGCATCGTGCAGCAACCGGTCAGCGCAATCAGCCTGACACAGCAGCGCCTGCTGTAAGGCTGACGACAGGTGAATCTGATTGTCTTTTTCACTGGCAATCAGGCTACCCAGAAAAGCCTGTACCGGCAGTTGTGTTTGCTGCCAGCAGGCACTGGCGTGCAACCAGGATTTCTCCAGGTGTTCGACCAGCAGCTCCGATAATACCGGGCTACGCGTATTGCCGCTGCGCAGGTGGTTGAGACTGACTTTCAGCGCATCGACTAACGCATCACCCCGCAATCCGGCATTCAGACAGAGTTGCTCAATCAGCGCAGGCTGACGGGTCACCAGTGCGAGCAGTAAATGCTCGATGTCCACTTCGTGATGCGTGCGGCTGACGGCCAGACTGATCGCGGCATCAAGGCACTCACGTGCCTCGACATTCATTTTCTCAACAATTTTCTTCAGGTAGTTACCCATAAATTATCCTTTCTAAATTTTTCAAAAGGCGTCCTGACCAGACGCTCAGTGACATCCGGTAATGCGGACAGGCAGTTGCGAGAACGCACTTTTCAGCGCTGTCGGTCGTTGTTTTTCCGCTTTTTTAAGGCCGGTTTCCTGCTGCGCCTCAGCGTTGTCATTCAGTGCCTGATTGAGTTCCTGCCACTGATGCCAGCGATCCTGCACCGCGTTCTGTGAGCCGCTCTGATAACGCACCATGACTTCTTTGATGCCCAGTGCCGTCAGCTGAGCGGCATCATCCGGGAAATCTTCCGCTTTGAAACGATGCTGCCCGTCGGAAATGTCCTGCAGGAAATCAGGCCATGCGGCGTCGCCGAAGTATTCGTACGTCAGATCGAAACCAGGGAACTTGATCACCAGCGTGGCACGACTGCAATGCCCCGGACGCCAGCGGAATGCCGCCTGTTCGCTGAAGTTCATGCTATTGAGCTTCCACTGTTGCTCATCGCAGAACAGCGTCAACTGAGTGCCCACCGGCATTAGCCGCGCACCGCCGGGAATGGTGGCAGGCAGGCTTTTAAGCGTCAGTTCCAGCGGTTTTGCTTCCAGTGCCGCCATTTGAGCCTCCAGATCGGCCTGCTCATCTTTCAGGGCGGCCAGCGCATCGTCATTGCGGGTATTTTCACGTTCCGGCATCGCCAGCACGTCATCCGGACGCAACACGTGATTGACCATTCGCAGAAATTCCGGTGTCAGACCCGGTGTCTGCCCGTTGAATTCGCCCGCTTTTGGCCCGTTATCTTCAACCACCAGCACACTTTTTGCCGGTCCACGGATAAAGTCAGACAGGTATTGCCACGCCAGATCCTGTTGGTCGTCGTACTCCAGACGGCTGGCATTATTTTCCATTGGCCACAGCACCCGGCTCTGCCATTGCTGTTCAAGCCAGCAGGCAGAACGCTGCATGGCATGCGCCACCAGCCAGTGCGCATCATTCTGATACAACGCCCACACCGCGTTGGAGGCAAAATCATCGCGTTCCGCCGACAGGTTCTTACGCAGCACGTTAAAACGGCTGTCGAGTAATTGCAGTGGATTGCTGTCGCCCGCCGCGCCGGTCTGGAACAGTCCGCGCGTCAGACGATCGCTGCTTTTCGGCGTAGCAAACACGTCCGAAACCGCCGCATGCAGACTGTTTTTCCAGGCATTCCAGTTTTTCACATTGAGATCGGAAAGCACGGGTGTCAGGGTTTTGCTGTCGATTTTCAGCAGTGCTGAAATTTTCTTCTGAAAAGACTGCTGGACCTTGCTGATACGCGGTATCAGCGCACCGGGTACCGACATAGCCTGTAACTGATTCAACCGGCGCAGCTCGCGCAACCAGGGCTCGGCATCCTGAGCACGGATGTCTTCTAGTTGTTCATTGACGTAACGGGAAAATTTCATTGATGGGCTGTTACCCTGATCGAGCGTAATCAGCGCGGTTTGCCACTCTTCGCTGGTCAGCTCCGGGGCGGGTTGCTGGTTCATCGCCAGCATCATCGTCATCCATTGCGTCTGGCGCAGCGCAGGCCAGTGCTGTTCAAAAGCCACTAGCGCAGGCATCGGGACCTGTTCACCTCCTGCGCGACGGATTTCCTTCAACCAGCCCTGAATTTGTGCGGTGCCCTGTAGCGTCCACAGACCACTGACCTGCGTTTTATCCTCATACGAGGGCAGGAAATCCGTCAGATTCACTGGCGTCAGATCGCCTGAAGGAGCCACCAGCCATGCCATCTGCGGATCACTGTTGACCAAACGTCCGAGCAATTCGCGCAGTACCACAAGTTGCTTGCCGCCTTCCGGCAACTGTAACAGCGCGCGTTGCAACACTACATCCTGTTGATAGGGTAAGGACACGGTGGCCCCGGTCATGCTCAGCGCCGCCGGAACCGGCGCCTGTTTTATCAGCTCACTGACCGGCTGTTTTTCCCACATGGCCTGTTTAGTGATAAGCGTGCTTGCCAGGTTCAGAATCAACTCGCGTTTTTGCTGTGGATCGGCGTCGGTGAACAGCTGCTGGTAGTTATCTGCTATCTCCCGCAGGTTCACCTTATCGCGTGGGGATGCAGCAAGAATGCTGGCCTCAAGCTGCGTATGGCGATGGTTGAGCACGGGAACAAAAGGTAAATATTTCAGCGGATGTGCATTCCAGTGTTCAATGTTCTCAAGCTGCTGAACCTGCGCCGTGACATCCATTTGCGCGGGCGAGCCCCCGGTGAGGCGGTTGGTGAAATAACCGGAAAACAGCACATAGGTTATTGCCAGCACACTGAAGGTCATCGCCCCCCATTTATGCAGATAGCGACGGCCAAACCCGACAGGCTCAATTTCACGCTGGCGGCTTAGTTCAGGCAGTAATCGGGCCATCAGGTCATGGATAAAGAAAGCCTGACGCGAAGCACTGTTTTTGCTGACAGGTTCAGTGGCGGTAAACCAGATACCACCCAGTGCTGCGGGCTGAAAGTAAGCGTCCGGCTCACACAGGGCGGCCAGATAACGTTGCAGTGCAGGTTGCAATTTCGGTAGCTGTTCAGGGAAATCCATCAACGCCAGCGTGTCGCCATCCGGTTCGCCGCCCGAAAGCATGCTGACACGCACTTTATCCAGCCCGTCTTTCACGCACGTAAACAGCGGATCCAGCAAGGCCGGATCTTTCCCGTCGACGACAGGCGAACGGCGCCAGTAGTAACCCAGCGGTTGCTGGCGCTGTTCGGCGGAGAGATTATTGGCCCAGTGGCTGAAACCGGGCACCCGGTCACAACAAGTGATAAACAGATACACCGGCAGACGGCGTTTGACTTTACTGACCAGCGGTTCGATCTGCGTGCGGATATGCCGCGCATGCAGATGCAGTTCCGCGTCATCTTTTTCGAGCAACTCACTGACCGACACGCACACCACGATGCCACCCGGCGCAGGCAGACGGGCACACCAGTTCACCAGACGCAACCAGCCGCGCTCGAAGGCCGGGGTTTTATTCAGAAAATGGCTGGAGAGGTCGAGAAAACCTGCGGAACGAAAAAACCACCAGCGTAAGGTTCGGGTCGGCACAACCAGAGAACTTTCCGGTTCATTAGAAAACAGCGGTAATCCTGCACCGGCCATCAGCGTCGTTTTACCACTTCGCCCGCCAGTGAGTATAAACCAGGGTATTGGCTGTTTGCGTCTTCTGATGCGCTTAATTACCGCAGCCCCGGTTTTCCAGTGTTCGAATAAAACATATTCCAGCCGGGTGAGTTTAAATCTTGCCTTCAGGGAGGAGATATATTTCGCCTGCGCCATACCGGAAACAGATCCCCAGACAAACCGGGAAAATAAAACGGCGAGGATCAATATCAGCCACAAAATTAATGCATGCAGGAGTGTTTGTTCGAAAACAACAGACATGACAATACAAACAATAAGTAACAGGCACAGAAATAGTGTCCATGCGACAAAGGAAAGTAATTTTTTAAACATGATAGGTTACCTGAAAAATATCCCTAAGCCGGTGGACAAAATCACTAAATAGACGACAACAGGCAGTGCCAGTAACAGCCCTTTACGCTGGCGTAGTTTTTTCACCACCGTTTTATTTTTTTCGCCGCCGCCTGCGTCCTGTTCAACCAGCAAGGCATTGTTCGGCCACTGACGCCAGGCTTGTGGCAAGCACTGCCGCTCATCCTCGATGCGCTGTTGCAAAAGCTGCGCATCCTGTGAGGTATATTTTCCGTGGAAGCCCATCAGCAGACAGAACAGATACACCATTCTCAGTTGTGTATTGGTTTTATCGGTTTGATCCAGCCGGTCGAAAAATGCCTCGCCGCCGACAGAAATATCAAAATAATATTTCTGCAACAGATTGCTTCGCCATTCTTTCACCCACTCCGCGCGGGATCTTAATACCCGCTCATCTACCCACAGCACCACCGCGAAATAAGCATCATCGCACTCTGCTTTTTCATGATGACGTTCTGACTCAAGCAGCGCCTGCTGTAATAAAGTAATAATTTTTTCGCGAAACTCTCTGTAATCAGAATATTCCTGCGGATTAATAAAAAACGCCGTCACATAGCGAAACAGCGGTAAATAACAATTGAGCAAACTCATCATGAAGGCACCACAAATATAATTTGCACCTGAAGATCTTCCGGCATGTCTGGCCAGTAGAAGGAAATGCTGCTGTGCTGCCGGGCTTTGTTCCACAATTCGCTATCCTGCTCGACAAGGAAATAATGCGAATCTCTGCGGTTTGGTACACCCCGCGGTGGCTGTGGACAACGAACTACCGGAATGCCCGGCAGAGCATGCTGGATCAGCGGTTCAATCATTCTTGGTGAAGCCAGTTTGATGCCGCCCGGATTTTTTATCTGACGATTTTCCATCGGCATGCTGGCGGAACGTAACAGCAGCAGTACCGTTTCGGGATTTTTACTCTGCGCGCTGTCAAAGCTTCCGGTGAACACGCCCTGAAGATCGTTTTCCAGCGTGATATACGTATTGTCCTCAAGCACAAGACTGTTCAACAAGGTAATCAGCGTCTTACGGGCGCTTTCGAAACAACTCAGCAATTCATTGTGGTTGTAGGTTTGCAGTGAATTTTCACCGTCGTGCCACTCACCAAGGAAGGTGCAGCTGTCATTGAATGAGGAAAGATCGCCCACCAGCTGGCACAACACGTTGTAGACTTGCCATGGATGAACCTGGCGCGCCTGACAGAAATTTTTCAGTTGTGGCAACACACGGTTGAGAGAACGCATCGCTAACAACTGTGTCACCTGGTCGCCACGGTCGGCATCACTGACCAGTCGCTCTGAGCGTTTGTATTCTTCAAGCTTCCTGGCCCGCGCACTCAGTTCAAAATAAATAGTGTCAATCAGCTTGCCGAGGCTGAATGATCCAAAAAGTGTCACGGAAGGTGGCGAGAATGTCGGATCGAGGATCACCCGTTCGTTTTCATAACGCAGTCGGGTGAGTGGAATGCATTCGCAGTCAACCGCATCGTCTTTTTCAACGTCCGTCAGCAACCTGACGTTGTAGCACAGGCGTGCCACTGCAGCATCCGGCGCATGATCATAGACATCTTTCATCACCCGCTCTTCGCTGGTGTTGATCCAGCGCGTGACGGCGCGATCATGCTCTTTTTCCAGCGTGGTGACATTACTGTGCAGCGGATCAAAGCGACGTAAAGCCAGCCAGATGGTCAGCGGCTGATCGCGCTGTTTCCAGAGGTCACGGAAGTTGCGTTGTTCAACACGGCTGTTGCCGGGCAGTGAGAGCAAGGTACCGCCGGGCAAAATACAACGGATCTGCTCAACGCTGATCACGTAGTCGCTCAGTGCTGCTTCATTAATACTCACCTCAATCAGCCCGTGATTATAGGGCTGCGCCAGCCGCAAATGCTGCGCGAGGTTCCATTCATAATGCAGGTCAAGTGACTGAAAGTGCTGCGGCTGCAGATAAAGCCCGGAATGCCAGTAAATTTGCTGTTGTTCTGGATACATTATTTTTTCTCTCCGGCAACAGGGACATCTGCACTGACAATACTTTCACTGCCTAAGGTGACAGAAAGAGTGACCGGCGCTAAATGCGCCTGCCAGACAGGCTCCCACCAGCCAGTGCTCTCAGACTCTACCGGCACCAGTGCGCTGACCATGTGTTTCTTTACCGGGAACGGATAGTAGCCTGCGACCAGCGCCACATTGCGGGTATCTCGGGCGCGATCAATATGCACCGTGTTGGTTTGTCCCGGCATCATGACGTAACGATCCACCTGCAAAACGTCTCCTTCGCTGCCGGCACCGGCAAACAAGCTTTTCAGCGTCGCGGGATTACCCAGTATTTTATCCAGCGTCGGTTTATCCTTGGCTTGTAGCAGTAATACTGTACAGCTGTTGGGCATGTCGTTCAGGCTGTTCAGCCCCGGCTCAGCCCGCAGTTGCAGAGTGATAGCCCCATTCGCGAAAGGCGCAGCCACTTCGCTGATCGCCTTCTGACGGCTTTGCCCATCATCTGACGCGCAACCTGCCAGCAGCATGACACTCAGTATCAGCCCGGTCAGTCCCCTTTTCCCCCTCATTCTCTGCCGTGTCCTTTCAATACTTTGTTGATATCGCGCATACTGCTGTCATCCTGCAACATCTCTTCCAGCCATTCGGTCAACGTCATAGCCGCCCAGCGCGCCGCACGCTCCATCAGAAAAGGGACGGGGCTTGACGGTTCGGTCTGACGGAAAAAATGGGCAATGGTCAGCATCTGGCTGATGGCCAGATCCCGTGACATCGTTTGTTTTTTGGTGTTATTCATCAGTGAACTGACGTCATTGGCTTGCTCATCTTCGTCAGGCATTAATACGTTAAGGGTCATCACGTCGTCATATGCCGGTGCCGCACGGTCAAACAGGCGTTTCACAAATTCCTGCATTTCGGCGACGGCACTACGCATCTGCCCCATTGCCAGAGAATCAGCCTGCGGATTCAGCTGACCATAGAGGGTTTCAAGCGTATCCAGCATAGTCATCAGTTGAGTTAACGCCTCGTTCTGTGCGGCAACTTTCTGCGGATCCAGTGTGGCAGCCCAACGGTTGAAGGTATCCATCGAGAAATCATCGTCACTGCCCCGTTCCGCAGCGCTGTCAGGTTTCATCGTCACCCGGTGCTCATAAGCGAGCACCTTGCGCCAGTGATCCAGCGTGCTTTCCGGCTGTCCAAACAGAGGATGACAATGCAGCATTTGCGCCAACTGGCGGTCCAGACGATTAATCATGCCATGGCGGATTATGACGCCGTCCTCATCCAGCTCCGGCCAGCCGGTTTGCCAGTAAGTTTGTATAAACGGTATCAGAAAACCGGTACCGTCCAGCAGGCCGCGTATCCCGTGCTGCTGGCTCAACCCTTCGATCAGCCAGCAAGCCACCTGCAAATCTTTGCTTTCTGCCTGCAAAACCTTCGCGCTTAAGCGAACGACTTTGCTCCAGTCGGCTTTACGCAATTCAGTGGCCCATTCGCCCTGCGGCAAATAGTCAGGATCGCTTTCCCGCGCCTCACGGATTTCGTTATAGACCGGCTCATATTCCATGTTGCGCCCGACAGGATGATCGCCACTGAACGGGGCAAGCAAGGGCTCAAAATTCATTATCATTTCAATACACTCTATGAAATCAGTACGGTCGGGCAACCCGCAACAATGGTTCCGCCATGCGCTGTGCTGTCGCCCATCCGCGCTGCGGGTTTACCGCCAATCAGCACTTTCGTGCTGCCCATGATGACCGAATCCGGTGGTCCGACGCACACTGCCATCGAGCCCATAGTCGCGGCAGGCATACCTCCGATAAGTACGGTCGGCGTACCGGGAGTGGTCACCGGTCCGCCAACGTGTGGGATCGGGGGTAAGCCGGGTGTCACCATCGGGCAAACATGCATATCGCCAACGCGAGCAGCGGGCTGTCCCATCAGTAACCTCCCCCGGCAGCGTGCCACTCAGAAAGCAATGTCTGTGCTCCCTTAAGTGGCGCGTCTTCCGCCGCGATCGCCACGCTGAGCAATTTCAACGCACAATGGAGCATCAGACGGGACAAATGGGGTTCTGGGTACACCGCATCGAACTCTGCGGGTGTCATGCTGCCTTGCATCCAGAACAGTGACAGGCCGAGCGCGCCAACGGGGGTATCAAACCCGAGCTGTTCTGCCTGCTGGAAAATACGGAAACGCCGGTCATCATCAGGATTTGCCAGCCACTGATGGATTTCACTGGCACATTGCTGCATCGCGGGTTCCTGTGATTCAGGGCGGGCCAGCGCCTTTTGCAGCGTCCATGCCAACAGTTTCTCCTGCACAGAATCAGCCGCCACGCTTGCCAGCGCATCTTCCCAGCGTTCTGCGATCATCAGTTGCGCTGCGTTTTCAGCGCCGTTTTGCAGCGGGTTGTAAGCAGCAAGCGCTTCCGGCGTGAGCAGTTTTTCTTTCATGTTATTCATTTCCTCAGCCAATCATCGTCACGCCGCCCTTGATCTGGGTCATACCACTACCCTGAACAGTGACCATCGCACCTTTAAGTTCTGCCGTGCCCTTCCCTTCAATTTTGATCGTGGTGCCGCTCAGCGTAATGCCCGAAGGAGAAAGAGTAATTTTGCTGCTACCGACTTTTAATTCGATAGACTGGGTCGATTCAATAACGCAGGCTTTGTCCGCTTTGACCGTGCTACCGCCACCACTGATGTTTAGCTGATGGTTACCGCTGGTCAGGCTTTCCTGCAAATTGCCTTTAATATCCAGGGCATAATCGCCCTGTTTAAGCGTCAGGCTTTCATTACCTTTGGTTAACTCGGTCGTGCGGTTCTCACCAATGGTTTCAGTGACGTTTTTGGTAATACGGGTGGTGACGTCGTTTTTCACTGTCAGCAGCAGATCTTTTTGCGAGGTGATGACCAGACGCTCTTCGCCTTTTTTATCGTCGAAGCGCAACTCATGGCCTTCTTCAACATTGCCGTTGAGGGAGCTGCGTGAAACGAATCCGGCGTGATTTTTCTCCTCAGGCAGGCTCAGCGGCGGTTTGTTTTGCCCGTTGTATACCGAGCCGGTCACCAGAGGATAATCAGGGTTGCCATGCACAAAGCTGACCGTAACTTCGCTGTTGACGCGAGGCAGGAACATGGCGCCGAAACGGCCACCCGCCCACGGCTGCGAAACCCGCACCCAGCAGGAACTGCCATCGTCATGTTTGTTTTCGCGATCCCACGGGAACTGAATTTTGATGCGGCCATATTCGTCCGTGTGGACTTCTTCTGATTTTGGCCCGACAACGATGGCGGTCAGAATACCGGCGATTTCAGGTTGTCTGGTGAGGCACGGCGGACGCCAGGAAAGGCTGTCTTTCAACACAGTGAGCGCGTAGCCAAAATCAGGCTGCCCGTCATCAATGTTGCTTGATGCATGCATATGAACCGACTTGATTCGGTAGTTTCCCCGACAGGAAGGATGCCCGCTCAGAAGGAATTTATCGCCACAGCCTAGCCACCACACGCTGGCTTCGGCGTAAAACTGCTGGTTATCGGCCTCAAGCTGTTCCATCTTCAGCCGGGCTTCTGATTGCAGTAATTCGCGTTTTTCATGGCCGTGCGCGTCCACGTAGCTGACGCCCGGCACGGAATATTCCGCTTCCACGGCTTTCGATTCGCCCTCCACACTGGCTGCCTGCACAATGTTAAAACCTTTGAGCATCACGGAAGAGGCCGCCAGTGAAGAACTGGCCACCCAGTTCAGGATACCGACGCCATCGCCTCGCCCCTGCAGTGGCATAAAGGGTAACTCCGCCGTTTTGCCAGACTGATGGCTGGACGGATGATCGGCCAGTACCAGCGTGTGTTGCCCGGCATCATGCTGGAAGAAGTAATAGATCCCTTCCTGCTCAAGAAGGCGGCTAATGAAGTCAAAATCGGATTCGCGATACTGAATGCAGTATTCACGCGGCTGATAAGTCGCACGCAGACGCAAATCAATGTGGCTGATGTTCTGCTGGCGCAGCAGCTTGCACACTAAATCCGGTACGGTAATATTCTGGAAAACCGCCAGGTTACGCCCGAGACGCAACAATGCCATGCGCGGTTCCAGCGTACCGGTGAAGGTACTGATGCCATCGACATTATTGTCTTCTTTAATCTGTGTCAGCACACCATGCACGTAGCGCTTTTGGTTGCCACGGCCAATCTCACAGGCCATTTCATGCCCCAGAAAACGCCCCATCTGCGGAGTCATTAACGACGTGCGAAACTGGACCTGATAGCTGAAGGTGTCAGAGAATTGTTCATCGCCCTCGATATACATCAGCGTCAGTGAATCAGCGGCATCGCCAACGAAACGGATAAACCGGTTGTCTTGTCCTACTACTTTCGACATTTTTTATTTTCCTTCCCGGCAGACGGGTAAACGAATTTTATGCTGGCCTGCTCCCTCGGAGGCCCCGAGACAAATATCCAGCCCGAGTTGCCCGCACCCCAACGAGGTAACGACGTTCGTGGTATTTTCGATCAGCAGATCAATATCAAAATCCAGACCCGGACCAACGTATTCACGCAGATGCGACCACAGATTTTGGTAGTGCTTGCCCTTTGGCAAAAAAAGACCGGCGTTTTTCATCGGCACCGGTCCCAGTGTCACCGTAAAATGTGATTGTCGATCCCAGTACACGCTGCCCAGCATGGGAGCAGCGGCCAGCGTATGTGACGGTTCTCCCAGCCGGCAACACTGGGCCGGGTCCATGACCTGCCATCCGCCGGTAAAAGGCGTGACTTTCGCCGCCACGGAAAAGCGGTGTTTTAACCAGGTTTCAACGTTGAGCATTGAGCGCACTGAATGCGCAAATAAATCAGCAAACTGCTCCTGCTGCAGAGATGGCGCACTGTTTGCCACGCCGGATAACGCACGGATGGCCTGACTCAGCGGCCGTGTTGCACTGAATTCTGCCATGGCGTAATAGTGATATTTCTGCCAGGCGAGATAGCGCAGGCTATGTAGCCGGTGGTTAAAAATGTCCAGAAAAGCTTTGGCAGTTTTGTCCCCATGGCGGTAATAGCGGTCGATCATCCACTCGGTGTATACCGTGGGTAACGCGCCCAGTGCCCCCGTCAGTCCCTGGGCGGCCACTTCAACTTGCCAGCGCTGCTGATCCAGCGGAGTTACCGACGTAATGTCACCTTTCGGCGCATCCAGCGAGAGCGGTGAAATGAAATCAAGTTGCGCTTCGAGCACCTGTTTGCTGTCTTTTCCCTGTGCTCTGGTCAGACTGCGTAACATCAGCCGCACCTGTTGGAAAAAGTTATGCGGACTGAGGATTTTGCTTAGATCCATGACAGCCTTCCTGCTCGCACAGGCCATGTACGTGGAGTTTCACCCGGTGAGTCAATGCAGGTGATTACACGGGTGAAACTGTTGACCGGTGCGTACAACGCCAGGAAACAATCAATAAAGCGACACAGCAGGAAGTACTCAACTTCTTCGGCCGCTTCGCTGGCAAAGGTTATGCGGATCTCCATCCCCCGCGCCATGGAACGGGGATCCAAAGGCGCCAGCCGGGTAACGACCGGGCCAGACTCGACATGCAGGATCAGGTTGATCAAGCGGGTAATGCCCGGATTATCGACAAAGTTGTAAAGCGCCAGTGATTCCCTGAGTACACGGGCGCCTTCCGGCCCACTGATCAACATATGGTTGAGCGAAAGCTGAGAAATCAAACGCCAGCGCGTAGCCTGCTTAGCCGGTGGCCTGACCGGCAGCGTCGGGCGTGTCAGCGCAATAATTTTCATGCCCGCAATCGGCAGCTCTGATTCGAAATCGCCTTCAGGAGCGCCGTTGCGCATGGCTGCGGGAATCTCACGATTGGTGCAGGTCAGGTTCATGCTGACAATGTCGCAACCGGGCGCTAACGGGCTTTCTCCCCGGTCAGAAAAAGCGATAAATAACGATGTGGCGACACCGTCATTTTGCATGGTTTCGCGGCGCATACATTGCCAGAACAAACCGGTTTCACCGTCACTGGCGGAATGGTCCAAACCAAACAATGGATAAACAGGCCGGGACTGTGTTTCATTGCCCAGTTTGCGCATCGCCGAAACGCCGTCTACAGACCAGACTTCCATCGCATCCTGGTGACGAATGTCAGGGATAACCGGATATTCCGCCGTTTCGTGATCAGGTGAAATCGGTTCGGCCCGATGGGCGAAAAGATTAACAGCAGGCGTGCAGTTGAGCAGAAACAGGTTTTCGTTCACCGCACCAGCTATTTTCTCCAACTGACGCGCTATCATGCAGCGGTTGAATTTCACCACCAGTGAAAGCTCGCTTTGACTGCCCGCCACCATGCCAGCAGGCAACGGCATATCAATAAAATGAAACTTTTGCGGGAAGTAAAAATAGTCCTGCAACAGGCTGTGAGTGGGCGAAACCCGTGAATCACCCGCAAGCAAGCCTTCATTTTCACCGAAGCCTGCGGCACGTATAGTTTGCGGCGACAGCGTATGACTCTGCCCTTGCTGGAAAACTGTCAGTGACTCAACTTCGCTGCACAGCAAGGTATAAAGGATGTTGACGATGCGACTGGCGCCGCTGAGATGCAACCTCAGGGAATCCGCCGCCAGTGTGGCACCGGGCCAGACCGATAATTGTATTTTCAGACTCCAGCTCATGTCATCGGCATCCAGATGCAGGCTGACGTTATGCAGACTGACAGGTTGAAGCGTAACCGGATAAGTGGTGCGAAAACGGCAGACCTGTCCGTTCACCGGACGGGAATATAATGCTGTTCCGGCGTCAATGCGGTTACTGGCTGTCAGCGCACTGACTTTGATATCTGGCTGCATTTGTACGACGCAAACCGAAGGAAAAGGACGCAAAAATTGCGGAGCCAACACCGTCAGCAATGCATCAGTCACTTCCGGCATATCCTCATCGAGACGTTGCTGAATCTGCGCCGTGACCAGCGCAAAGGATTCAATAATTCGCTCAATATGCGGATCTTCTGACGTACCTTCTGACATTCCTAAGCGTCTGGCGACTTTTGGAAAATGGCGGGCAAACGCCTTTCCCTGCGTTTTGAGGTAAGCGAGTTCATTCTGATAATAAGAAATTAATTTTTTCGCCAACATTATAAATACTCGTTAATCACGCAGAGAAAATTGACTGATGACATCGTCCCACATTAGACGGTAGCGAACTTCACCATTGAATGTTTCAGCATTAATAATGAATGAACAAAGACTTCCCAGTTCTTCACCGGGGGTCACGCAGACGTTTTTCAATCTTGGTTCAAAGCGTTGTAATGCCATTTCAATACGTGATTGCATAATGGCATTGCGCTCAAGACGAGGCGTATCACTGGAAAAAACGTCACTGACTCCATAATTAAGTATCGACTCATTAATCAGTGGAATATTATCAATGCGGTAACTTCGGGGGCGCGAAGACAAAAGCAGCAATATTTCATCAATGAGTGTGCTGCTTTTGTCTTCTTCCTCAATAAGGTCATTTTGATCTTTTGGGTTATTGTCAGATAATTGCTGTAATAAGCTCTTCATCAATAAGCCTTAATACAGTGCACGCTTACAGCGTGCACTGTTGTTTTAAAAATTACAGCTTAGTGTTCTCAACCAGATTCCAGCCCACAGGACCTTGTTTGCTGGTTTTACCGTCTGGCTCAACCATATTAGTTTCGAATGTCATCTGACCAAATACAAAGCTCAGATTTTCACTCGGAACATCCCCTTCTGAATAAGCGTTGAAGTTGTAGCTGTTCAGTACACAGTTTTTATAGGTCAGCTTGAGTGCTTCAACCAGTTTCTCACCCTGGAACAATGCTTTAACAATAACAATTTGCTTAACATTGCTGCCTTGCGCAACCATATTGGATAACTGAGTAGAGGTAGTATCCATTACTTTTGAAAATGAAATTGCATCAAAGTTGACGCCATCGCTGTTTACCTGACCGCTAGCATTATCAATTTTAGCTGAGCAGTAAACACCGAAATTCATATTCTCAACGGCAATCCAACCTTCATAACCTTTATTACTTACAGTGCCTTTAATACCATCAATTTGCATGAAAAGCGATTCAGTGGCCATTTTATATCCTTATTTTTACGATTAAGTATTTATGCACCCGTCGATGCAGGAAGTTCCGCTACCAGACGCAGCGACATGCTGAGTCCTTCAAGCTGGAAATGCGGTTTTAAATACGCAACGGCGCGATAACTGCCCGGAGAACCTGGTACATCAACAACTTCGACCACAGCCTCACGTAACGGATGGCTTGCTTTAATCGTTGGTCCTACATTATCTGAACCCACAACATATTGGTTGATCCAGTTCTGCAGGAAATTCTGGCATTCAGATTTGGACATGAAGCTGCCCACTTTATCGCGCACGATGGATTTTAGATAATGAGCAAAGCGCGACGTTGTCATAATATATTGCAACTGACTTGACAATTTGGCGTTAGCATTCGCCAGCTCAGAATCGTATTTACGCGGTTTATTGGTCGACTGCACAGCGAAGAACGCCGCGTAATCTGTACCTTTGCAATAAATGAGCGGAATAAAACCAAGCTCAGCTAACTCTTTTTCGCGACGGTCAGAAATTGCCACTTCTGTCGGGCATTGCATGACCTTTTCGCCGGTCTGCGAAATGTAATTGTAGGTCGGCAGTGACTTCACCAAACCGCCGCCTTCAACACCACGGATCGCCGCACACCAGCCGTGTTCCTCAAACGCCTCGACCATACGGCCCGCTAAATCATAAGCCGCGTTGACCCATAAATAGCTGGCTCCTTCATTATTTTCATCAATTTTTTCTTCGAAATTAAACGCGTCTACGGATACAGTTTTTGCACCGTAAGGCAGACGGCCGATAACACGTGGCAGCGTTAAGCCGACATAACGTGAGTCGTCACTCTGACGGAAGGATTTCCAGCGGGCGTAGTCAGAGGTTTCAAACAGTTTGCCCAGATCACGCGGACGCGGCATTTCGGAGAACGATCCCATCGCAAACATGCCAGGGTTCGCAGCACTCAGGAATGGCGCGTGGGCGGCGGCGGCAACATGTGAAATCTGTTCCAGCAGTTGCACATCTTCCGGCATACAGTCGAATTCAAAATCACCCACAAAAGCAGAGTAAGGGTCACCGCCAAAGGTACCGTATTCGCTTTCATAAATGCTTTTGAATAATGAAGACTGATCAAAGTCAGAGGCGGATTTAAAATCACGCAGCAGCTCTTTCTTCGTGCAGTTAAAGACACGCACTTTGGTGTTTTCCGTGACGCTGCTTTGCACCAGTTTGTGCAAACCACGCCAGGAAGATTCCATACGCTGGAATTCAGGTGCCTGAATAATTTTGCTGACCTGAGAAGACAGCAGTTCATCGATGGCGGCAATGCGTGCTTCGATGCTACCCACCAGATCATTGGAAACAATGACCGCACCTGATGCCACTTCCGACAGGAAGTTATCCAACTGGCTTTTTACTTTATTACGATCGGATTCCCGGCGGATGGCCTGAGTATTATCGATAATTTGATCGAGATAATCACCGGACTGCTCAGCTTGAGCTGAAGCATTCATGACCTGGATATCGCTCATTCTACTTCCCCTTTGGCAGGTTCTGCGTCTTTCGCCATACCCTCTAATAATTCAACCAGTTGCTCTTTCAGACGGTCATTGCTCGCAGTTCTGTTGCGCAAATCACTCAGTTGCTCGCGTAATTCAAGAAGTTTGCGCAACGGTTCCACCTGCATCGCCACGTTTTCAGGAGAGAAGTCATCCATAGAGTTGAATTCCAGTGCAATAGCCATCTGGCCTTCTTTTTCTGGCAACGTACTTTCCACCAGCATGTCCACAGCCGGCTTCATTCCTTCCATGACATTATTAAAGTTGTCTTTATCAATGTGCGTAAAACGACGGTCGCGCAGTGGCAAATCATCTTTAGCAAAATTCCCGATAACCCCCATCACCAGAGGTAATTCTTTTTTGGATTCAGCACCGCCAACTTCAACGTCGTACGTAATTTGAACGCGAGGGGGACGCGCTTTGCTCAATTTATATTGTGTATTACTCACGGATAAATCACCATAATGTTTAAAAGAGAGAATTAATATGGCCGTGATAATAAACAGTAATTATAGATTTTCACATATCCGATTGCTTACTAATACATTTACCTTTGCTAAAGTATTTTATTTTTTTCATAAAAAATAACAATATACAGGGTTATTTTAATTATTTGTAAATGAAAAAATAGAATCTATCGAGATTAGATTTTAATATTTATAATAAGGAATGCTTGAATTTTTTATAAAAACAAGAAATACCACGAAATATTAAATGATAATTATTTTTACATTTCATTTTTGACATTCCCCATTCAACTCTTTTTTAAAGAAATAGTATGTGATAGGACCTGCAATGATAATTGTTTTCACGCCATACAAGGGTACGCATAACTTCACAACCTGTACCTGTACCTTCATCATCACATTCAGAATGCGGCGTCACTGGAGATCTTCGGCCTGGTGACGTTCTGTACTGTCCTGAAACAGTAAGATTTTCTGAATAAATCATACTCACTCTACATCGTTATGATGATTGATGTTTTTGATGCTTCTCATCGTAATTTTCATCACTTTGCGGGCATTTTGAACAAATATAGCCCGTGCTAACATTCTTAACCAACACTATAACATACTGAAAATAAAGGTTTTTCTATTTTGTTTTTTGTGGCAGACTGCGCATCTCAATTAATAAATAGCCTTTGGGATTACCGAAGGCCTGACTGGTCCGTTTTATGCAACTTTATACCATCCTCATTCTGGCGTTCGGTATGTCCATGGATGCCTTCGCAGCCGCTATTGGCAAAGGTGCCTCTCTGCACCGGCCACCGCTAAAAGAGGCGTTACGCACAGGGCTTATTTTTGGCGTAATTGAAGCGATTACACCGGTGATCGGATGGGGAATTGGTCTGGCGGCCAGCCAGTTTATTATGAGCTGGGATCACTGGGTGGCATTCACCCTGCTGCTGATCCTTGGTATCCGCATGATTGCGGAAGCCTTCAGGAAAGATAAATTGGAAGAAGATACGCAGGCACCACGTCGTCACGGTTTCTGGGTACTGGTCACTGCAGCTGTCGCGACCAGTCTGGATGCAATGGCTGTGGGCGTCGGTCTGGCCTTTCTTCAGGTGAATATTCTGGTGATGGCGCTGACTATTGGTGCCGCCACCACTATCATGGCGACATCCGGTATGTTGCTTGGCCGGTTTCTCGGTGCCGCGATGGGCAAATGGGCTGAAATTCTGGGTGGTGTGGTGCTGATTGGTATCGGTACATCAATTCTCATCGAGCATCTTGGTCTGCTCGGTTGAGTCTTCATCCAGCGAAGCTATTTTTTATAGTGCCGACTAACAGGCTACTTTTCGATTCCTCAGATAATTTATGTTTGAGATTATCTTCGCGCACAAAATCGATAAACGCCTGTAATGGCGCGGGGATCAGACGCCGGTCATTGTAGTAAAGATATGGCCCGGAAAACGACAGCCACCATGGTTGCAAGATAGCCTCCAGTTTGCCGCTGGCAATGGCAGGCCGCAGCCATTCTTCGAACAGATAGATAATACCCGCACCCGCCACCGCCGTTTCTACCGCCAGATCCACCGCGCCCCCTACACTCACCACCAGCGGGCCGCTGACCTGAACGCTGAGGCTTTCGCCCTCATGTTCGAACTCCCAGTCCGGCATAATCCCGCTGGCATAGCGACCACGCAGGCATCGGTGTTGTATCAGATCCCGCGGATGCGATGGCCGTCCATGCACATTCAGGTAATCAGGGGAGGCCGCCGCCGCATAACGCTGACGGCGCGGTCCGATGGGGATCGCCACCATGTCCTGCTCGAGACGTTCGTCGTAACGAATACCGGCATCGCAGCCATCACGAAATACATCCTGCACGTTACTTTCAGCAATGATTTCCAGCTGGATATCGGGGTAACGCCGGAGAAATTCGGGCACAAGTGCAGGCAAAACCAGCCGGGTTGCGCTGACCGGCACATTCAGCCGCAGTGTACCGCCGGGCGTATTGCGATAACGGTTGAGGGCATCGAGTGCCGCATCCACTTCATTCATGGCCGGGAGCAACCGCTCGAGCAGCGCCCTGCCCGCTTCGGTCAACACCACCGCCCGCGTTGTGCGGTGAAATAAGCGAATGCCCAGTTGTTGTTCGGCCCGGCGCACAGCATCGCTCAGCCGGGATGCATTACTGCCTGTGACGCGTGCCGCTTCACGAAATCCTCCGGCTTTGGCCACTTCTACCACTGCGTGCAACAGCGCGATATCCATCGGCATTGTGCGTCACCCTGTACAGTTACTTCTGATTTAACCGGATAGTTGCACACTCACAACATCGCGACAATCATTTGATTGATCCCGGGTAACACACAGAGAATCGCGGTATTAATTAAACCGAAAGCCCCTCACGAAATACTAACGATCTTTAACACAATCTTTCCTTTACGCTGACGTTATGCGTGGAACTAACTTTTTAGGATTAAGTCTACCTTAGCAGTAAATTTCATTATGTCTTTATGACGGCCCTTTAATAGAACACCCGCATGATGATAATGAAGTTTATATATAATGATAAGAGTCAGGCATAAAGTTACATTCTTGATGACAGTGTATTTAATGAGGAAAGAAATGAAAATATTAATAATCAGACGGGAAAACATTGGTGATCTTATCCTTACAACCCCGCTGATTTCTATGCTGGCGAAAAATCATCACGTCGATGTGCTGGTTAATTCTTACAACAAACAGGTTCTTGAAGGTAATCCCGGCGTCAGTAAAGTTCATCATTATACTAAACTGCATCATGAAGGATCTTACACTCAAAAGATAAAAGCCATTTTACGCCGTGTGGTCACCACTTTGGCTATTCGGAAAGAAGGTTACGATGTGGCTATTGTGGCAGGGAACTGGAATAAAAGACCTTTGCGATGGGCAACATTATCACGGGCCAAACGAATCATAGCGATAGGAAGTGATTCGCCAGACTCTGTCACCGATAAAATACCTTATATGCGGGATGGCATGCATATGGTTGAACAGATGGCTGAACTCGCCAGGCCTTTAAATTGTCACGCCAAACCGGGGAAACTGGCTTTATGGGTGACAAAATATGAAAAAGAACTGGCAGCTCACAAAATAAAAAACACTTACAATATGCCCTTATATGGTTTGCAGATCAGCGCCCGAAAAGAAAAACAACGCTGGCCCGTTGAGAATTATATCGAAATCGCGCACAGGCTGGCGCGTGACGAACCTTGCAAAATTATTCTTTTCTGGTCGCCAGGTTCAGAAGATAACTTGTGTCATCCCGGGGATGACCAGAAAGCGCAGTACATCATCAACGCCTGCAAAGATATTATTATGGTTCCTTTCGATACCGTAAATATTCGTGAACTTATGGCCGGAATGTCTCTGTGCCACCAGATAATCACCAGCGATGGCGGTGCATTGCACATTGCAGCGGGTGTGGGAAAACCAGTGGTGGCGCTTTTTGGTAACAGTGATCCGCAGGTCTGGGGGCCATGGAAAGTGCCGTGCAGAATCATTGCTGCTGCAGACGAAGAGGTTTCTCATATTTCAACCGATGAAGTTTATAACAATTTCGTTGCACTGAGAGATGAAGTGCTTACTGAAAATACAAAAAAATGAGTAACAGCCTAAAACTCTATTTGTAATTTAATGGAAAAATAGTCCCTATCATCGCGTTGCGGGTAACCTGAACAGAAATGAAAGCCATCAAGATAAAAGTAATAAAGACGATATTGCATATCTATTGTTTTTTAACGAGAAGAAAAAAATATTCGCTGGAAGAGCGTGAAACATCACCGGGTAATATTGTCATTTACTCCACTACCGCGCTGGGGGACTACCTCATGAACACACCAGCAATCATGCATTTAAAGAATAGATTTCCAGCCAGCAAAATAATACTGGTTACCAGTAAGAAAAATCACAGTCTGGTTGTGCAATATGATTGGTTTGACCATATTTATATATGGGATAATAAAGTTGTCAGAATATTACCTTTGTTATGTAAACTCAGAAAACACAAACCTGATATTTCCGTTATTTTACACGCACACTTTCCTTATGACATATTTTGTGCTGTTTTATCCGGCAGTAAAATGATTTTACGCGACCACTATGGCAGTGAGTCTCCCGAACTTAATCGTTATTTAGATCACTATTCCGGTTACTATGACGGACATACTATCCGGCGTAAATTGAAGTTACTCGAAACACTGGGAGAAAATACTGGCGACACGACAATGCATCTTCCCGTGATCAATACTCTTTTACCGCGTCAGTATTTACGCCAGCGCATTGGATTTCAGTTAGGGGCATCCAATGAGACCCGTCGCTGGCCGGTATGTTTTTTCAGTACACTCGCCTGTATGTTATTAGACAACGATCGGGATCTGGAAATCATTATCACAGGCACAACATCCGAAAAGAATCTGGCGAATGATTTCTTAAAACAATTACCCGCTCACTATCAGAACAATATATGCGTAATGTCTGGTCATACGCAGTTGACAGAATTAGTCACGCTGTTGAAAAGTCTGGATGTTCTTGTTACGGGTGACACCGGGCCGTTACATATCGCAGTGGCCGCTGGCGTAAATACAGTCAGTCTTTTTGCCACAGCCAACCCAGCCTATACCGGTCCGTGTCAGGATCCGGATAAACATATTATTTTGCACCGTCCTGATGGTGAAAAAACAGAACATCCCATGATGGCGATTCTGCCTGTTGAGGTTTACCACGCTGTCAGGGAATTGCTGGGGAGGACATATGACAGTGAATGATGTGCTGGAAGGGAAAATCATTGATTTTCTTGAACAACATAACCACCCCACCGTGTTTGGTTTTTACAATAAGGTCTGCGGGAGTGATTTTTCATTGTTAAAGCTTTCGCTGAGTGAAATACAGACGGATATCCTGATGAACGATTTTTTCATCCAGTTCAAGGTAAAACCTAAAAACTATCGCACATCCAACCATTTCCCCGAAAAAACGGGTGTTCTCGGTTCATTGATTTTTACCCTAAACCGGATGCAGGGAAAAGTGACACCCATAACCGTCAGAGCGCTGCACAATGCGGCTCTTATGGGCGTCTGGCCTGATTATCTTCAGGGCAAAAATCAATAAGCAGTGTCCTGTGCAGAATTCAGCGCGATAACCTTCGTCATTGTGCGCCAGTCCGTACAGTTTGTCCTGATTTCACCGGATAGTTGCACAACCTGCCCGCGGCTACAATCAGTGAACAATCACACAGGAGAATTCCATGTCACACACCTCAATGACTTACCCCCTCGGCGACAGAGAAGTGGCGCGCTTAGGTTATGGCGCAATGCAATTGGCTGGCCCCGGCGTTTTTGGCCCGATCAGCGATGAAGCACGGGGCATTCAGGTGCTGCGTGATGCCCTGGCATCTGGTGTTAATCACATCGACACCAGCGATTTTTATGGTCCGCATGAAACCAATAAGCTGATCAAAAAAGCCCTGCATCCGTATCCCGATAATCTGTGCATCGTGACAAAAGTCGGCGCACGACGTGATGAAAAAGGCGGCTGGTTACCGGCTTTCAGCCCGCAGGAACTGACGCAGGCGGTGGAAGATAACCTGCGCAATCTCGGGCTGGAGACGCTGGAAGTGGTAAATTTGCGCAGCATGCTCGATGAACGTCAGCCAAAAGAAGGATCACTGGCACCGCAGCTGGAGGCGCTGATTACGCTGAAAGAGCGCGGCCTGATCCGTCATATAGGTCTGAGCAATGTGACTGCAAAACAGGTCGCCGATGCACAGAAACTGACGACGATCGCCTGCGTTCAGAACATGTATAACCTGGCGAACCGTCACGACGACGCGCTGGTGGATAGCCTGGCTGAACAGGAAATCGCGTATGTGCCGTTCTTTCCGCTGGGCGGTTTTTCGCCGTTGCAGTCAACGCAGCTTGATGAAGTGGCGGCACAATTGCAGGCAACGCCGATGCAGGTCGCGCTGGCCTGGCTGCTCAAACGCTCGCCGAATATCTTGTTGATCCCCGGCACGTCATCGCCGCAGCATCTACAGGAAAATCTGGCCAGTGCGAAGGTGATTTTGTCCGATGAAGTGATGGAAGAACTGAACGGAATAGCGGGTTAGCTCTCACACATCCCCCGGCACATCATGCGGGGGAATGGTTTCCCCGGTGGCTGAATCTTCGCCCCGTGGTATTAACGGAGCCTGGTCACTCACAGCAATTCATGAGCCTGCGCGCAGATCAGTTGTCTCAGCCATTTCTGCGCATTGCTGTCATCAGAACGCCGGTGCCACAACAGATAAAACGGGATCTCCGGCAATGCCACCGGCGGCAGGGTCATCAAGATATTGGGGTGTTTCTCGCTCACTACCACGCTGCGTTTGAGCACCGTCGCGACATACCCCGTCTGCTGCACCACACCGGCAACGCCAGCCATGGTCGGCAACGTCAGACGAAGTTCACGAGCCAGCCCCATCTCCCTGAGTTGTTCATCGACCAGACCATAATGATTTCCTTCCGGCGAGACCAGAATATGGCTCATCCCGAGATAGGTTTCTAACGTCATGCCGTTGCGTGCCGCATCACTGTCGCGGCGGATAAGCGTGACAAATTCATCACTGAACAAGGGCTGCGATAAGATGCGGTTTTCCGGCCGGGTCGGGTGAATACCGATCACCACATCAACCTCACCGGCATCCAGCATCGACACGGACGCATCGCGGTCGGTGAATGTCCTCACATGCAGTGTCACTCCGGGCGCCTGTTCGCTGATCGCCCGCATAATGCCGGGCAGTAACACCATCAGCGGATATTCGGACGTGCCAAGCGTAAAAGACATTTTTCTGTTTTCCGGCGCAAAATTGTCGTCCGGAGCCAGCAGATGACTCAGTTCGTTAAGTGCTTTTGACACATGCAAACCGATCTCTTTTGCCCTGGCGGTAGGCAGCAAACCGGAAGCACTGCGGATAAACAGCGGATCCGCAAAATGCGTTCGCAGGCGCGACAATGCCGCGCTCATCGCGGGCTGACTGACCACCGCTTTGCTGGCGGCACGGGTCACATTCCGCTCTTCCATCAGCGCATCAAATGCGACCAGCAGATTCAAATCGAGACCCTTAAAATCCATAAAACGTATATTCCTCTATATGCTTTTCTTATTTCAATTATTACTGATATGAATGTGATACTCGCTGCGTGCACCACATTAACCCTATAAAAATGCAATCAGCCAGAGGAATTTAACGATGTCAGACAACAATAGCGAGATGGCAAATCGTCTTATCGCGGAGCGTAAAGCCGTTGAAAAAATCTATCAGGCTTTTAGCCTGCATGATCCGGACTTAATGGATGAGGCAGTCACGCAGGACTGGAAAGATATTCCCCTCGCGCCAGGTCAGGCATCCGGCCCCGAAGGGTTGAAACCGATCATCCGGGGGTTCATTGAGGCTTTTCCGGATGTGAAGATCACCATCCACGACCTTCTTCAGACCCCGGGGAAGATTGCCGTGCGCGCAGAAATTACCGGTACCCATCACGGCAACTTTATGGGCATCGAACCGACCGGCAAATTTGTCAGCATCCGGCTGCATGAATTTCATGAGCTGAATGGCGAACGCGTCACCACCACCTGGCATCTGGAAGACTGGTTTGGCGCGTTCATGCAACTCGGTCAGTTCCCGCCGCAGGGTTAACAACCGGACAACAATTAAAGGCAAGCGCTGACCCGTCTGATAGATTTCATTTCGGATTGTCTGGCGGTGAGGCGGGTGCGGCGAACCAGTTATCCTGAGTTACCATGACCGCCGTTTCCGGCTGATTCACAAAATTCGGCGACATGATCTGCACATTAAATTCGTTGAATACGTCCTGAATGTGACTGTGCAATTCGCTTCTCACTGTGGCAAGAGATTCGCCCGGCTGGAGATGCACCTGCAGTTCATAAGCGATGTACCAGTCCATCAGGCTGAGCTGGCGCACCAGCGGCTTCTGCTGAAGATCAATACCTCGCGTGCGACTGGCGGCCACGACAGCCCGCAGGCAGCCGGATTGTATCTTTATGAAATTGGCACAGAAGATACCGGGCTGACCGAATACCCCCTACCTTACGCTGAACTCCAATACCGTCCAGAAGACGTTGCGCAAACTGGCTTTCATGAGCCTGTCCGGGACTCAGCACGATGTTTAGCGGGAGACCGCTTGCGCCTGTCACCCGATGGATTTTGATGCCAAAACCACCGTGAGAGCGACCCAGCCCATTATCTCCGGTTATATAGGGATGTTTTTTTGCGCGCCGGCAGCACATTTCAGCGCCCGGATATTACTGCCATCCATCGCTGTGGCAGACCAGTCAACAAGGCCATAAAGCAACCTGTTGAAAATAAGGTTAATCACTGCCGATTTTGACCATTGGTTAAAGCGGATAAACGGTTTTCCACGGCCCCTATCGTTTAGATAAATCGCGCCATAGGGCACCTGAACACAACACCCAGAACATGCCGTTGATGATCATGCGGTGCTGTGCCCATGGCCGTCCGCCCCGTGGCGTAGCAGGCTCAAGAGGCAACAAGGACTGGATGATGGTCCATGCTTCGCCGGGAAGGTCGTAGCGAGGCATAGTTTACTATGTCTTGAAAACAGATAGTTACTATAGCCCGGATGATTAAGGGACACAGCTTAGCTGCAGGTCACCTGCAGCCAGGCCTTAATTCATTTACGGTGAAGGTTTTTCAGGCCCATCGTCGCGCAGTTATCTAACGTTACTCTTCGCCTTCATAAGCCTGACGATAGAGTTCAATGACCTGCTCTTTAGTCGCTTTGCGCGGGTTCGTTAACTGGCAGACATCTTTTTTCGCATTCTCGGCCATGATGGCAAAATCTTCAGGTTTGACGCCCAGGCTTTTCAGATCGCGAGGAATGCCAACCTGCCTGCTCAGGCGGCGGATGGCGTTAATGGCTTTAACCGCAGCTTCATCGGTAGAGAGCCCGGCCACGTTTTCCCCCATGGCCTCTGCAATATCGCGGAAGCGATTAAGGTTGCCAATCAAGTTAAAGTACTCAACATAAGGCAGCAGAATGGCATTACATACCCCATGGGGAAGGTTGTAGAACCCGCCCAACTGATGCGCCATCGCATGGACATAGCCCAGAGAAGCGTTGTTAAAGGCAATCCCGGCGAGGTACTGCGCGTAGGCCATATTATCCCTTGCCTTCATATATTCGCCGTTTGCCACAGCTTTGGGAAGGTACTGGGTGATCATCCTGATCGCTTGCAGCGCGGCGGCATCAGTCAGCGGGTTCGCCATGGTAGACACGTACGCTTCGATGGCGTGAGTTAACGCATCCATGCCGGTCGCGGCGGTCAGTGAAGGTGGCATCCCGACCATGAGCTCCGGGTCGTTAATCGAGATTTGAGGCGTCACGCGCCAGTCAACAATCGCCATTTTAACTTTACGTGCTGTATCAGTGATGATGCAGAAACGGGTAATTTCTGAAGCGGTACCTGCGGTGGTGTTGATTGCCATTAATGGGATCATATCGTTGCTGGATTTATCAATACCCTCAAAGTCGTGAATGTTTCCTCCATTGGCTGCGACTAATCCAATACCTTTCGCACAGTCATGGGAGGAACCGCCACCGAGTGAAACAATACCATTGCAGCCATGTTCCCGGTAAAAACTAATCCCCGCCTCTACGTTTTTATCTGTGGGGTTAGGTTCCGCGCCACCAAATATACGCGCTTCAATACCGGCTTCTTCATAAATTTTAGCGACTTTGTCCGCCATGCCACTTTTTGCCAGGAAAGCGTCCGTGACAATCATGATTTTTTTTACATCTAACGTTTTTGCCAGCGTACCGGCTTCCTGAACACTGCCTTCGCCAAATACATTTCGTGTTGGCAGAAAATAATATGTCGACATTGAGCTTCCCCTGTTCATAAATGTGATTGTTAATGTGTCCATGACTGCTTTTGAGCGGTAGACAAAATGCATCAAGCGCGGAGCGGGTGATGCGAACAAAAGCGCGGACCGAACATATCCACGACAATGGTAAGGGATTACTGGTAAAGAACAGAGAACAACCTCACAAAAGGAATGGTCTTTATAACAAAAAGAATTATCTTTTTTCACATTGCATGTCTGGTTGGTCGTTGACCTGGTCGATTCAGGTTACCGCTGGAGATTTCACGCCGGCCAATACACAAATGTTGTTGCAAATCTTGCGACGTCTGCGGCAGAGGGAAGCGGCGAAAATAATCGGGTGAGCCATACACGGCGGCGATGAAGGGGCCTGTCTCCGATCTTCGTACGAATACATAAACAATTTCCTGACAGTCCAATAAATCGTCCGCACCACCTCGCAGGATACAAACACATCGCTGGACAGCCTATTTGTTTCGGCCTATTTTTAATCAATCGATTGATTAACTCTTTTATGAGGCAATATGCCGACCTCTCAACCTCCCATAACTTCTCGTGGCGAACAGGCTAAAAATAGCCTTATTAAAGCTGCCATCGCTCAGTTTGGTGAATATGGCTTGCAGGCGACCACCCGTGATATCGCGGCTCTTGCCGGGCAAAATATTGCGGCTATCACCTATTATTTCGGCTCAAAAGAAGAGCTGTATATTGCTTCTGCTGGGTGGATTGCTGATTTTATCAACGACAATTTTCTTGAGCACATGCAGTGCGCCGAAGAGGTTATGAGTCAGTCGCCATCAGACAAAGCGCAAATCCGCCAGCTAATTCATACGGCATGTGAGCAAATGATAAGGCTGCTCACCTCCGATGAAACTCTGAATCTCAGCAAATTTATCTCTCGCGAACAGCTTTCGCCAACACCCGCTTATCAGCTCATCCACGATCGTGTGATAGCACCGATGCACAGCCACCTGACTTCCCTTGTGGGCCGTTACACTGGACGTGATCCCCTGGATACCGAAACCATTTTGCATACTCACGCTTTGCTCGGACAGATTCTGGCCTTCCGACTGGGGCGGGAAACTATTTTACTACGCACCGGTTGGACAAACTTTGATAAGGCCAACCGGCAGCAAATCAGTAGCGTTGTGTTAACCCACGTCGATTTCATCCTGCTGGGATTGTCTGTTAATTAAGGAAGATCGTGCCATGAAAAATAAAAAGCCCATGGTTGTGCTCGTTGTTATTGCGTTGCTGGTCAGCTGTTTTGGCGGCTGGATGTGGTATCAAAGCGAGCAGGAAAAGCCATTAACGCTCTACGGGAATGTGGATATTCGCACAGTGAACATGAGCTTTCGCGTCGGTGGTCGCCTCGCTACGTTGCAGGTCGATGAAGGCGATTCAATCAAGGCTGGGGAAACGCTCGGGGAACTGGACAAAGGCCCGTATCAAAACGCCTTGCAACAGGCGGAAGCAAACGTTGCAGCGACACAAGCGAAATTTGATTTGATTATTGCCGGCTACCGTGACGAAGAAATTGCCCAGGTGGCCGCGCAGGTGAATCAGGCGCAGGCTGCCTATGACTATGCCCAGAATTTTTACCAGCGCCAACAAGGGCTGTGGGCCAGACGCATGATTGCTGCAAATGAGCTGGAAAATTCCCGTTCATCAAGCGATCAGGCAAAAGCTACACTGAAAGCCGCGCGCGATAAGCTCAGTCAGTACCACAACGGTAACCGCCCGCAAGAGATTGCCCAGGCACAGGCCAGTCTGCAACAGGCTAAAGCACAGCTCTCCCAGGCGCAGCTGGATTTACAGGACACCACGCTTACCGCCCCATCCGCCGGCACATTGCTTACTCGCGCTGTTGAACCAGGGAGCATGCTCAGCGCGGGTAGCACGGTATTAACGCTTTCCCTTACACGCCCGGTGTGGGTACGTGCTTATGTGAATGAAGTGAGTCTTTACAATGTACAGCCGGGTACGGAAGTGCAGATTTATACCGACGGGCGTCCCGAAAAGCCCTATCACGGCAAAATTGGCTTTGTTTCTCCTACCGCGGAGTTCACCCCTAAAACGGTTGAGACGCCCGATCTGCGCACCGATTTGGTCTATCGCCTGCGCATTATCGTGACCGATGCCGACGATTCGCTGCGTCAGGGTATGCCGGTCACCGTAAGTTTTAACAATGGTGCCCAGCATGACCCGCTATGACAGCGGCATCATCCGCTTGCAGGGGCTGATGAAAAACTTCCCTGAACTGGGTAAACCCGCGGTAGCAAGCCTTGAATGTGAAATCCACCCGGGGGAAGTCACCGGGTTGGTGGGGCCTGACGGCGCAGGGAAAACCACGCTAATGCGTATGCTGGCAGGCTTGATGAAACCTAGCGGGGGAAGTGCACAGGTCATAGGCCTCGACCCAATCAAAGATGGCAGTGCCCTACACGCCGTAGTAGGGTACATGCCGCAAAAATTCGGGCTGTATGAAGACCTGACGGTAATGGAAAATCTCACTCTGTACGCAGACCTGCGTGGAGTGACGGACGAGGAACGTAAAAAAACATTTGCGCGGCTGCTAGAATTTACTTCCCTCGGTCCCTTTACCTCGCGCCTCGCCGGCAAACTTTCCGGCGGTATGAAGCAGAAGCTAGGCCTCGCCTGTACACTGGTCGGCCAACCCAAGGTTCTGCTGCTCGATGAGCCCGGCGTCGGCGTAGACCCCATTTCGCGACGCGAGCTGTGGCAGATGGTGCACGAACTGGCAGGTGAAGGGATGCTGATCCTATGGAGTACTTCGTACCTCGACGAAGCCGAACAGTGCCGCGAGGTGCTGCTGCTGAACGAAGGCGAGCTGCTGTATCACGGAGCACCAAAAGAGCTGACGCAGAAAATGGCCGGGCGTTCGCTGCTGGTGAGTCATGGGGGAGAAAACAACCGCAAGCTGCTTCAGCGGGCGCTGAAATTGCCGCAGGTGAGCGACGGTGTGATCCAGGGGCGTTCCGTACGTCTGATACTGGCAAAAGACGCCACTATAGAAGAGCTGGCACAAGCATTGGATCTGTCTCTGGAGCAAATAACGCGTACCGTCCCGCGTTTTGAAGATGCGTTTATCGAACTGCTGGGGGGCACCGGCACGAAGGAATCACCGCTAGGAAAAATACTGCATACGGTGGAAGGCAGTTCCAAAGAAACGGTGATTGAAGCCAAACAGCTCACAAAGAAATTTGGTGATTTCACAGCGACTGACCAGGTCAATTTTACCGTACAGCGCGGCGAGATCTTCGGGCTGCTTGGGCCGAACGGCGCGGGTAAATCCACGACGTTTAAAATGATGTGCGGGCTGCTAGTGCCTACCTCTGGCAAGGCGCTGGTGTTGGATATGGATCTGAAAACCAGCTCCGGTAAGGCCCGTCAGCATCTGGGATATATGGCACAGAAGTTTTCGTTGTACGGCAACCTGACGGTTGCACAAAATCTGCGTTTCTTCTCAGGTGTGTACGGGCTGCACGGCAAGGCGCAGGACGACAAAATTTCCCGTATGAGTGAAGCGTTTAACCTCCAGCCGATATTTAACAGCCCGACAGATTCCCTGCCACTCGGCTTCAAGCAGCGCCTGGCGTTGGCCTGCTCACTGATGCATGAGCCGGATATTCTGTTCCTTGATGAACCCACGTCTGGTGTTGACCCGATTACACGGCGCGAATTTTGGATGCACATCAACGACATGGTTGAAAAAGGCGTAACCGTGATGGTCACCACACACTTTATGGACGAGGCGGAATATTGCGACCGTATCGGGCTGGTATATCGTGGCAAGCTTATCGCCAGCGGCACGCCGGACGATCTCAAACAGCAGGCGGCAGACGACGAGCAGGTCGACCCAACCATGGAACAGGCATTTATCACGCTGATAAACAAGTGGGATAAGGAGCACACGCATGAGTGAGCATAAAATAGTCTCATGGAGGCGAGTACGCGCCCTCTGCGTGAAGGAAACGCGCCAGATTGCGCGTGACCCGAGCAGTTGGTTGATTGCTGTGGTGATCCCCCTGCTGCTGCTTTTTATTTTCGGCTTTGGCATCAACCTGGATTCAAGCCGCCTGCACGTGGGGATTCTGCTGGAACAGCAAAGCGAAGAAGCGCTGAGTTTCGCTCATACCATCAGCGCTTCGCCCTACATTCAGCCGACCATCAGCGATAACCGCCAAGAACTGATTCAGCTCATGCAGGCGGGAAAAATCCGCGGCATAGTGGTTATCCCTACAGACTTTGCGCAGAACATGGCGCGCGCCGGGGCTACAGCGCCGGTTCAGGTGATTACCGACGGCAGCGAACCGAACACCGCAAACTTTGTGCAGGGCTATGTCGAAGGGATCTGGCAGGTATGGCAACAGCAGCGCTCGAAGAGCCGGGGTGAAAGCGTCGAGCCACTGATTGACGTGCAACTGCGTTACTGGTTTAACCCTGCTGCTATCAGTCAGCATTTCATTATTCCGGGGGCGATAACCATCATTATGACGGTTATCGGTGCCATTCTGACATCGCTGGTCGTGGCGCGTGAGTGGGAACGAGGCACTATGGAAGCCCTGCTTTCAACGCAGATAACGCGTACCGAGTTGTTGCTGTGCAAGTTGCTCCCCTACTATGTGCTCGGCATGCTGGCAATGCTACTGTGTATGGTGGTTTCGGTATTTATTCTCGGCGTACCCTATCGCGGTTCGCTGCTACTGTTATTTTTGATTACCAGTCTGTTTTTGCTCAGTACGCTTGGTATGGGTCTGCTGATTTCGACTATCACTCGCAACCAGTTTAACGCCGCTCAAGTGGCGCTGAACGCTGCATTTTTACCTTCCATCATGCTCTCGGGCTTTATCTTCCAGATCGACAGCATGCCCGTGATTATCCGCGCAGTGACTTATATCATACCGGCGCGCTACTTCGTGAATACCCTGCAAACCCTGTTTCTCGCGGGAAATATCTCCACGGTGCTGATAGTTAACGTACTGTGTCTCATTGTCTCGGCGGTGATGTTTATCGGCCTGACGGCGTTGAAGACCAAACGTCGTCTGGATTAAGGGAAAGTTATGTATCATCGACTCTGGACATTAATTCGCAAAGAACTGCAATCCCTGCTGCGCGAGCCGCAAACCCGTACCATTTTGATTTTGCCGGTGGTGTTGCAGGTGATTCTGTTCCCGTTTGCCGCCACGCTTGAGGTCACTAACGCCACCATCGCGATTTACAGCCAAGACAATGGCAGCCATTCCGTGGAACTGACGCAACGTTTTGCACACGCCAAAGCTTTTAGCCATCTGCTGCTGTTAAAAAGCCCGCAGGAAATCCAGCCAACCCTCGATAAACAAAAAGCGCTGCTGCTGATCCACTTCCCTGCGGATTTCTCGCGAAATTTGGCAAGCAATCAGCCAGCTAAACTGCAAATTATTCTTGACGGTCGTAACTCGAACAGTGCGCAGATTGCCGCCAATTACCTGCAGCAAATCGTGAAAAACTACCAACTAGAACTCATGACTGGTCAACCGAAGTCGAATAACAGTGAGCTGGTAATACGCAATTGGTATAACCCAAACCTGAACTACAAATGGTTTGTGGTGCCGTCGCTTATCGCCATGATAACGACCATCGGCGTAATGATTGTGACTTCACTGTCCGTTGCTCGTGAACGTGAACAAGGCACGCTCGACCAGCTCCTGGTGTCGCCGCTTGCCACCTGGCAGATATTTGTTGGTAAAGCCGTACCCGCGCAGATTGTCGCCATTGCGCAGGCCACTATTGTGCTCGGTGTGGGAATATGGGGTTATCAAATCCCCTTCTCTGGTTCGGTCTTACTGTTCTACTTCACCATGTTGATTTACGGGCTTTCGCTGGTGGGATTCGGGCTGCTGATTTCTGCACTTAGTTCGACGCAGCAGCAGGCATTTATTGGCGTATTTGTCTTTATGATGCCGGCGATTCTGCTTTCCGGCTATGTCTCACCGGTAGAGAACATGCCCGTGTGGTTGCAAAATCTGACGTGGATAAATCCTATCCGGCACTTCACGGACATCACAAAACAAATTTACCTGAAAGATGCGAGTCTGGACATTGTATGGGGAAGCCTGTGGCCGCTACTGGTGATTGCAGCGATAACAGGCTCAGCGGCGTACTGGATGTTTCGCCGCAAAGTGGCCTGATCTGTCAATCAAATTCTTCGCCAGGGGTTGTCACGCACATTAATGGCTTTACGCAGATGAGCTACATCCTTCAGCATGGCAGCCACACGTTGAAATTGCTGTCATAGACCACCCTTGTTAAAAAATAGTGTTATTTTTGACCAGAAAGCTCCGTTGTACGACGCACCGCAGCCAGAACGCTGCTTTGCAGACCAGCGGCGAAATTAATTTTATTCAACTCATATAAACCATTAATGCCAACCCCTGCCGGAGAGTTATTAATATCCATCAACTGGCGCGGATGGCGCCCGGATAACTTAAGCATTTCAACCGCGCCCACCAGGTTTTCCCACACCACTTGCGTTGACTGAGTCCGGGTTAATCCGGCAAGGACACCGGCGTCCGCCAGCGCTTCGACAAAATAATAGACATAGTTGACACCAGCGACAGCAAAACCGGTGAAGACGTCAATCAACCGTTCTTCCAGCACCATCACCTTGCCGAAACTTTCCAGAAACGGCATTACGGACGCGCTGTTAACATAAGCATTAAACGCCACGCCGCTGTAGCCCAGCCCGGTATCCGTCAGCGTATTCGGGATGATACGCGTAATCGGGCGTGACTCGCCCAGCATCAAAGACAACTGGGTCAGCGTTACGCCAGCAATAATAGAAATGACCGACGTCTGTGGCGCGGCATACTGCTTAATCAGTTGTGCGACATCAGCAATATTATCCTGCGGACGTACCCCAATCACGATGTGATCCGCTGCGGCCAGCGCGTTTGGCAAATCTTGTGTATTGCTCAACTCATAGCGCGCTTTCAGCGTTTCAATTCGCTCTGGATCAATATCCGATAAGCTGACCTCGTCCGGGTTTAATGCGCCGCGTTTTAAGGCGGCGCGCAGAATCGCTTCGGTCATTTGACCAGCACCAATAAAGTGGATATGGCTCATAGTTAATCCTCAGAAGTAACAGAAACAGGACCCAATGACCTCTCCACCAGCGATACCCAAAGACCGATGCCAGGTGCGATAAGTTGGTCATTAAAATCATAATGCGGGTTATGTAATGCCGCGCCCGGCGTTGGGCCATCGGCCCCCAGCCACAAATAAGCGCCCGGACAGGCTTCCAGAAAATAGGCGAAATCTTCTGCCGCCATTGAGGGTGATAACTGTGTGTGGACCTGCGTGATCCCCTCGACGTGGCGTGCGGCATCCGCCAGAATTTTTGCCTGTTGCGCATGGTTGACGGTTACCGGGTAACCGTATTCCCAGCGAATGCTGCCACTGACGCCAAATGGCCGGACGAGCTGTTCGACATACTCCGCCAGCAGAATCTGGCAGCGCGCTCTGGCCGTCTGGCTCAGGCAACGCAGCGTGCCGGACAATTGCATTGTCTGCGGGACGACATTTATTGCTTCCCCGGCCTGGAGTTGCGTCACGCTGATCACGGCGCTGTCCAGCGGAGAGAGTCGGCGCGTCATGATCGTTTGCAACGCGGTAATCAGGTGTGCACCGGCCAGCACCGGATCGGCCCCTTTTTCCGGCATCGCCGCATGGCATCCCACGCCAGTCAGCGTGATAAAAAAATTGTCCTGCGAAGCCATCATTGGGCCTGTGCTAACGGCCACTTGCCCCACCGGCAGCCCCGGCCAGTTGTGCAGCGCATAAACCGCAGAAACGGGAAAGCGCGTAAAGATCCCTTCTTCCACCATTAAACGCCCGCCGCCGGCATTCTCTTCCGCAGGCTGAAAAATAAAGTACACCGTCCCGTTGAACGCTCTGGTCTGGCTGAGATAGCGCGCCGCCCCCAGTAAAATGGCGGTATGCCCGTCATGTCCACAGGCGTGCATCATGCCTGGCGAGGAAGAGCACCATGCAACAGCGTTGTTTTCCTGAATGGGTAATGCATCAATATCAGCGCGAAGGGCTATAGACGGCCCCTCGCCATTGCGAAGAACACCCATCACGCCAGTGCCCGCAATGCCGGTATGCACTTCAAGATCATATTGGCGCAGCAGGCTGCTGATTTTCGCGGAAGTATGAAATTCTTGTAAGCCAATCTCCGGGTGCGTGTGGATCTCACGTCGCCAGATAATCGCCTGTTGAATAATCTCTTCGGGAATGGAGCGCATATATCCTCTACATTTTCCCGGCACAATGCCGCAGCATGACGCTGTGAATGAATTACCGGAACGCGTAATGCCCTCTGGTAGCTGATTAAATTATCGGTTTGGACCTAATGAAAAGAGTGGCTCAGGGCTTCCCAAAATAAATCCTGGCAAGCCCTTCTTTTGTGACTTCAACCGCGTGCTCGGCACTCAATGAAATATGTTGCTCAATCAGCACCACGCCTTTTTCGATATTCCGCTGGCGTAATGCTGCGATAATTTCGACATGCTCGTCATAGGCATTGTTCCTGCGCACGGGCGTTTCGAGATCGATACGCCGGAAAAAGCGGCTCAGCGAATTCAGACTATCGAGCATTTCATAGAGCCGACTATTATGGGAAATACGGGCTATTTCCATGTGGAAACGCTCATCAATTTCCGCAATCTTCGCCCAATCCTGTTCGGTTTGCGCCGGGCGATGCTGGCTCACTTCTTCCCAGATAGCCGTGGTCGTAGCGATCTCTTCATCTGTTGCCCGCAGGCAGGCGAAACGAAAGGTCGATTGCTCTATAACCATTCGCACCTCATAAAGTTCGCGGACACCTTCCGGCGTCAGGTCACGGGAGTAAAAACCCCGGTTGGGTACAAAATTCATAAAGCCGTCTTTTGCCAGACGGTTCAGCGCTTCCCGCACCGGCGTACGCGAGACCCCCAGTTGTGCCGCAAGCTCAACTTCATTCACCCGTTCGCCGGGACGAAAGTAGTAATCAATCGCCATGCCTTTCACTTTCTCGTAGACCTTTTCCACACTGTCAGCGCTACGGGATTTCTTTTTTATGATAACCACATTATCCCCTTAATTTACCGCATGCTCAGCACGAAAATAAAAATGCGGCAAAGATTATTTCACGTAATGTTTTTATAGATAGCACAGCAAAAAAAACAACTCAACACAAAAGTGAATACACTTTTCTTTAATTAAAAAATTACTCATTTATAAGCATTTTTCATCTTATTTATTCTTATGGATTTTCCCCGCACCATTTTACGGCAGCATTGCACTAAAATGATTCAAAGTGTATTCACTTATGCACACAGATATTTTTATTGGCCCTGATAAAAATGAAAACGAAAGTTTTTTAGATATTTTCGATTCCTTTGTATTTATTCATGAATTTGCATTCGTTTAACCTGAAATAAGCACTTGATACCGGGAACGTCCTGTTATCTGGCATCGTCTTTGCTTAATACACAAGTGTATGCACTTATATATTCACTTTAGTGCGCTCTTTTTCGGCATTACCAGGCAGGCTTGTGCACATTTGCGCAGGCGACAAAACACCGGCCTCAGAAGCCGGCAACAGCAAACCGGAGAACCAACATGAAAAATCGTTTCGGGCAAGGCATGATGCTGTCAACACTGGCAGGTATGACGTTGTTTGGTCTGGCGCGCACGGCGCAGGCCGATGTGAACATGGGTGCAATTTTGCCCTTAACCGGCACCAGCGCCAGCATTGGTGAAGATCAGCGTCGTGGTATTGAACTGGCGGTTGAACAGGTTAATGCCCAGGGCGGCGTTAATGGTCAGCCATTACATGTGATCGTGGAAGATTCCGCCGAAAGCCCGGTTACAGGCCTGAATGCCGTACGTAAGTTAACTCAGGTTAACCATGTCCCTTTAGTGATGGGCAGTTTTTCCTCTGGTGTCACCATTCCGGTTGGGCAATATCTGGTGAAGAACAATCTGCTGCACATCAATATTTCCGGTACCAGCACCGATATCCGCAAAATCGGCGCTACCTCCTGGAGCGTTATTGGCCTGGATTCTCTTTCCGCAAGCTTCTCGGCAGAAGATGTGCGCCAGCTCGGTTACAGCAAAGTGGCCTTTATCGCCCCGGATGGTGCTTACGGTCAGGGTATGGCGAAGCAGTTCACCAACGCGTTTGAAAAAGCCGGGGGCAAAGTGGTCGCCAAAGTGCTCTATGCCAGCGGTCAGCCTTCTTATCGCCGCGAGCTGGAGCAAATTTCTCGCGCTCATCCGCAAGCCTACGTTTACACCAGCTACGGCCAGGATGCCATTGTGCTGAACCGCGAGGCCTGGGAGCTGGGTCTGAATAAAACGCCCTGGTATGGCATGTATTTAACCATGGCCGTTGAAGGTTCCCCGGCGCAGTACACCAACGGGCAGGTTGGTATGGAAGTCGCAGGTATTGACCAGAAAACGTCGGGTGGTCACGGCGTAAATTATGCTGAGCTGTACCAGAAAAAATTCCATGAGAAACCTCGCTCTGTGTACGGTAGCTATGCCTGGGATAGCGTAATGCTGGCGGCGGCAGCTATCGACAAAGCGCACAGTGCCGATCCGGCAGCCATGATCGCGGCAATGAAAACCGTTGCGCCTGGCTTTACCGGCATTACCGGTACATTAAATCTGGATGCCGATAACCAGCGTATGTCTCAGCCCTACCTGAAAGTGAAAGCGTTTAATGGCGTACCGGTTCCCCGGTAACGAGCCGCTTTATCTTGCCAGTTCACGCTACATCATCGGGGAAAAACCATGCTGCAGTTTTTGATTGATACATTGATTCGCACTGCGGATTTGTCGCTGGTCGCGCTGGGATTAAGCCTGGTTTACGGGCTGGTACGGTTCGCCAACATCGCTCATATGCAATATGCCATGGTCGGTTCATTTATCACCGCCGCCGGGCTTCGTCTTGGCATGCCGTTGGCTCTGGCAATCGTGTTTTCTGCATTGGTCTGCGGCATGCTGTCCATGATTTTGCATCACTGGGTTTATCAGCCACTGCTGAAAAGCGGTACCGCTAACGCCATGATCGGATCGCTTGCGGTATCGATGGTGCTGATCGCACTGGTTCTCGGGGTTGAGGGATCGGCCCCGGTGAATTATTCCCTGCCTGTGGGTGCGCTCTTGCAGGTTGGGGACACCCGAATCTCCTCTGACGAACTCTGGGGTCTTGGCGTCACGATTTCGCTGGTGGTGGTGTTCAGCCTGTTGCTGTTTCGTACGCCGCAAGGTCGCGCTATCCGTGCGCTGGCAAGTAACCGGGATCTGGCAGCAGCCTCCGGGTTAAATGCCAGCGCAATTATCCACACCGTCAACCTGTTGGCTGGAATGCTGGCCGCTGTGGGAGGCAGTATGCTGGCGATGAATGCCAGCGCATGGGTCAACCAGGGCAATGATCTGATGTTGCCGGTGCTCGCTGCCGCCATTCTCGGCGGGCTGGGAAATCCAATGGGCGCCATTTTTGGTGCACTTCTTATCGCTGCAACCGAAACCCTCGTGACCAACATCGACTGGAGCTGGCTGTTCGGCGGCGACTTATTGTTTATCCCGGTGACCTGGGTGAACGCCTCATCGTTTGTCATTCTGCTGCTGGCGCTGTTACTGCGTCCTTATGGCCTGTTTAACCGGGAGGTCCGCCGTGTCTGAGTTTTTACTGCATATCCTTTGCCTTGCCGGGATCTATGCCATTATCGCGCTTGCCCTGAATTTACAGGCAGGTTACGCCGGTTTGCTGAATTTCGGTCACATTGTGTTTGTCGGAACCGGCGCTTATGCCGTCGGTCTGGGAAACAATTTTGGGTTGCCGCTGTGGGTGGTGATCCCGGCCGGGTTACTGTGTGCCATTGTTATCAGCGCGCTGATGGCGTTGCTGGGGCGTCAGCTAACGGCGGACTACTGGGGCATTGCCACGTTGGCGCTGGCTGAAATCATCCGCATTGCCGTCGTCAATGAAGACGCACTGACGGGCGGCGCGCAGGGGATTGGCGGCCTGTCTTCGCCCTGGTCGACCGGTGATACCGTCACCGATACGCGTATCTTCGCGATCATTATTCTGCTCAGCGTCATCGTCGCCACGCTCGCCAGCCTGCGTATCGGCGCCAGCCGGTTTGGGCGGGCGCTGCGCCTGATGCGCGAGCAACCTCAGTTAGCGATCTGCATGGGCTATGCGCTGCCGTGGCTGAAATGCCGGGCGTTGATGAGCAGTGCTGTGATGTGCTGTCTGGCCGGTATGTTACTGGCCTGGTACACCGATTATGTCAGCCCGGATTACCTGCTTTCGTCGGAAACCTTTCTTATCTGGAGCATGGTGATGATCGGTGGTATTGGCAATGTGCGCGGCGTGTTGCTGGGCGTGTTGCTGGTGGAAGGGCTGTATAACTTTATCCCCTTTGCAAAAGACTATTTCCACATCAGTTCAGACCTGACTGGCGCGCTACGCCTGGGGTTGGTGGGTCTGGCTTTATTACTGTGTCTGCTCACACGACCAGGTGGTCTGTTACCGGAAAAATTAAGGACTTTCTCATGAGCCGTTTGCTTGAAGTGGCTGACATCAGCAAATCCTTTGGCGGCAACCAGGTACTGACATCCGTATCATTTACGCTGGAAAAGGGGGAGATTCTTGGCCTGCTCGGGCCGAATGGTTCCGGTAAAAGTACGCTGCTCAACACCATTTCCGGGTTTAACCGGCCGGATGGCGGCAGCATCACATTCGATGGACAGTCCATTACTCGTCAGCCCAGCCACCGGATCATCCAGGCTGGCATTGCACGCACCTTCCAGCTCCCCGTCATGCCGGAAAAGATGAGCGTTATGGAAGTCGTGATGACTGCTGGTACTCGTCAGCACGGGTTATTCAACGGTCTGCTGGGGCTGGCTTCCGGGCGTAAAGCCGAACAGGAAGACAGGACCCGCGCCAGCGAATTACTGGATACCTTGCTGTTAACCAAAGTTAAAGATCTGCCTGCTGCGGCGCTTTCCGGCGGACAGAAAAAACTACTGGGTATTGCCTGCGCGCTGATGGGTAAACCGACGCTGCTGATGCTGGATGAGCCTATGGCCGGTGTGCACCCGAAATTACGCCAGGAGCTGGTGGAAACGTTGGTCAACCTGAGCCGTCAGGGTATTTCACTTTTGGTTATTGAACACGATATGCATTTTATAAACACCCTGTGCCAGCGCTGCATCGTGCTGGATCGCGGACAGATTGTCGCCAGTTGCCGCCCGGATGAACTGGCGCAGAACCAGCAAGTACTGGATGCCTATTTAGGGCAAAGCACCGCAACATTGCAGGAGGCCGTATGATTACCCTCGAAAACGTGGTCGCCGGTTATACCCCGGGGATTGATATTCTGCACGGTATTTCATTGCATGTTGAACAGGCGGAAATCGTGACGCTGCTGGGGCCAAATGGCTGCGGCAAATCCACCTTGCTGAAATCGATTGCCGGATTTGTCTCCCCGCGCGAAGGACGGGTTGAAATCGATGGATGCGAAACGGCAAAAATTCCGGTGCACCGGAAAATCCGTGAATGCTCACTCGGGTTTGTCCCACAACTGGACAACGTCTTCAACAATCTGACCGTGGCAGAAAATCTGCAAACCGGGGGACAATTTTTACCGCCAGGCCAACGTAAGCAGCGAATGGCGCAACTGGCGGAAAATTACCCGGTGTTACATAAAAAATGGCAATCACCCGCGTCAGCGCTTTCCGGCGGCGAGCGACAAATCCTCGCGCTGGCAAGGGCTCTGATGCCTGAACCCGCAGTACTGCTGCTCGATGAACCTTCGGCCGGGCTGTCACCGAAAATGCTTACGGAAGTTTTTAGCGCCATACAAACCATTCGCCGCCAGGAAAAAGTGACCATTTTAATGGTCGAGCAGAATGCTATGGAGGCACTGCACATTTCCGACCGGGTCTATGTTCTGGCGCTGGGGAAAGTGGCGATGGAGGGCAGCGCGCAGGACCTGCTACACGACCCCCGTATGCGCGAACTCTATTTTGGCGGTCGTGCCGCCTGACAGGATCAGTAAAAAGAACAGAAGGAAGACACCATGCCGATTACCCCGGTTATCGATCACGCGGTGATTAATGTCGATGAAGAACTGGATCAGGCGCAAGGCCTGTTCCAGCGGATGGGATTTCAGCTCAGTACACGGGGGCACCATTCGATGGGCTCCAGTAACCATCTGGCCGTCTTTGCAGATAACTATCTGGAACTTTTAGGTTATGAGCCTGCCAGTCAGACAGACTCGCGAGGATTGTGGAACGTTGCGCCAGGCCTTGCCGGACTGGTCTGGAAAACCCGGGATGCGCATGCGGTATGGCAGCACCTCCGGCAATGTCAACTCGATGGCGAACCGCCGACCCGCTTCTCACGCCCGGTGATATTGCCGGACGGCAGCCAGACTGAGGCCCGGTTCTGCATCTCGCGGATCCGCGCCAGCGCCCTGGCATACGGCTTCAGTTTTTTCTGCGAACATCAAACGCCGCAGGCCGTTTGGCAGCCCGCCTGGCGGGTACATCCTAATGGCGTGCAAGCGCTGTCTGCCTTCGTTATTGCCTCGCCTCAACCTGAACAGACGCTGGCGCTGTATCACCAGTTGTTCAGTGTGGAGGCCCGCGCGGAGGCCAACGGTGGTTATGTGCTTGATTCAGGGACCTGCTGCCTGCGTATTATCACTCATCAACAAGCACGTCTGGAATTCGCGCTTCCGCCTGTCGCTGCGCAGGCACCGGCGAAAATGGTGGCGCTCTGTTTCCAGGTAGCATCACTGGAGCAGCTCAGGCGCTGTCTTAGCCAGGGGGATATTCAGTGGCGCGAGCAAGATGATCAACTGTTGGTGACGCAGCAGCATGCTCAGTGGCTGGCGATGCGCTTTAAGGATAAATAGCGGTGAAGCTCCGCCAGTTACTGTTGGTAAATCTCACTTAATTTCCATTTGTTCATCCCTGAAGTGGAAGTTAACGCCCACAGCAGCACCAAGATTATTACTGTCAGGAGCTTCGAATTTTAAGTCATTGACATCCTGTTCTATAAAGTATTAAAAAAGTCGGCTGATATTTAATTTTATAAATTATAAAGAGCTATACATGATTAAATATATTGTGTCATTTTCAATTATGATTGTCGTTCTCATTATTTTTTTGCTTAGCCGATTATATGATTTCGATCTTTCAGGGTACGGGCAACAACGTTCTATATCTTTTAAGCATAATAACGATGTTCTGATGGGGACGTTGATTATGCCTCCAGGTAAGGTTTCTCCTCCGTTTGTGCTTTTAGTTCATGGAGACGGACCTCAGGACCGCTGGTCAGAAGGTGGATATATTCCATTGGTTAAATTCCTTGTCTCACAGGGAATTGCCGTTTTTTCATGGGATAAACCTGGTGTGGATAAAAGTACAGGTAACTGGCTGGCACAGACAATGTCAGATCGCGCAGAGGAGGCGGTTTTGGCGTTAAAAAAACTGAGAGAACAGCCGGAACTGAAAAAAAGTCGCGGAGGTTATCTTGGGTTCTCGCAGGCAGGTTGGGTTGTACCGCAGGCGAGCCAACTGACAACAACTGAGTTTGTTGTGCTGATAGGTGCGGCGATAAACTGGCGTAATCAGGGCATATACTATACAGGACAAAGGCTTAAAGTCGAAGGTCGCTCCCTGAATGATATTCAGGATGCTAAAAAACATGAAGCCGTGGTTTTTGACCGCCAGTTTACAGAAGAAGCAGCTGTTCTCCCCTGCCACTCCCAATGTACGCGCCAGGACTTCGAACGCAGGAATTCTCTGGCTGATGCGACGAAAGATATTTCCGGTACACATACTCCGGTATTAATTCTGATGGGCCAGGATGACCGGAATGTAGACGCTGATGAAACAGCCGCGGTCTGGGCCAAAGCACTACCAGCGGGCACTCCCCGCTGTATCAGGCAGTTGCCGGGGGCAACTCACGGACTTTTACGAAGCGAATGGTTTGATTATCAGCTTGCTTCTCAGTGGCCTTTGTGGAAACAGGGACTTTTTCTGCTGTCAGGGAGATACTCATATTCGCCCGGGGCGCTCAGGACTGTCTCATCATGGATCCTGAATCAGAACTGTGTGGACTGAACTGCATTCTTATTACGTGCCGAAAGCCAGTTCTTCATCGAAGAGCAGGGACCGAGGTGACTTACCGTCAGAGTGCTACGGTTTCGCTGAACTGGGTTTAAGTCAGGCAACAAAACTATATTGGATACCACACAAACTAAATTAACAGACACTTCAAGCACTTTCAGGAATCGCTTCACAAGTTTCTTGATCCTTAGCTGCATTCAGCAATACTGTATATAAACACAGTATATCGGAATCAACATCATGCAGCTCATTCGACCAACTGAGGCTTCTCAACCAGTCATGCTTCCTCTCTTCTCTGAGAAAGTGCCCTGTGGCTTTCCGAGCCCAGCGCAGGACTATGTCGAGGACAGACTGGATCTCAACAAATTGCTGATAAGACATCCGAGTGCCACTTACTTCATAAAAGTTAGCGGGGAGTCTATGCATGGCGCCGGCATCAGTGATGGGGATCTTTTAGTGGTTGATCGCTCGCTTTCAGCCGTACATGGCGATATTGTTATTGCTGCTGTTTCAGGTGAATTCACCGTGAAAGAACTTCGTACTCATCCTTATCTACAGCTAGTACCTCACAACGATGATTATTCTTCGATTTCATTTCAAAATGCAGAAGAATTAGAAATATTCGGAGTGGTCATTTTTAGTATTAAGGCGCATAAATAATTATGTTCGCTCTCATCGACGTAAATAGTTTTTATACTTCTTGCGAAACTGTTTTTCGGCCAGACTTGCAGGGGAAGCCTGTTGTCGTCGTTTCCAATAATGATGGCTGTATTATTTCTCGCTCAGCCGAGGCAAAATCCCTTGGTATTAAAATGGGTGAGCCATTTTTTAAAATAAAAAACAATACATATAGCTCCAGGGTTTATGTATTCAGTTCTAATTATGCACTTTATGCCGATCTAAGTGAGCGAGTTATGCAGACGCTAACTGAAATGTCTCCTTCGATCGAAGTTTACTCAATAGACGAAGCCTTCGTTAATTTATCTGGGGTAATAAATTGCATGCCCCTAAATTGCTTCGGTCATGAAATGAAAAATAGAGTATTTAAAAATACAGGATTAACTGTGGGGGTTGGTATTGCACAAACAAAGACATTAGCAAAGTTAGCTAACCATGCAGCCAAGAAATGGCGTGGCACTGGTGGCATTGTCGACTTATCGAATATTGAACGTCAGCGCAGGCTACTGGCAATTATCTCTGTTGAGGATGTCTGGGGTATTGGCCGGAGAATTAGTAAGAAACTTAATTCAATGGGTATTAATACAGCACTTGACCTGGCTGAAAGCTCATTATGGGTAATAAGAAAACACTTCAACGTTGTTCTCGAAAGGACTGTTCGTGAACTTCGAGGTGAACAATGTCTTGAACCGGAAGAGTTTGCACCAGAAAAACAACAGATCATCTGCAGTAGATCTTTTGGCAACCGCATAACTCAGTATTCGGATATGCATCAAGCCATTTGTGACTATGCTGAGCGAGCATCAGAAAAACTACGTAGTGAGCGCCAGTTCTGCCGTTTCGTTAGTGTTTTCCTTCATACCAGCCCACACGCACATAATGAAACATACTATGGAAATCAAGCATCCATGAAGCTACTGACCCCTTCTAATGATACTCGTGACATTATAAATTCGGCCACAAACTCCCTGAAGAGAATATGGGTTGATGGCCATCAATATATGAAGGCTGGCGTTATGTTGGCTGATTTTTTCAGTAATGGAGTAGCGCAGCTAAATTTATTTGACGATAACGCTCCACGAAAAAACAGTGCAGCGTTAATGGAGGCTATCGATAAATTAAATAACTCTGGGAAAGGAAAGATCTGGTTTGCAGGGCAGGGTATTGAAAAAAACTGGGCGATGAAACGGGAGATGCTTTCTCCCGCTTACACAACCCGATATTCAGACTTACCAGTGGCAAGGTGAAATTATTCATGCAAGCCACGAGGAAAGGAAACAGCCTCTGATGAATGCCACTCACGTTCGCCACGCTCACGAAAATCAGCGCCAGCGTCTTCGATGACTTGCTGACTTAAGGTCGGTGAAAACAGTCCGGCTATCACCCGGACTGTTTTCAAACCTGGCGGGGGAATATCAGCTGATATCTGCGCCGTTCGTCTCGATCACTTTCTGATACCAGTGGAACGATTTCTTCCTGTAACGGTTACCGGTGCCGGAAATCTTATCGTCGAGGTCGACATAAATCAGACCGTAGCGTTTACTCATCTCACCGGTAGACATACTCACCAGATCAATACATCCCCACGGGGTATAACCCATCAGTTCCACGCCGTCGTCAATGGCTTCAGCCATCGCCTGAATATGCTGGCGCAGATAGTTGATACGGTAATCATCGGCAATAAAGTGGTTTTCATCCGGCTTATCGACGGCGCCCAGCCCGTTCTCGACAATAAACAACGGCTTTTCATAGCGATCGTACAGCTGATTGAGGGCAATACGCAGGCCGACCGGATCGATTTCCCAGCCCCATTCACTGGCTTCGAGGAACGGATTGCGCGCGCCGCCAAGCAAGTTGCCCTGCGCCGAAACCGCATCAGGATTGGTTTTGTTGATGGTTGAAGACATGTAGTAGCTGAAACCAATGTAATCGACGGTATGTTCTTTAATCAGCGCTAAATCACCCGGCTGAATATCCAGTTCAACACCCTGAGACTTCCACAAACTTTTGGCGTAATACGGATATTTACCACCGGCCTGCACGTCGGCGCAGTAGAAATTAAACGCCTGCGTCTCTTTCAGGGTTTCCAGTTGATTAACCGGATTACAGTCATAAGCGTAGTTGGTGGCAAACAGGATCATGCAACCAATCTGAATCTGTGCGTTGGTTTCATGGGCGATTTTGACCGCCAGACTGCTGGCGACAAACTGGTTATGCCACGCCTGGAATTTCGCCTGCGCCTCAAGCGCGCCGGTTTTTACCGTCAGCCCCTGACTCATGATCGGGAAATGCGCCGCGCTGTTGATCTCGTTGAAAGTCATCCAGTACTTCACTTTATGCCCAAAGCGGGTCAGCACCGTGCGGGCAAAACGCTCAAAGTGACCAATCAGTTCACGGTTTTTCCAGCCGCCAAACGCGGTAGCCAGATGGAGCGGCATCTCATAATGGGAAATGGTGATCACCGGTTCGATGCCGTGCGCAATACAGGCATCAATCACCTGATCATAATGCTTCAGCCCCGCTTCGTTAGGTTCCTGCTCAATACCGTTCGGGTAGATGCGGGTCCAGGCGATAGAAAAGCGGTAACATTTGAATCCCATTTCCGCGAACAGCGCGATATCTTCCTGAAAGCGATGATAGTGATCGATGCCTTTATGATTGGGATACGTGTAATTTGCAGGATCAAGGGTGAAATCAAACTCCGGTGAGGAAACGATGTTCAGACGCGCTTTGCCACCCGGAATCGCATCGACAATCGACAGCCCTTTGCCATCCTGATCGTAAGCACCTTCAACCTGATTGGCCGCCGTTGCCCCGCCCCACATAAAGCCTTGCGGAAACTTACCTTTCATAAAAACTCCCTGAATGTGTTGATTGATCCCTCGGATCATTTAGCAAATGAATAATTTACCTGTCAAAACACGGCTCTGCCACAAAAGTTACGCCGATGCCCGGGCTTTCAGGCATAACCGGTGCAGTGATCTAAATCACAGATTTTGCTGCATTAATCGCTCCCTGAACCGCTTATTCCGCGTAATAACCGCTTATCTCCCTCTGTGACCGCTTACCAAGTTTCCCCCCTGCGCGCCTGCGAATTTGGCACCCTATGCGGGCAGTAAAGTGTGTAACAAAACAGGTCCCTGCCTCTCTGAAAGCGGTCCTTAATAAAGAAAACAGAGACGGGTATTTCGTGAGTCTTTTAAAATAACCGGGTTATTTATGAATAAAAAAGCATTATTCAAGCACATACCGTGGATGATTGTGGCTCTCCTCGGTGCCTGCTGTCTGGGTGTGGTTGCCCTGCGGCGGGGTGAACATATCAGCGCCTTATGGATAGTCGTGGCCTCTGTCTCGGTTTATCTGGTGGCCTATCGCTATTACAGCCTGTATATCGCGCAAAAGGTCATGAAACTCGACCCTTCGCGCTCGACGCCTGCGGTAATCAACAATGACGGCCTGAACTATGTGCCGACCAACCGCAACGTACTGTTCGGCCACCATTTTGCCGCTATCGCCGGGGCGGGTCCGTTAGTCGGACCTGTGCTCGCCGCGCAAATGGGGTATCTGCCGGGCGTTCTGTGGTTGCTGGCCGGTGTGGTTCTGGCCGGTGCGGTGCAGGACTTTATGGTGCTGTTCATCTCTTCACGCCGGAACGGTGCGTCCCTGGGCGAGATGATCAAAGAAGAGATGGGGCCGGTGCCGGGCACTATCGCCCTGTTCGGCTGTTTCCTGATCATGATTATTATTCTGGCGGTGCTGGCCTTAATCGTGGTGAAAGCACTGGCTGAAAGCCCGTGGGGCGTGTTTACCGTGTGTTCTACGGTGCCGATTGCCCTGTTTATGGGCATCTACATGCGCTTTATCCGCCCGGGTCGCGTGGGTGAGATCTCGGTGATTGGCGTGATCCTGCTCGTCGCGGCTATCTGGTTCGGGGGCGTTATCGCCAGCGATCCTTACTGGGGTCCGGCGCTGACCTTCAAAGACACCACCATTACCTTCACCCTGATTGGTTATGCGTTTGTCTCCGCTCTGTTGCCGGTGTGGCTGATTCTGGCGCCGCGTGATTATCTGGCAACGTTCCTGAAAATCGGCGTTATCGTCGGGCTGGCGATCGGTATCGTGATCCTCAATCCGGAACTGAAAATGCCGGCCCTGACCCAGTACATCGACGGCACAGGTCCGTTGTGGAAAGGCGCCCTGTTCCCGTTCCTGTTTATTACCATCGCCTGCGGTGCGGTGTCTGGTTTCCACGCACTGATCGCCTCCGGCACCACGCCTAAACTGCTGGCCTGCGAAACCGATGCCCGGTTTATCGGTTACGGCGCAATGCTGATGGAATCCTTCGTGGCGGTGATGGCGCTGGTCGCGGCATCAATCATCGAGCCGGGTTTGTACTTCGCCATGAATACCCCGCCAGCCGGTCTGGGCATCACCATGCCAAACCTGCACGAACTGGGCGGTGATCATGCGCCGATGATTCTGGCGCAACTGAAAGACGTCACGGCGCACGCTGCAGCAACCGTCAGTTCATGGGGATTTGTGATCTCGCCTGAGCAGATTATGCAAACGGCGAAAGACATCGGCGAACCCTCAGTGCTGAACCGCGCAGGTGGTGCACCCACGCTGGCCGTCGGGATTGCGCACGTGTTCCACAAAATTATGCCGCTGGCCGATATGGGCTTCTGGTATCACTTCGGCATTCTGTTTGAAGCGCTGTTCATCCTGACCGCACTGGATGCGGGCACCCGTTCCGGCCGCTTTATGTTGCAGGATCTGCTGGGTAACTTTATCCCGTTCCTGAAAAAAACCGATTCACTGATCGCCGGGATTATCGGCACCGCAGGCTGTGTCGGGCTGTGGGGTTATCTGCTGTATCAGGGCGTGGTCGATCCGCTGGGTGGCGTGAAAAGTCTGTGGCCGCTGTTCGGTATCTCAAACCAGATGCTGGCCGCCGTCGCGCTGATCCTCGCCACCGTCGTTCTGGTGAAAATGAAACGTACGAAGTACATCTGGGTCACCATGCTGCCAGCCATCTGGCTGCTTATCTGCACCACCTGGGCGCTGGGTCTGAAACTGTTCAGCACCAATGCACAGATGGAAGGCTTCTTCTACATGGCCGGTCAGTATAAAGAACGCATTGCCACTGGCGGCGCGAACCTGACACCAGAACAAGTCAGCAATATGCACCATATTGTCATCAACAACTACACCAACGCCGGGCTGAGTGTTCTGTTCCTGATTGTGGTGTACAGCATCATTTTCTACGGTATCCGCGCCTGCCTGCAGGCACGTAAAACCGACAAACGTACCGATAAGGAAACGCCTTATGTGCCGGTTCCTGCGGAAGGGATAAAAATCTCCTCCGGGCACTGACCGTTTACCTCAAAGCCCCGCACCCGCGGGGCTTTTCAGCATAAATTCAAAGGAGTACGTATGTTTGACAACTTAGGTGCGGCGAAGAAATACCTCGGTCAGGCCGCACGTATGCTGGTGGGCATACCGGATTACGACACCTACGTCCTGCATATGCAGACCAACCACCCGGATACGCCGCCAATGACCTACGAGGAGTTTTTCCGCGAGCGTCAGCAGGCGCGTTACGGCGGGGATGGTAAAGGCGGAATGCGCTGTTGTTAAGGGGAATAAAATTATGATGCCAATTGCAGTCACAGTATTAACAGGCTTCCTGGGTGCCGGGAAAACCACGCTTTTACGCCAGATCTTGCATACCCGGCACGAGATGAAAATTGCGGTGATCGAGAATGAATTTGGCGAGATGCCCATCGATAACCAGCTGATTGGCGACCGTGCCACACGTATCACCACTTTATCCAACGGCTGCATCTGCTGTACCCGTTCGGGCGAGCTGGAATCGGCGCTGCTGGATTTGCTCGACAGCGTGGATAAAGGCGAGGTGCAGTTTGACCGGCTGATAATCGAATGCACCGGCATGGCCGACCCCGGCCCAATCCTTCAGGCGTTTTTCGCGCATGAAGTCATCTGTGAAAGATATGTGTTAGATGGCGTTATCACGCTGGTGGATGCCGTGCATGCCATGTCTCAGTTGGATCAGTTCCCGCTGGCGCAGTCGCAGATTGGTTACGCTGACCGTATCCTGCTGACTAAAACTGATGTGTCCGGTGAATGTCCTGAGCTGACGGAGCGGCTGCAACGCATTAATGCCCGTGCACCGGTTTATAAAACAGTTCAGGGGGATATCGATCCGGCGCTGCTGTTTGATACCCGCGGATTTATGCTGGAGGAAGACGTGGTCGCCGCCAGACCTCTGTTCCACCGCCTCGCGCCACAGCAAAACACCGTCTCCTCGATTGTGGTGGAACTGGATTATCCGGTGGCGCTGACCGCGATATCGAAGGTGATGGAAGAACTGCTGGCCAGTTTTGCCGATAACCTGATGCGTTATAAAGGGATGTTATGGATAGCCGATCACCCGTGCCGCCTGCTGTTTCAGGGCGTACAGCGCCTCTACAGCGCCGACTGGGATCGCGAGTGGCTGCCGGACGAAACGCCGCGCAGTGCGTTAGTTTTCATTGGCATGCAGTTGCCCGAAACTGAAATCCGCGCGGCCTTTGCCCGGCTGCGTCCGGCCAGCTCTGTCTGAGCCATGTGTCCAAAAGAAAAGCGGCGGGGTTTACAGCCCCACCGTCTCTTTCAGTGATTTCAGATAGCGGCGGCTGACCGGCACAATCTGACCATCACGCAGCAGCAGTTCCGCCTGGTTCTTATCCTCCAGACGGATCTCCTTCAGATAATCCATATTCACCAGATATTGCCGGTGACAACGTAACAACGGCGTACGAACTTCCAGCGTGCGCAGGGTCAGTTCAGTGAATGTCTCTTTGCCGTCCTGTCCGGTGACATACACCCCGCCGACCCGGCTGCTGACAAAAGCCACATCTTCAAGCTGCAACAACCAGATACGGTTACTGCTGATACAGGGGATAAACTTCAGCGGCTGCTGATATTGCGGTAACTGTGAGACATCCTGCTCCTGATAGCCCAGTCGTAATCTCGCCAGCGTTTTCTGAAGCCGCGCCGCCTGAATGGGTTTGAGTAAGTAGTCAAACGCGCACTGTTCAAACGCCTGTACCGCATATTCCTCGAACGCGGTGAGGAAAACGATGTGCGGGCGATGTTGCTGATCGAGCATACCGACCATTTCCAGCCCGCTGATGCGCGGCATCTGAATATCGAGAAAGACAATGTCAGGACGGATTTTGTGGATCACGCCGATCGCTTCAATGGCGTTGGTACATTCACCGACAATTTCAATATCGCTTTCATCCTGAAGCTGTAAGCGTAAATTTTCCAGCGCCAGCGGCTCATCATCGACAATCAGCACTCTTAACATGGCGCACCCTCCGCAGGCAGCCGTAACGTGACGCGGGTGAAATCATCCGGTTTACAACTGACCGTAATGCCATAATCATCGCCAAAGCGCGCCCGCAGACGTTTATCGACCAGGCTCATACCTAACCCGTCGCTGCTTTCTTCCGGCTGATATAACCCGGCGTTATCTTCCACTTCGATGATCACCATTTCGCCCTCACTGTAAGCGCGGATCACAATATTGCCATTGCTCAGCAACTGAGAAGTGCCATGTTTGATGGCATTTTCCACTAACGGTTGCAGGGTGAAAGCAGGCAGGCTCTGATCAGAAAAGGCCTCCGGCACCTGTAAATCCACCTTCAGTTGCGACGGAAATCTTGCCAGCTCGATTTGCAGATAGGCATTCACATGCTCCAGTTCATCCGCCAGCGTCACGACTTCAGAAGAGCGTTTGAGATTCTTGCGAAAGAAGGTCGACAGGTACTGCACCAGTTGACCGGCTTTATCACTGTCGTGGCGGATCACCGCCATTAACGTATTGAGGGCGTTGAATAAGAAATGCGGATTAACCTGAGCATGCAACAGCTTGATTTCAGACTGTGCCAGCAACGCTTTTTGTTGCTCAAATTTACCGGCGAGGATCTGCGCCGACAACAGTTGGGCAATTCCCTCGCCCAGTGTGCGGTTGATGGAGCTGAACAGACGGTTGCGAACCTCATACAATTTGATCGTGCCAATCACCCGCTGATTTTCACCCCGCAGCGGGATCACCAGGGTTGAACCCAGCTTGCAGCTGGGATGCAGTGAACAGCGGTAAGGCATCTCGTTGCCGTCGGCATACACCACTTCATCGTTCTCGATAGCACGCCAGGTATATTGTGATGCGATGGGTTTGCCCACCAGATGGTGATCGTCGCCGATACCGGTAAAGGCCAGCAATTTCTCACGATCAGTAATCGCCACAGCCCCGATATCCAGCTCTTTCAGCAGCACCTGTGCCACTTTCATGCTGTTCTCTTCGTTGAACCCGCGTCGCAAAATGCCTTCCGTCGAGGCGGCCACTTTCAGCGCGGTGGCCGAAAACGCCGAGGTATATTTTTCGAACATTGCCCGCTTATCCAGCAGGATACGCATAAACATCGCGGCCCCGAGGGTATTCGTCACCATCATCGGTGCGGCAATGCTGCCGACCAGATTAAGCGCATCGTGAAACGGGCGGGCAATAAGCAGGATGATTAGCATTTGCAGTATTTCTGCAACAAAGGTGACACCAGCCGCTACCAGAGGATTAAATAACTTATCGATACGTCCACGTTTGATCAAAACGCTGTGTACCAGACCCCCTAATAATCCCTCGGCGATGGTTGAAATCATGCAGCTCAGCGCCGTCATACCGCCCATTGAATAACGGTGGATCCCGCCGGTCAGCCCCACTAACCCCCCGACCACCGGGCCGCCGAGCAACCCGCCCATCACGGCGCCAATCGCGCGGGTATTGGCAATAGAGTCCTCGATATGCAGGCCAAAGTAGGTTCCCATAATGCAAAAAATGGAAAACGTGATGTAACACAATAACTTATGCGGCAGCCGAACCGACACCTGAACCAGCGGAATAAATAACCGCGTTTTACTCATCAGCCAGGCAATCACCAAAAACACGCACATTTGTTGTAACAGCAGCAATATCAAATTGAATTCGTACATTCCCGGGCATCCAAAATACGACAAGCTGAAAATATATCGTGCTCAGATAAAATTTACCTTGAACCCGCCAGAAGAATGGGAATATTTTTATTGACGAATTAAATTTAATATTCTTCTAAATGAAATATCAGAAAACTATTTAAAGATGCCGTTCAGCAAACGGTAATATGTATTATGCAGCCACCGCGACCCGCTATTAATGAATCAGAAAGTCGCATGCCTCTTCGATGAAATCATGACTGACTGCTATTGATATCCCCCGCCTTAGCAGATCTCTGCATCAGCCGGCTCAGTATCAGACAGAAAGCCTCACTTGCAGGGTTATAGCGGTGTTCGTTCACACGTAGCAGACAATCCACCGACGGCAACGGCATCCTCTGTTCAAGTTCGCAAAGATCGCTAACCGGTTTTACGATGCTGAATTCATTCATTATTCCCACCCCAAGGCCTGCATTTATCGCCGCAAGCATACCTGCCACTGAAGGGCACTCCAGCATCACCATAAAGGTAATATCAGCCTGATTCAGTTTCTCCTCAGCCATACGGCGATAAAAACAATCTGTCCCCCAGGTGATCAGTTTAAGGCGATTACCGGATGCATACCGCCACGAAGGAGGTGCACACCAGTATAATTTTTCTGTCCAGAGTACCTTGTCTTCGCCGCTGGCCATGCCCGTGAAATCCTGGTGTAAAATGATGTCCAGTCCCCCCTCAGAAAAATGCTGACGCAGGAGATGGCTTTGCTCAACAACCAGCTGGACATCCACCTCAGGATGATGGTGAGTGAACAGAGCAATAACTGAACACACTTCTGTCAGAGAAATGTGTTCAGTTACCCCAACACGGAGCTTTCCGCGCAATGCCGAAGGTGAAAAATAGGCCACAGCGTTATCGTGTTCGCTGAGTATTTTCACCGCATGCTGGAGTAACACGCTGCCCTTTTCAGTCGGGCAGGCTTTCCCTGCGTGACGTGTCAGGAGCTGACACTGAAGCTGATCTTCAAGTCGCCTGAGTTTCCAGCTCACAGCAGACTGACTCAGGCTGAGGAGTGAAGCCGTTTTGCTCATACTGCCGGTTTGAACGACGGTTCTGAACACCCTGAGCGAATCAACGGAGAGGCGTTTATTCATTTTATTATGACAAAAGTGGGTTACCAGAGGGAAAGAATGTCACTGGCGTCATATTCAGTCAACGGATAGCCTGCTCAGACTGAATAAAAGCGGAGCAAACTATGCCAGGTTGTAATCCATTACTGACTCAACACGTTGTGATAAAGGGTTGTCGCATTGCGACGGGGGTCCACGGCTCAGGCACGCCACTGATTCTGGTTCATGGCACGCCTGCGCATTCTGTCATCTGGCAGACACTCGTCCCGATATTTGTCGACGCAGGCTTTCGTGTTCATCTGTATGACCTTCCAGGGTTCGGCGCATCCGAACGCCCGGTGAAAACGGATACATCGGTAGCCTCACAGGTGACTTTTCTGCTACGACTGCTTGAATACTGGCAACTGGATAAAGCACACTTTTTGGGTCACGACATCGGTGGGGCAATTTCACTTCGGCTGGCATTCGATTACCCGGACCGCCTCCAGACACTCACCCTCGCCGATATTCCAAGCTACGACTCCTGGCCATCGTCTACATGGAAAGACATGCGGGATAATTATGCGGAATATGCATTGATACCGGCCAGCCAACATTGTATTGCGATGTCACGCCAGCTAAAGATGGCCGTTTTTAAAAAGGAAGTGATGACAGGGGAACGGCTGGAGAGTTATCTCGCGCCACTTTGTGGCGTGGTGGAGCAGGCCTCATTTTATCAGCATCAGGTCGCTCACTATAATTCCTGTTACACGGCAGACTTTGCGGAGAAGCTCCCTCTTCTGAATCTGCCCGTACAGATCTTATGGGGGAAAGAAGATGAATGGCAGCCCGTTGAATATAGCCAGCGTCTGCAACGCGATATTTCGTCTTCCACGCTGCATATCTATGAGCAGGCCGGACACTTTTTGATGGAAGATGCTCCACTGCCTGTAGCCAGACAGGTAGTCGAATTTATTAACAAAAATGAGGTGAGGTAACACTATGGTTCTGATCGGAATGCTGGATTCGCCCTATGTCAGACGCGTGGCTATCTGTATGAAAGTGTTGGGTATTGATTTCGAACATCGTCCGCTCTCGGTGTTTGCCGATTTTGAGACACTGGTGAAAATTAACCCGGCGGTCAAAGTCCCCACGCTTATCACGCAAGACAATCAGGTACTGATGGACTCAACCTTAATCATCAGCTATCTGGAGAAACTGTCCACCCGCTCTCTTGGCAATCCCCCCGAGTCCGGGCCGGAAGGCCTGCGGGAATTATGCCTCACGGGACTTGCTCTGACAGCCTGTGAAAAAGCGGTGCAACTCGTTTACGAACGACGCCTCAGGCCGGAGGAAAAGCAACATCAGCCCTGGGTTGATCGGGTGACCCGACAGCTCCGGGGGACATGGCAAATGCTTGATGACAGCCTGCAGGAAAGCGCCCCTGATATACTGACTGTAGCCGGTATCAGCATCGCCGTTGCCTGGAGTTTTACGGTATCGATGCTGCCAGATATCATGAACGCCGACCAGTATGCGCAAGCGAACAGCTTCACACAGCGGGCCGAACAGCGACCGCAATTTCTGGCAACACCCAGGGTGTAAGTACACCGATCCCTTTCAAAGAGAGCAAATGAATTGAAAGGGATCGATTAACAGGAAAATCCACGATCAGTGTGGTTTCTCACTGGCCGATAACGCAAAGGTTCCCACCGGCATGACAGGCAGGTATTTTTTATAATAATCGTGATAGTTTTTCACCGGATCAATATCCCTGAATAAATCAGGATAAAGGGACTTGGCGATAAACTGCACCATGGTGAAATCCACCAGCGTCCGTGATGCGCCCTGATAAACCCCGAAGAGTTTGTCGTTTTTAATTGCCGGTAATGAACTCCAGCCGTCACGGTGAGCAAATCCGTTGAGTTTTGCTCTTGCTGTAGCTTCATTGACCCCGATGCCCATTTCTAACGCCTTATCGACTTTATTGTTCTCCCTGCCGGAAATAAAAATGACATCCGGTTTGGCAACCAGCAACTGCTCAGGGTTAATTTCGCCCCACTGTTTAACGAAAGGTGCCGCAATATTTTCACCACCTGCAAGACGCAGCATCACCCCCCACATATTTTCACCATAGGTAAATGAATACTCCGCCGGACCTTTATTGCCAAACTCAATATAGACTTTTGGCTTCGGCAGATTCGCCTGTCTGATCCTGTCTTCAATCAGCGTGATGTTATTTTTATAAAGCCGGGCAAGCTCATTCGCGCGACCAGTCTGGCCGGTTAATATCCCGATAATTTCCGTGGATTTCACATGATTTTCCACTGTCTGATCATTGTAATCGAGCACGACAACCGGGATATTCAGGCTCTGAAGCTGCGTGACTTCATACTTCAGGGCGGCGTACTGCCAGCTGGCTAAAATGACCACATCCGGTTTCAGGCTAATCACTTTTTCCAGCGACACGTTGTGCAGGTCGATTTCGCCGATATCCGGAATGTTGGCGATGGACGGACGGTATTTAATATACATATCCCAGTTCGCAGGGACTTTGCCATGCCAGGCTTCGCGGGAGATACCGACAATATGATCAAATGCCTGTTCACCACCGACCGCCATATAATCTTCAAAATAGAAACCTAATACCGCTCTTTTCACCGGGGTTTCTAAGGTTATTTTATTTCCCAGAACATCAGTCAGTGTCGTTGTTGCGGCACCGGACGGTCCGGTTATGACGACTGACAGCATAAAAAGCAAACCATGAAGTAACTTCATTTAATTCCCTTAGGTATTGTGTGATTATTATCTGAGGCTGAAAATTATTTTTATAGCAACCGGTTTATTGCACGGTTTATTTAACTTAAGTCGCCGTAACCCGGTAATACCGCCATGCCCTCATCGCGGCGGGATATTATACGTTTGGTCGGCTGCATCAGTACAGTCACAACTGCATGTTGCCGCAGGTCGGGCAAAAGGGAGCACCTGAGGTGAGTTCGGGTGATAACTGTTAATATGAAGCGGAAAACGCTTCTCAGATGCTGAGCTATAATTAAAATTTACCGATGAGAAGGATACTTATATGGCTCCAGTCGCGAGTATATCAGGTGGCGTAATATTTATTATCATTGGCATCGTGATGCTGTGGTTATTAATCAAGGCTTATAAAGCCAATCAGAACAAGAAGTTCTTCACGCCGAGCAAATGCATGCTGCTCATCGGGACCCTGGTCTCTTTCATTATCTCCCTGGTTTTTTTCACCTCCTCTTCCTGATGCCAGCATAATTTTTCCGTGAATGCCCCGGCCTTTGTGCCGGGGTTTAATATCCCACAGGATCGCCCTCTTTTTCATCCTCGACTATGATTATTATTCGTTGGCTAACGGCCGGTTAACGCGACTATTTTGCGAGGTAAAGTGATGCAACGCGATGCATTGACGACAAGCTGGGGGGCCAGTTTCATTTCCGCCGGGACAGTTCGCTTTCGGGTCCGGGCGCCGGGTCAGGCCAACATGACGCTGAGACTTTCCGGCGAAGACAGAGAAATGCAGCCGACGGAAAACGGCTGGTTCGAGTTTGTGGCAACCGGTGTTTCTGCCGGTCAGGAGTACCAGTTTATTCTGGCCGATGGCATGCCGGTTCCTGATCCTGCCTCGCGCGCCCAGCTGGCAGGCGTCAACGGTCCTTCCCTGGTCACCTCATCATCGGGCTATGCATGGCGAAATCACCACTGGAAAGGCCGCCCGTGGGAAGAAACCGTCGTCTATGAAATGCATATCGGCACCTTCACACCCGAAGGCACTTTCAGCGCCGCGCAGGCAAAACTCGCTTATCTGGCAGAAACCGGCATCACCATGATTGAAGTGCTGCCGCTCTCACAATTTGGGGGGCAACGCGGCTGGGGTTATGACGGTGTCTTGCTGTACGCGCCTCACTCCGCTTATGGTTCGCCGGATGATTTCAAGGCGTTTGTCGATGCGGCGCACGGTGTCGGCATCTCCGTAGTGCTGGACATCGTGCTCAACCACTTTGGTCCGGAAGGTAATTATCTGCCACTGCTCGCGCCGGATTTCTTCGATGCTCAACGCATGACGGCCTGGGGTGCGGGCATCGATTATCAAAACGAAGCGGCCCGCTGCTATATCGTGGAAGCACCGCTGTACTGGCTAAAAGAATACCGGCTTGACGGCCTGCGCTTTGATGCCATCGATCAGATGAAAGACACCTCTTCCCCGCATATTCTGATTGAAATCGCCGAACGAATTCGCGAAGCGATCACCGATCGCCCGGTGCATCTGACCACCGAAGACAGCCGCAACGTCATCTTTTTACACCCGCGTAATGCCGACGGCACCGTCCCACTGTTTACCGCCGAATGGAATGACGATTTCCATAACGCCATTCACGTTCTCAGCACCGGTGAAACGCACGCCTACTATCAGGATTTCGCGCAGAACCCTGAGAAACTGGCGGCACGCGCGTTAGCGGAAGGTTTCGCGTATCAGGGCGAAAAATCGCCGCAAACCGCTAAACCGCGCGGTACGGTCAGCCGCAGACAGCCGCCGGTCGCCTTTGTCGATTTCATTCAAAATCACGACCAGATTGGTAACCGTGCGCACGGCGACCGGCTGATCACGCTGGCTGGCGCTGAACGTACGCGCGTTCTGTTCGCCGCCTTATTGTTATCGCCGCATATTCCGCTGATGTTTATGGGCGAAGAATACGGCGAAACCAATCCGTTTCTGTTCTTCACCGATTTTGAAGGTGAGCTGGCGCAGGCGGTTCGCGAGGGGCGCGCCCGTGAATTTGAAGGACACAACGGTTACGGCAACGACGCGGTCCCCGATCCTAACGCTCTCAGTACGTTCGAAAATTCGAAACTTGACTGGCAGAAACTGACACATCCCGAAGGCGAAAACACCCTGGCGCTGACCCGCAAGCTGCTGGCGCTGCGCCGGAAATACATCGTGCCCTTACTGACGCCTGCGAAAGGAGAAGTCGGCCAGATTGTCGAAACCTCAACCGGTTTTCTCTCCGTTAAATGGACATTCCCCCGTGGCACGCTTTCGCTGGTACTCAACGTTGGCCAGGACACGCATCCGCTTCCTGAACTGCCAGGAGAAACGATCTTTGCCTGGCCGCAGGATGCCGCGACGTCGGTGCCCGCTTCCCTTATTGTCCGTTTTGCGCCAGGAGTCTTACTGTGAAAATCCCCACCGCGACTTACCGCATTCAGTTCCGTAATGGACTGAACTTTGACACCGCGACAGGGCTTATCCCCTATTTAAAACAACTTGGGATCAGCCATCTTTATGCTTCCCCGGTGTTTACAGCGACGTCTGGTTCCACGCACGGCTACGATGTTACCAACGCCAACGAAATTGACCCGACGATTGGCGGGCGTGAAGGTTTCGACCGTATGGTACAGGCGCTGAAAGCGGCGGGGATCGGGCTGATCCTCGACATTGTGCCCAATCATATGGCGGCCTCACTTGAGAATATCTGGTGGCGTGACGTCATTGAACATGGCAAAAAGAGCCGTTATGCACGCCATTTTGATATCGACTGGTCGCGTCGCCTGACGCTGCCTTTCCTCGGGGACGCTTTTGAGGATGCGCTGGAAAAAGGCGACATTGTGCTGAAGCCGGATCCCAAAACCGGTCAGCCCGCTTTCGCCTATTTCGATACGTATTATCCCGTTGCGCCCGGCACTCTCACGGCGTCTAAAACAGATGACCTGAGCAAAACAGAACTGGCTGAATTACATGAGCGCCAGCCCTACCGCCTGATGTGCTGGCGTGACGCGCCCCGTGAACTCTCGTACCGGCGCTTTTTCGAAATCACCGGCCTCGCGGGTGTGCGCGTGGAAGACGAGGTAGTTTTCGATGATACGCACCGGCTGATCCTCGAGCTGGTCTGCTCCGGTGTGGCCGATGGCCTGCGGGTCGATCATGTGGATGGTCTTGCCGATCCCAAAGCCTATCTTGAACGCCTGCGGGAGAAGGCCGGGCCGGACTGCTATATCACGGTGGAGAAAATTCTGGGCAAAGGCGAGCGCCTGCCGCCGGACTGGCCGGTCTCCGGCACCACCGGCTATGAGTTCATTGCCTCGCTTTCGGATGTGCTGGTCAACGATGAAAATATCGCAGTGCTTAGCGATCTTTACGACAGTGTGGTCGGCAAACCGGTGGACATGCGCAACGAGCTGCGTGCGGCCAAGCTTATGATGGTGGAAAAGAATTTCGAAGGCGAGTACACCACGCTGTGGGAACTGGCGAACAGCATCGCCGGGACCGGGGGCACGATGTATGACGAAAATGATATCCGTACCGCGCTGCGCGAATTACTGATCGCCTTTCCGGTGTACCGCACTTACGGCACCGAACAGGGTATGCCCGCAGAAGACACCGCGCTTTTGCACAAGATCCTGCGCAAGGTCAGCGCCCCGGCCCTTGCCGTTCAGCCTGAAATCCTTGCGTTTCTGGCGCGTATTCTTTGTGGAGAAACCTCTGCTGCGGCGGCATCGCAGGCCGGTTTATTCCGTACCCGCTTTCAGCAACTGACCGGACCGCTGATGGCAAAATCGGTGGAAGACACACTTTTCTTCCGCCAGAACATGGAACTGGCGCTGAACGAAGTCGGCGCTGAACCGTTAATTCGCACCTTCTCCCTCAGCCGCTTCCATACGGAGATGATAAAACGCCGCGAAGAGCAACCGGCGGCGCTTTCCGCGACATCCACGCATGACACCAAACGGGGGGAAGATGCCCGCGCCAGACTGTTTACGCTGACCGAAGCGCCACAAGACTGGGCCGCCTGTGTAAAACGCTGGCACCGGATGAACGAGTCAAAGGTGATTATGCTTCCCGATGGCCCGGCACCGCGCCCTGCGCTGACATGGATGCTGTATCAGGCGCTGGCGGGCGCGTGGCCGGTCACGCTGACGCCTGAAGATGAACAGGGTTTGCAGGAACTCGACGAAAGATTTCAGAGTTTCGTCGAAAAAGCGCTGCGGGAAGCCAAGCTGCGCACCAACTGGGATAACAACAACGAAGACTATGAAAAGGCCGTGCTGGATTACGCGCATCATCTGCTTTCAGCGGAAAACCGGCTATTCCTGCAAGATTTCCATGCGTCGATTCAGCCATTTATCCATGCCGGACTGGTGAACAGCCTGACCCAGACGGTAATCAAACTGATGGCGCCGGGCGTACCGGACATCTATCAGGGCAGCGAGGCGCTGAATTTCAGTCTTGTTGATCCGGATAACCGCCGTCTGCCGGATTTCGCCGGGCTGGCGCGGTTGTTACGACAGGATGATAAAACGGGCCGGGGCCAGGCAGAAAGAAAGCTGAACGGCCAGCTGAAACAATACCTCGTGGCGACGCTCGCCGGGCTTCGCCAGCAAAAACCTGCGCTGTTTCAGCAGGGGGACTATGTTCCGCTCAGTGCAACCGGCAAGCACGCCGAAAACATCATCGCGTTTGCGCGGGTGCACAATGACGATGCGGTGATTGTTGCGGCACCGCGTCTGGTGCTGGGTTTGCCAGCCCGGGGGTTCCCGCAGGCGGAAATTGTACTGCCGCCCCACCTTGCTTACCGGCACTACCGGGATCTGTTCAGCGATAAAGAAATTACGCTGAGCGACCAGCTAGACATGGCTGTCTGGCCTGGCTTCTCCCCGGTCATCCTGATAGCGTCCTCGCCATCTTAACGGTCGCGTTCTGCCTGGGTTTTAACAATCATATTCGGCAATGCCATTTCGATCCCCTGCTCGATCAGCTTTTCAATAATACGAATATTAATTTCCTGCTGAATATCCATGTATTTATTGTAATCGGCAGTATTGACGATGTGGACCACTTCGATATTCAGGCGATCGGTACCAAAACCCAGCAAATGTGCGCGGTCGAATTTCGTTTCGCCGACATCAATAATAATTTCCTTTACCATGTCACCGATATTGCGCAGCTTTTCCGGCGGCGTATTAATCGCGACACCAAAATTGAAAACAATGCGGCGGGTTTGCATGCGTTTGTAGTTATGCAGCGTTTGCTGGAGCAGGATGGCATTACCGCAAACAATTTGTTCCCCGCTCAGGCTGCGTATCCGGGTCGTCTTCAGGCCAATATGTTCGACAGTACCGGCAACATCATTGAAAACGACGAAATCGCCAATTTCGAAAGGCTTATCAAAGCCGATAGATAATGACGCGAACACATCGCTGAGAATGGTCTGGATCGCCAGCGCGATAGCGATACCGCCCACGCCCAGACTGGCGACCAGCGCGGTAATGTTCACGCCCACATTCGCCAGTATCGACAGCAGCATCACCGACCACACTACCGCCCGGAAAATCAGCCCGGTGATCACCAGCGTTACCGGATTTTTGTTCATACCGGGCTGACGCATAATATGACGTAACCACGAGACCACCGCCTGATCCAGCCACAATGCCATCTGGAACGCCAGCACCAGAAACCACGCGTGACTGATGGTGTTGTAGAGATTATCGGGCAGATTAACGAACCGCAGGCTGAACAAAAAAGCCGCAATGAAAATGAGCAAATTACTCGTCCGGTTGAGGATCTCGCCCAGAATAAAACGAATCCGGTGGCTGGCCTCATTAACCTCCCCCCAGCGTTTTACGCCCTTGCGCAAAAACGAGACCAGCCAGCTCAGCAGCCAGTATGTGACAAGCGTGACGACACACATCGTCGCGACACCTATCCAGAACACCGGCGCCATCACCAGCGCGATAAAATCAAAGCGTGATAGAAAATTCATCTTCCCTCCCGGAATTAATCACAAACCTCCAGTATAGGAAACAGGTCAGCGCAGGGGTCAGGAATAGGAAAGGTCGGTAGACAACCGGCGTTGCCGCAGAGGTAAAACTTTGCAGACGTCTTAACGTCATCGGTATTTATATTACGTTCTGTCCGGTTTACTATGATTTCTGGCGTGAGCCCGATGTTCTGAAAAAACGTTCAACTGAGGTGCTTGATATGAAAAGAGCTTTAGTGATTGGTTATATGTCGTTCGTTTCAATTGCATTGGTCGCCGCGCTGATAATCGGTGCCCGAAACGGATAACAAAGGCCCGGTAAGGTGAGTGATAACGTCTGGGTGAGTGCGGGGCATGATGCGAAAAGCGTTCTGCCACCCAAAAATATGCGCTCTTTGTGGCACTTTTTTGTCAATGACTTGAACAGGACAGGGGTCTGGGATTACTCTTAGATCAGCTGACGCAAGAGCAGCGGATCGTAAGCACCATACCCTTAAATAGCCCACCCATGAGGTGGGTTCTTTTTTGCCTGTCGCTCAGCATTAAGAATTATCCTGGTCAGAAAGTCATTCAGACGTAAAAAAGCCGGTGATACTTTTGTATCACCGGCTTTTTGCTGCGGGTTAACGCAGAACGAAACTTATGCTTCAGTAATGACTTATGCGTTCAGCAATTGCTGTGCGGTTTTCTCAACCAGCGCCAGCAGGACTTTCACGTCTTCCAGCGTTACTGTCGGGTTCAGCAAGGTCAGCTTCAGACAGGTGACGCCATTATGCTCGGTCACACCGACGTTAGCACGGCCAGATTCCAGCAGCGCATCGCCGATTTTCTGGTTCAGCAGTGCAATAGCCGCATCGCTGCTGCCCGCCAGTTGCTCAGGACGATAACGGAACAGAACACTCGCCAGTTGCGGCTTCATCACCAGTTCCAGCGCGGCTTCAGAAGTCACATATTGCGCGACTTCCTGCGCCAGCGTCACACCGTGATCGATAATCGCGGCGTATTGTTTCTGCCCTAATGCTTCAAGCCCCATCCACAGTTTCAGTGCATCGAAACGACGGGTGGTTTGCAGGGATTTGGACACCAGATTCGGTACGCCAGCCGCTTCGTCGAACTCAGAGTTCAGGTAAGCCGCCTGATAACGCATCAGCTCGTAATGACGCTCTTCTTTGAGCAGGAATGCGCCGCAGCTGATGGTCTGGAAGAACTGTTTGTGGAAGTCCAGCGTGATGGAATCCACTAACTCGATGCCGTCCAGATAATTGCGGTATTTTTCGGACAGCAATAATGCACCGCCCCATGCCGCATCCACATGCACCCAAATCTGCTGCTCTGCCGCCAGTTCAGCAATAGCACGCAGCGGGTCGATAGCCCCCGCATCGGTGGTACCGGCTGTCGCCACAATGGCCAGGATCTGATCGCCACTGGCTTGCGCCTGTGCCACTTTCTCGCGCAAATCGTTGAGATCCATACGGGCAAACTCATCGGTTTTCACCAGCGTGACACACTGATAGCCCAGACCGAGCAGCGCCATGTTCTTCTGCACAGAGAAATGTGCGTTTTCAGAACATAACACTTTAATCTTGCGCAGATTACCGACCAGCCCATCCTGCTGAATGGAATGCCCCTGACGCGCGAAGAAGGCATCGCGTGCCAGCATCAGCCCCATCAGATTGCTCTGGGTGCCGCCGCTGGTGAACACGCCTGCGTCGCCAGCCTGATAGCCCACCTGAGTACGCAGCCATTCGATCAGCTTCATTTCAATGATGGTTGCTGACGGGCTTTGATCCCAGGAGTCCATACTCTGGTTCGTGGCATTGATCAGCACTTCCGCCGCCTGGCTGACCACCAGACTCGGGCAATGCAAATGCGCCACACATTGCGGGTGATGCACAGACAGGCTGTCTTTTAAAAAGTACTCAATCGCACGTTCAATCGCGGCCTGGTTACCCAGACCGTTTGGATTGAAGTCCAGCCTGATACGTTCACGCAGCTCAGCAACGGTTTTGCCCTGATACATCTCAGGTTGTTTCAGCCACTGCACAACAGCTTCACTGCTCTGCGCAATGGCCTGCTGGTAGGCTTCAGTGCTTTGCGCTGAGCCTGCCAGAATCGGATTTAACTCGGACATCAGAATCTCTTACTCCGCTCAGACAGGTTTGATGCCAGCCGCTAACAGCGCCTGCTCAAACTTATCGAGGAAAATACCCAGCTCATCGTTGGTGATCAGCAGGGAAGGCAACAGGCGCAGCACACAACCATTACGGCCACCGCGTTCGAGGATCAGGCCAGCCTGGAAGCATTTTTTCTGCAGCAATGCAGACAATTCGCCGTCAGCCGGATAGCAACCCATGTGATCCTGCGCTTCGTCGGGTTTGACGATCTCAATACCGATCATCAGGCCCAGACCACGCACGTGACCGATAACCGGATAGCGTTTCTGCATGTCAGCCAGTTTGGCTTTCAGCCATTCACCCTGCGCTGCCACTTTCTCGGCGATTTTTTCTTCTTTCAGGATTTTCAGCGTGGTCAGGCCGGTGGCCATCGCCAGCTGGTTACCGCGGAAGGTACCGGTATGGTGACCCGGAGCCCAGGCATCGAACTCTTTCTTAATACCCAGAACCGCCAGTGGCAGACCGCCGCCGACCGCTTTGGACATCACGATAATATCCGGCTCAATGCCCGCGTGTTCGAACGCGAACTGTTTGCCGGTACGGCAGAAACCCGCCTGCACTTCGTCAAGGATCAACAGAATGCCGTGTTCCTGAGTCACTTTACGGATGCGCTGCAACCACTCAGCCGGAGCAGGGTTCACGCCGCCTTCGCCCTGAACCGCTTCCAGAATGACAGCCGCAGGTTTGCGAACGCCGCTCTCAACGTCGTTGATCAGGTTTTCGAAGTAATAGGTTAATGCTTTAACGCCAGCGTCACCGCCAATGCCCAGCGGGCAGCGGTACTGGTGCGGGTAAGGCATAAACTGCACTTCCGGCATCATGCCATTAACAGCTTCTTTCGGAGACAGGTTACCGGTCACCGCCAGTGTGGCGTGTGTCATACCGTGGTAGCCACCCGAGAAACTGATGATACCGCTACGGCCGGTGACTTTTTTAGCCAGTTTCATGGCAGCTTCAACAGCGTCAGCACCCGACGGACCGGTGAACTGCAGGCAATACTCTTTGCCCTGTTGTGGCAATAAAGAAAGCAGATATTCAGAGAACTGATCTTTCAACGGTGTTGTCAGATCCAGTGTATGTAACGGCAAGCCGCTGGTAATGACATTTTGGATGCTTTGCAGCACGTCAGGATGATTATGTCCAAGAGCAAGCGTACCCGCACCGGCCAGGCAATCAAGATATTGATTATTCTCAACATCCGTGATCCAAACGCCATTGGCCTTCGCAATTGCCAGAGGCAACTTACGTGGATAGCTCCGAACATTCGATTCAAATTCAGCTTGTCTTGCCAAATAGGTTTCATTGTTTCCGTTTAATGAATTCGCACCAAAACTGTCAATACGGACTTTATCCGTCATCATATCTCTCCTACAACCGTGTGTTATTAGAACGCCACAATTGAATAAATTTGATTAAGAAAATTACAAGCGTATGAAAAACGCGGCCAATATATGGCTTTTTTGCCCCCACCTCAATAATTTATTTTGTATAGATTTGTTTATTCTTTCCTATAGGAATCAATATGTTGATGATTTAATGAACGATCGTGCTGACTTAACTCCGTTACACGGTCATTAATAAAGCACTAAAAAGCACATCCGTCTTGCGGAACGACGGGTCAACACGCGACATATCAGGCTTAAAATCACACCGTTGTCAGGCATCAATACCCCTGCGGCTACGACGTCGCACCGGAGGTTGATGCCCGGTGAACAGTCTTTCAGGAAAGTTGTTTAATTATAGCCTGCGGCTGTTATATGGGCGATGATATTAAAGTACGGTGCAGTAACTGGCTGAATAGCCGTCAGATATAAATTTTGAAATATATTACACCGCGACATCGGTGCGGTTATTACAGAAATAATACAGAGAATAATGTCCGCCGCGTATATAAACAATCCCTTCGGATATTTCCCTAATTATTCAGCTCATTAACCCGACCTTTGCGGTAGAACTCATATAAGGTGACGTAATCCTGGAACACCTGCGACAAAATCGCATCGGTTTCCGGCGGAAGGATGCTGTTGGTCTGCATCTGATAGCGCGTTCGCACCGCATCAATCCACAGTTTATCAGCCGCCGGACCCGGTTCCTGAACCAGATGAGCCAGCCAGTACACCGTGTTTTTCTTCACCGTCACCACAGGCTCAGGGCAACGGCAGCACCACCAGACCGGTTGCAGTATTTTGGAAAATAAAACGCCGCTGACTGATTGCCAGACCGAAGAGGTCAACGGTAGCGGAACCCACGCGCGCTGCCAGTGCGTAGCCTGTCCCGTCAGCAATGACATCATGAGCGCCTGCGCAGATCCTGAAAACGGCCTGGACATTCTATTCCCTTCTCTTGTTTCTAAACATAACCCATATCTGCCCGTTACACGGCAATCAAAAAGGGCTCTTGCGGGCCCTTTTCTTTGTCCTTTTCAATGTAAATCAATAACCCTGCGTCACAATCTTCGCGGCAGAAGCCAGCACATCGCGGCGGGATTTAGCGTCTTTCTGCGGCTGGGTGAAATAGGTAATCAGGATCAGTGGTGCCTTATTATCCGGCCAGATCACCGCAATATCATTGGTTGTGCCGTAATCGCCGCTGCCGGTTTTATCGCCGACCACCCAGGTCGCAGGCAGCCCCGCACGGATACTCATCGCGCCGGTCGTGTTGCCTTTCATCCATTCCACCAGTTGCGCGCGTTGCGGTTCAGCCAGCGCGCTGCCCAGCGTGACGTGTTGCAGACTCAGTGCCATCGCACGCGGTGAAGTGGTGTCGCGGTCATCCCCCGGAATGGCGGTGTTCAGCGTTGGTTCAGTGCGGTCCAGCCGGAACGTTTTATCGCCGAGCGTACGGGCGTATTCCGTGACTTTCTGCGGGCCACCAAGCTGCTCAATCAGTTTATTCATGGCGGTATTATCGCTGTACTGCAAGGCGGCGGCAGCCAGTTCGCCTACCGTCATGCCGGTATCGAGATGCTTTTCGGTGATCGGGTTATAATTTACCAGATCAGATTTTTTGAGGCTGACGCGGCGGTTCAGCAACTCCGTTTGCGTTTCGCTCTGTTTAAGAATGGCTGACGCGGCCATGAACTTGCTGGTGCTGCACATGGCAAAACGTTCATCAGCGCGGTAAGCAATCTGGGAATTGTCTTCAGTATTAATCAGCATCACACCAAGACGACCGCCGCTGTCTTTTTCCAGCGCCGCAAGTTGCTGCTGCACAGACGTCATTTTTGTCGCCGTTTGCGCCCATGACACCGCACTGAATGCGAGCATTGGCACTACAGCCGCCGCCATCAGCACAATTTTACGCAGGGTATTTTTCATCATCAAAGCCTTCTCCTTTATATTGGCGAAGGGATTATGGCAAAAGCTGAGGCAGAAAGTAAAAAACCCGACAGAAATTGTCAGGTTTTAAACATGAAACGGAAAACTTTGAGAAACTAACAGGAGATTTAGAACGTTTCCCAGTTGCCCTGATCAGCGGCCGGAACCGGCTGACGGTTTGACAGCAAGGCGGGAGATTTTGTCTGCCCGGCTTTACGCACCGCCGCCGTTGCCGAACCGGCGCTGACTTTAAAGATACTGATCGCCTGAGATAAACGCTCAGCCTGCTCATTGAGCGAGTATGCCGCCGACGAAGCTTCCTGCACTAATGCGGCGTTCTGCTGGGTGACTTCATCCATCTGAGTGATGGCTTTGTTGATCTCTTCAATGCCGGTGCTTTGTTCGTTACTGGCAATCGCAATTTCGCCCACGATGTCAGTCACATTTTTTACGCTGGACACCACTTCCGCCATGGTAGCCCCGGCTTTGGCAACCAGTTGCGTGCCGTTATCCACTTTCGCCACCGAATCGTCGATCAGCACTTTGATCTCTTTCGCGGCACTGGCAGAACGTTGCGCCAGATTGCGCACTTCGGAAGCCACGACAGCAAATCCACGGCCCTGCTCACCGGCACGCGCCGCTTCAACGGCGGCGTTCAACGCCAGAATGTTGGTCTGGAAAGCAATGCCGTCAATCACTGCAATGATATCGACGATTTTACGCGAGGAAGTGTTGATACCTTCCATTGTATTCACCACTTCGCCCACCACTTCGCCACCCTGCACCGCCACGCGGGAAGCCTGCGCGGCCAGCAGATTAGCCTGACGCGCGTTATCAGCGTTCTGCTTCACGGTGGCGGTCATCTGCTCCATCGCCGACGCAGTTTCTTCCAGCGAACTGGCCTGCTGTTCAGTGCGGGAAGACAAATCGAGGTTTCCGGCAGCAATTTCGCTGGACGCGCTGGTGATGGCATTGGTGCCGGCACGCACTTCGGTCACAATTTTCAGCAGGTTTTCATTCATGTTTTTCAGCCCCTGCATGAGCTGCCCGGTTTCATCCTGCGACATCACCTGGATTTGTGTGGTCAGATCCCCTGCCGCCACGTTTTCTGCCACTTTTACTGCGGTATGCAATGGACGGGTGATCGAACGCGTCAGGAAATAGCCCAGCGCCGCCGCCATTAAAATCGCCAGCGCGGAGAAAATCAGCGTCAGCTGAATGGCGGTGGCGCCATCTGCTATCGCTGTTTTACCTTCAGCCTGCAACTGCTGATCCTGAGAGTTGGCAAATGCGGTTGCCAGATCCAGATACGCATTTTGCGAGGTGGTGAGTTTGCGCAGAACAAATTCGGTCGCGCCGTCCATGTCACCGGCACGGGCTAAGGCAATCAGTTGCTCTTTCGCCGTTTCGAAGGTTTCACCCGCTTCCTGCAACGTTTTAATTTTCTGCTTGCCCGTCACGGTGGATTGGATCGCGGCGATTTTATCCATCGCTAAATTGGTTTTTTTGACCGTGTCATCCAGTTGTAAATAACGCTTTTTATTCTGTTCAGGATTTTTAGTATCGATAACGATACCCCGCAGATATTTAATCTGGTCGTTTACGCCGTCGCGAACATCAAATGCCAGCCGGACTTTCACGTACCGGTCGCTGATTATTTGTTCAATACTGGTGTTAATGCTGCTTATTTTGGTGATTGCAATCCCGCTGACAATGACTAAAAGCAAAATGACAAGGCTGAATGCGGCCCCTAAACGGGCGCCGACACGCATATTGTTGATCAGTTTAAACATTTTATTTCCCTTATTTCCTGGCCAATAAAACAAATACCATGAAAAAAAATTCAAAATATTGGTTACATAGCGGAACGACTTTCTAATGATTTATTTAATTCAAAAGGGTTATCGGTATAAATAAGGGAATCTTTAGTGACGTTAATATTGCGAAAGTGTAAATAAGGATGACCATTTTGCTTCCTCCCCTGCGAAGGGGAGGAGCACAACAAAAGCGCCGGGCAGGAGGACAAGTATTAATTAGCAAACATTTCCTCCAGCCAGCCCACCCGCATTTCAGGCACCGAACGCAGTAACTCGCGGGTGTAATCGTCCAGAGGTTCGGCGAGTGCAGATGCCACCGGGCCGTGGCGCACAATCACGCCTTGTCTGAGCACCGCGACTTCGTCCGCCACTTCACGTACCACCTGTAAATCGTGGGTGATAAACAGGTAAGCAATGCCGGTTTCCTGCTGGATCTGGCGCAGTAACGCCAGGACATCGCGGGCGACTAACGGATCGAGTGCCGACGTTGGCTCGTCACAAACGATAATTTTTGGCTCAGCCGCCAGCGCCCGCGCAATACACACACGCTGTTTCTGCCCGCCGGAAAGTGCGGCAGGGAAACGCATCGCAAGTTCAGCGTGTAATCCGACCTGCGCCAGCAATTCACTGACCCGCGCCTCACGCTGGCTGCGGTTCAGCGACGTAAAGCAGGCCAGCACACGGGAAATCTGGCTGCCAATACGCTCTTTAGGATTCAGCGCCGTGTCGGGGATCTGATGAATGAGTTGCACATCGCGCAACTGAACGCGGCTGCGCTGGCGCAAACTGGCAGGTAATACTTGCTGATTCAGACTGACTTCACCGGTTTGCGGCGTGAGCAGTCCGCAAATCACTTTGCCGAGCGTAGATTTCCCCGAGCCGGATTCGCCGATCACCGCCAGCGTGCGCCCGCGCGGCAAGCTCAGTGAAATGTTTTGCAGCACCGGCTGCGCATGATAGCGCGCACTGATGTTGCGGATATCCAGCGCCACCGGCGCATCGCCGGTTTGCGGCGTTTTGCTCCCGCCCTGCGCATGCAGCAAACGGCGGGTGTAATCCTGTTGCGGCTGGCTCAGCAGTTGCGCCGTTTCCGCCTGTTCAACCGTTTTACCGTGCTGCAATACCATGATGTGATCGCTTATCTGCGCAACGACCGCCAGATCATGGCTGATGTAAATCGCCGCGACGCCGGAAAAGCGGATCACATCGCTGATGGCTTTCAGCACACCGAGTTGTGTGGTGACATCCAGCGCGGTGGTCGGCTCATCGAAAATCAACAACTCAGGACCGGCGCACAGTGCCATCGCAATCATCGCGCGCTGTAACTGACCGCCGGAAACCTGATGCGGATAACGCTGATAAAATGCCTGTGGATCCGGCAGGCCGAGTTGTTCAAACAGCGCAATGGCTTTGGCCTGCGCTTGCTGGCGGGGGTAAATTTTATGTTTCAGCGCCGCCTCAATAACCTGCTCACCGAGCGTGACCGCCGGGTTAAACGCTGCTCCGGCAGACTGCGCGACATAAGCAATCTGCCTGCCGCGCACCTGCCGCAACTGGCGGTCAGAAAGTTGTGTCAGTTCCTGTCCGCTGAATGTAATTCTGCCGGCCTGAATGCGCATCCCCTGACGACAGTGCCCGAGAATGGCCAGTCCGATGGTGGATTTACCTGCGCCTGATTCGCCGATCAGCCCCAGCACTTCGCCTTGCTTCACCGTGAAAGAGACGTCATCCACCAGCGTGCGCGGATTTTTACCCTGCGACACCACGTGCAGGTTTTCGACATGCAGTAAGTGCTCATTCATGCTTTTTTCCCCCACACACGACGCTCACCGCTCATCAGCCAGTCCGCCACGGCGTTGACCGCCAGCGCCAGTACCGCGATGGCGCCACCCGGCACCAGCGCCGCCCAGACGCCAAACAAAATACCGTCTTTGTTATCGCGCGCCAGTCCGCCCCAGTCGGCGGTGGGTGGCTGAATACCCAGCCCGAGGAATGACAGCGCAGAAAGAAACAGCAGAATAAAAATAAAACGCAGGCCGAATTCGGCAATCAGCGTCTGAAGCGCATTGGGTAAGATCACATGCCAGAGGATCCAGCCGAGGCTTTCGCCGCGCAGCCGCGCCACATCAACAAATTCCATCACGCCGATATCCACCGCGAGGGATCGTGCCACGCGCAGCACACGGGTCGATTCCAGCAAGCCGAGCACCAGCGTCAGCACCAGAATGGTTTTTGGCAAGACGGCCAGCACAATCAGCGCCAGGATCAGCGTCGGGATAGCCATGACGATATCGTTGCAGCGGGAAATCACCTGATCTAACCAGCCGCCGCGCAGTCCGGCAATAAACCCGAACGTACAACCGACGATAAACGCCACCAGCGCCGCCAGCGCGGTCACCCCAAGGGAAACGCGGGTTCCCCAGATCAGGCGGGAGAGCAAATCACGGCCGAGATTATCCGTGCCGAGAATGGAATCCGGTCCCGGTAAATCCCAGGACATCCCAAGCGTTTGATCCGGCGCGTGAGGCGCCAGCCACGGCGCAAAAATGGCGATCAGAATAAACAGACTCAGCACCAGCAGGCCAAGTATCGAAGCAGGTTTTAATGCAGGCATTACAGCAATTCCTAAGATTCAGCGGTTGTGGCGTAAACGCGGATTGGCGACCAGTGCCATCACATCCGCCAGCAAATTCAGCAGGATATAAATGCCAGCCAGCAGCAGCGCGCAATCCTGCATCACCGGAATATCACGTTTGCTGATGCTGTCGACCATGTACTGCCCGAGTCCCGGATAAACAAATACGTTCTCAACAATCACCACACCGACCATCAGATACGCCAGATTGATCGCCACGACGTTGATGATCGGCCCCACGGCATTGGGCAATACGTGACGCCACAAAATGCGCGACGGCGACAGCCCTTTGAGCAACGCGGTATCGACATACGCCGAACTTTGCGCGGCAATCAGCGCGGCGCGGGTCATGTTGCTCATATGGCCAAGGATCGCCAGCACCAGCGTGGCACACGGCAGGGAAATGGCGGAGAGTTTAGCTGCCAGCGGCATATCCGCCGTAATACTGCTGTTGCTCGGCGCCCATGCCAGCGTGATGGCAAAAATCAGGATCAGCAGATAGCCGGAGAAAAATTCCGGCAGCGCGACGGTTGCGCGGGTGATGGCGTTGAGCAGCGTATCAATTACGCTGCCCTGATAACGAACGGAAATAAATCCGATCAGCAGCGCCAGCGGAACCGCAATCGCGGCGGTACATCCGGCCAGAAACAACGTGTTGCCCAGGCGGGTAAACAGCGGGCCGCTGATGGCTTCACGGGTGGAGAAACTGGTGCCAAAATCGCCGTGCAACACACCGGTCAACCAGCTCAGATAACGGCTGACTGCCGGTTTATCCAGCCCCAGTTGCAAGTTCAGTTCGCGGATGGCATCCGGCGTGGCGCTCTGGCCGAGGATCGCCGTCGCAGCATTGCCCGGCAGCAGTTGCACACCGGCAAAAATCAGCACGGAAACTGCCAGCACCACCAGCACGCCATAAAACAGGCGTATCAGCACCATGCTCAGCAAGCTGGAATGAGGTTGCGAAAAACGGCCCGCAGGCCGTTGAGTCGCTTTCTGTTGTGCAGATAAGTCAGACATATTTTTACCCGGTTCAGCCTTCGATCCAGACTTTCTCTGCCGCACGGTTACCGCTCAGCGGCATCCCCGGAACGGACGTGAACCCTTTGATTTTGGCGGAACAACCGTCGAGTGCATCGGCATACAGCGGAATGATCTCGCTGCCCTGATCAACCAGCATCACCTGAATGTCATGGTAAATCTGTTTGCGGCGCGCTTCGTCCGCTTCACCGCGCGCGGCTTTGACCATCGCATCGAAAGCCGGTACGTGCCACGCGGATTCGTTCCATGAAGACTGGCTGGTGAACACCAGCGAGAGCAGCGCATCGGCGGTCGGACGGTTCGCCCAGTTCGACGACACGAAGGCTTTCTTCTGCCAGATATCATTCCAGAACGCATCGTCCGGCACGCGCACCACATTCAGATTAATGCCAGCTTTGGCGGCGGATTGCTGATAAAGCTGACCGGCATCAACCGCACCAGGGAAACCGGCATCGGCAACGTTCAGGGTCAGCGGGCCGCTGAACCCGGATTTCTTCCAGTGGAACTGGGCTTTTTCAGGGTCGTACGGACGCTGCGGAATGTCTTTCGCGAAGTAACGGTTCGACGGGAAAATCGGGTTATCGTTCGCGACGCTGGCGTAGCCGCCGAGCACGGTATCGATAATTTTCTGACGATCGATGGCGTATTTCAGCGCCAGACGGCCATCAACATTATCGAACGGCGCCAGATTCGACAGCCCCGGGAAGGTATAAATCATACTGTCTTTGGCGCGCACCAGTTTCAGGTTCGGCATACGTTCGATGCGGCTGACGATGCGCGGATTCACACGGTTAATCAATTGTGCCGAACCACTGACCAGTGCCGCCACACGGGCCGTTGAATCATTCATCGCCAGCGTTTCGACAGAATCGACATGCCCGCGTTCGCTGTTCCAGTAGTTCGGATTGCGTTTAGTCAGCGTAGAGACGCCCGGCTGGAATTTCTCAAGGATAAATGCGCCGGTACCGATGCCTTTGTCAAAGTTTTCATTTTCAGCGGTAATGGCGAAATGCACGGCGCTCAGCAGCCAGACGAATTCAACGTCCGGCGCGGTCAGTTTAATCGTGACTTCATGGTCGCCGGTGGCTTCAATTGAACTGACGGTATCGAGATAACCTTTCACCGGCGAGGTGGATTTCTCACCACGATGGTGATTCAGGGAGTACACCACATCTTTCGCGCCCAGCGAGCGGCCATCGTGGAACTGCACGCCCTGACGAATTTTCAGCACCCAGGTTTTGCTGCCGTCGGTTGAGGCCCAGGCTTCAGCCAGTGATGGGGCCAGTCTGGCGTTTTCGTCGATTTCCACCAGATTGTTAAACATCTGAGAACCGACGAAATACATGTAAGTTTCGAACCAGAATGCCGGATCCAGACGGTCAGTGCTGGAAGCGTTATCCACACCAACAACCAGATGCCCGCCTTTTTTCGGCTTTTCTGCCTCCGCAGCAAAGGCATTGCCCAGCCACAAAGAGTGGGTAGCCGCAGCAACGGAAAGTGCCCCCGCACTTTTGATAAACGAACGACGATCAATCATGTTTTTCCCCTGTCTGCGAAGAATGCATCTTCAGAATTAATGTGCGTTTTATTCTTTTTATGGATGTTATTTAGCGAAGGCCCGCTTAAGCGCGGCGATGTGTTCAGGCCCGATCCCGCAACATCCCCCGACCATGGTGGCACCCTGCGCCACCCAGTCTTTCGCGAAATCAAGATATCCGGCAGGATCGGTGTCCTGACGCATTTTGCTCAGCCCTTCATTGGCACCGCGCTGATTATCGGAAGGTTCGAAGGCATTGGCATACACGCCGATATCAAGCGCAGATCCCTGCGCCGTCAGTGCGGCACGCGCGGATTTCACCGCCGTGGCCATCACTTCAGGCCGGCTGCAATTGAACAGCACCGCACTGGCAGAAATCCGTAATGCGCCGTTTACGGCATCATCAACTGATTCGCCGGAGCGCAGCAGCGCATTGCCATTTTCATCAAGATTGTCCTGCAAGGTAAAAGACAGCCACAGCGGACGCGGGTCATCGCCGAGCACATCACGCACGGCTTCGACTTCCGCCACAGAGCTTTGCGTTTCGGCCAGCCAGACATCGACGCTGTCCGTCAGATTATTCACCAGCACTTGCAGTAATTTTTTGGCTGCCACCGGTTCGAACAGATCCGGACGATAAGACCCGAGAACCGGAGGAAGTGAACCCGCGACCAGCACATCAGCCGGTGCTGCATCCGCTGCTTCCCGCGCCAGCTTGCCGGAAAGCGCAATCAGCGCCGCGCCCTGCTCCACAAAAACATCTTCACTAATATGGAACGGCACCACGGCGTAACTGTTGGTGGTGATGACCTGAGAACCGGCAGCAATAAAAGCATCGTGAGCGGCTCGCACAAATTCCGGAGCCTCCATCAGTGCCAGCGCAGACCATTCAGGCTGACGAAAAGGAGCGCCCATCCGGGCCAGTTCGCGCCCCATGCCGCCGTCGAGGATTTTAACGTTACTGAACATTGTGTCACCGCCGTTGTATTTTTCTTAGCCGAATCAAACGTTAATCCGGCAGGTGGTGACACTCTACAAAACGAACGTTTAGATGTCTAGATTTCTTAATGGCTAAAAGGTGGGTTTTTAATGGCAAATTGGTCTCACTCGCCGTGAGGGGGCTTGATCTGGAAAATTTTGGTTTCTCACTTGCCGTGAGGTCCGGACCGGGACAATTTCGGTTTCTCAAGTGCTGCGATCACTTAACGCGCTGCGCCGAAACCGACCAAGAGGGAAAAGTGCTTTTTCCCTCTTGGATCTCCCTTCGCTTTTTCAACACGCGCTATCGCTCGCTGGCTATGTTTCAGGTAGCACAGCGACAGGCTGGAAATCTTGCCGCTGCGCGGTGCCTTCATTTCGGGATTGCAGCCTCAGGTCTGCAACCTCTCATTCAGCAAGCTTTCTGAATCGCCCGCAGGATTATAAATTCAACAACAGAGTGTTTTATCTTTGCTCCTCCCCCTGTCTGTAATATTTATTTACATCGTTAAACCCAATGCGTATTATTCTCATTCGCTTTATTAACCATGACCATTTTATCTTGTCCAGCCCTTGTTCCGGGGGATTCTGGCGGGATTTGCTCATGCAGATAAAGCCGTATTCATACAAAAATGCCGTGGCCTAAAAAATAAAAAAATAACCGTGTGGAGAATAGTTATGTGTGTCTTTTCAGGGAATTGCGTTGTCAGGAACAATAAGCAAAATATTCATAATAATTCAGGAAAGAAACTTTCACTTTCAGTGATCGCATTGTTAATTTCGTCGTCTTTGCATTCTGCTTATGCCGCAGAAACTCCCGCTAAAAAAACGGCGGGCGATACCGTTGTCGTGACCGGTGAGAATAATAGCGCCGGGGTCGCGGAGACTGCCGCCACCGATTACAGTGTTCCGGTCACCACTGCGGGCACAAAAATGGCCCTGACGGCGCGCGATATTCCGCAATCCGTCAGTATCATCAGCAAGCAACGTATGCAGGATCAGCAACTGCAATCTCTGGGTGATGTGCTGAGAAACACCACCGGTATTCAGGAAAGCGTCTCGGATCTCGACCGCCGTACTTATTACGCGCGTGGCTTTCTGATCGACAACTACATGGTCGATAACATTCCGACCACCTTCGACCCGCGCTGGGATCTGGGTGATTCCCAGTCTGACACGGCGATTTATGAACGTATCGAAGTGGTGCGCGGTGCAACCGGTCTGATGACCGGCCCCGGCAACCCGTCAGCATCCGTCAATCAGGTGCGTAAACACGCCGACAGCAAAGAATTCACCGGCAATGTTTCTGCTACTTACGGTAGCTGGAATAAACAACGTTACGTGGCAGATTTATCCACACCGCTGAACGAATCCGGCAGCGTACGTGGCCGCCTGATCACCGGTTATCAGGACAAAAACAGCTACGTTGAACGCTACGGCGCCACCAAAAAATTCGTCTATGCCACCGTGGATGCCGACCTCACCGATTCCACCCTGCTTTCCGCAGGCTACGAATTCCAGCAAACCAACACCGACAGCCCGACCTGGGGCGGTATGCCGCGCTGGTATCTGGACGGCAGCAAAACCGATTATCGTCGCGGCTTTAACTCCGCACCGGACTGGGCGTACAGCGATAAAGAAACGACTAAGCTGTTCACCACCCTGAAGCAATCGTTCGATAACGGCTGGCAGGCCACACTGAACGGCACCCATACCGAATCCCATATCGACAGTAAGATGATGTATATCGACGGGACATTCGATAAAACCACCGGCGTCGGCGAATCCGCTTATGCCGGTTATCCGGTGGTGGCGGGAACCGGTTATAACACAGGTAAACGTAAAGTCGATGGTGTAGATGCCTTTGCCAGCGGCCCGTATGAACTGTTTGGCCGTCAGCATGAGCTGATGACCGGCGTGAGTTACAGCAAACAGCAGAACACCTATTACAGCTCCTTTGCCAATATTTCAACCGAAGAACTGGGCAATTTTAACGATTTCAACGGTCAGTTCCCTGAAACTGACTGGGGTCCGCGCGCGCTGGCGGAAGAAAATGTTATCCGTCAGAAATCGGCTTACGTGGCTACGCGTCTTTCACTGGCGGATCCGCTGCACCTGATCGTTGGCGCACGCTACACCAACTGGAATTCTCACACGCTCACCGACCAGATCGAGAAGAACAACATCACGCCGTACGCAGGTCTGGTGTTCGACATCAACGATACCTGGTCGACCTATGCGAGCTACACCTCAGTGTTCCAGCCGCAAACTTACCGCGATATCAACGGCGGCTACCTTTCACCGGTCATCGGCAAAAACTACGAAGCGGGCGTAAAATCTGACTGGTTCAACAGCCGTCTGACCGCGTCGGTTTCTATCTTCCGCGCGGAGCTGGACAACGTGGCACAAAGCACCGGCCGCATTATTCCTGGCACAACCGATACCGCCTATGAAGGCAAAAACGGCACCGTCAGCCGCGGCGTGGAATTTGAAGTGAACGGCGCGCTGACCGATAACTGGCAGATGACGTTCGGCGGTACCCGTTACATTGCAGAAGATGAAAATGGCGATGCAGTTAATCCGCAACTGCCGCGCACCCAGCTAAAACTGTTCTCCAGCTACCGTCTGCCGATGTTGCAGGATCTGACCGTCGGCGGTGGCGTGAACTGGCAGACCCACGTCTGGGATACCGTTCCGGGGCCAAGCGGCAACGGCACCCGTTATGCTGAACAAGGCAGCTACGCGCTGGTTAACCTGTTCAGTCGTTATCAGGTCACCAGACAACTGGCGGTGCAGGCCAACGTCAATAACCTGTTTGACAAGGAATATGACACCAGCGTGAACCAGTATGTGGTCTACGGCGAACCAAGGAATGTGTCGGTGACGGCGAGCTATAGTTTCTGATTTGCTGAGGCCGCAGCAATAATTCAAATGCAGAATGTTTTTCTGTTTGCTCCTCCCCCTGCGAAGGGGGAGGTTGGGAGGGGGTTTTAATGGCTAATTCTTTGTAAAAGCACACTTTAACTATTGGATTTTGACCTTAATACCCCACCCCAACCCTCCCCTTCGCAGGGGAGGGAGCTGACTGAGATTTGCCTGACCAGCAGACAAAAGGTCAAAGCCGTATTTTTCTTTCACCTCCACATGAAAACAAGTCAGTCAAATCACTTAACATCACCCAAACAAACCATTACATATTCCGCATACATTTTCGTGCTTTTATAAAGTACCATTAACATCATGAACACCATTCCACATCCCCCTGTCTTCGACGGTCATAACGACCTGTTACTGCGCCTGTGGCTGCATGATGCAGCAGATCCTGCTGCCCTGTTTCTTGATGGCTCACTGGAAGGACATCTCGATCTCAGGCGTTGTCGTCTCGGTGGCTTCGCGGGTGGCTTATTTGCCATTTTCGTACCACCTGCTTCGTATATGCCACAACTGAAGCCAAATTCTCCGGCTGTGCCTCATGACGCGTTAGCCATCACACAGGCGCAGATTTCACTGCTGGAACGTATCGAAACACAGTCATCCGGGCGGGCAAAAATCTGCCGGACGGTTGCCGAAATTGAGCAGTGTATCGCTCACGACGTGCTGGCAATGGTGATGCATATTGAAGGCGCGGAAGCGCTGGGAGATGACTTCTCGCGGCTGGAACTCTGGTATGAAAAAGGGCTGCGCAGCATCGGCCCACTGTGGAATTTACCCAATCAGTTTGGGACCGGCGTGAAAGGCGATTTTCCGGGTTCGCCGGATACCGGTGAGGGCCTGACGCCCGCCGGGCTTGGATTGCTGCGTGAGTGTAACCGGAAAAGGATCTTGTTCGATGTCTCGCACATGAACGAAAAGGCCTTCTGGCAGACGGCAAAATTCAGCGATGCACCGCTGGTTGCCACCCATTCAAATGTGCATGCGCTATGCCCGCAACCGCGCAACCTGACCGATAAACAACTGGCTGCCATTGCGGAAAGCGACGGCTTTGTTGGCGTTAATTTCGGCACAGCGTTTCTGCGGGCGGATGGAAAACGTAACGGTGACACCCCAATCACCGAAATTGTTAAACATCTTGATAACCTTCTTGGTAAACTGGGCGAAGAAAATGTCGGTTTTGGTTCGGATTTCGACGGCATCAATGTGCCGGATGTCCTCGGCGATGTCGCCGGATTGCCGTTACTGATTCAGGCCATGTCTGATGCGGGTTACGGCGACGTATTGATCGAAAAAATCGCCTGCCGTAACTGGCTGAAAGTATTAAAGCAAACGTGGGGTGAATAGTTTTTCATCCGGCATTTTGCGCTAATCCCTGTGGCTTACAGGGCAATATCGGTTTGAGCTCATCGCAACATTTTCTTAGCCAAACCAGCGATATTTGACAATAAGCCGATCACCTGCCGCAATTAAAACGGCAGTGAACTTAAAACTGTAATCACCAAGAGGACGTAATTATGTGGACTAAACCTTCTTTCGAAGACCTGCGTTTAGGCTTAGAAGTGACGCTGTACATTTCTAACCGCTAAGCCCTTGTGCCCACGGTTAACTGTGGGCATCTTCCTTCCCTTTCCCCCTGGTTCTCACATGCAGATTATCGTACTTGGTTCCGCGGCAGGCGGCGGCTTCCCTCAGTGGAACTGCAATTGCAGCAACTGTCAGGGCGTTCGCAACGGCACCATGAAAACCTCTCCGCGGACCCAGTCGTCAATTGCCGTCAGCGACAATGGCACCGACTGGGTGCTTTGTAACGCCTCGCCGGACATTTGCCACCAGATTGCCGCCACGCCGGAACTGATAAAACACGACGTTTTACGCGGTACCGCCATCGGCTCCATCATCCTGACCGACAGCCAGATTGATCACTGCACCGGCCTGCTGAATTTACGCGAAGGCTGTCCGCATCAGGTGTGGTGTACGCCGGAAGTGCATGAAGATCTCACCACCGGCTTCCCGATTTTCACCATGCTTTCGCACTGGAATGGCGGCCTGCAACACCACGCTATCGGGCCGGAGAAGCGCTTCTCCGTGGCCGTCTGTCCGAATCTGAAATTCACGGCCATTCCGCTGCTGAGTAACGCGCCACCGTATTCGAAATACCGTGGCAAACCGCTCCCTGGCCATAATATCGCGCTGTTTATTGAAGACACGAAAACCGGCACCTCGCTGCTGTACGCACCGGGTCTGGGCGAGCCAGATGATGAACTGCTGAAGTGGCTGCATAAAGCCGATTGCCTGCTGATTGACGGCACGCTGTGGCAGGACAACGAGCTGGCGACCACCGGCGTCGGCCGCAATACCGGCAAGGACATGGGCCATCTGGCCCTTGCCGAAGAACAAGGGCTGATTGCCCTGCTGTCTTCCCTTCCGGCAGAACGCAAAATTCTCATCCATATTAATAATACCAACCCGATCCTCAATGAAGCCTCTGCCGAGCGGCAGGCACTGACGCAGCAAAACATCGAAGTCAGCTGGGACGGGATGCGCATCGAACTTTAGGTAAAACGATTATGACGACATCTTCAAACCGGACGTCACCGATGACGCCGGAAGCTTTTGAACAGGCGCTGCGGGCCAAAGGCGCGTTTTATCACATCCATCATCCGTACCATATTGCGATGCACAATGGTCAGGCGACGCGCGAGCAAATTCAGGGCTGGGTAGCGAACCGGTTCTATTATCAGACCAGCATTCCGCTGAAAGACGCGGCCATTATGGCCAATTGCCCGGATGCGCAAACCCGACGCAAATGGGTGCAGCGTATTCTCGATCACGACGGATACGGCGGCAGTGAAGGCGGTATCGAAGCCTGGCTGCGACTGGGGGAAGCGGTCGGTCTGGATCGTGATGTGCTGCTTTCAGAAGAAAGGGTGTTACCGGGCGTGCGTTTTGCGGTCGATGCTTACGTTAACTTTGCCCGCCGCGCCGTCTGGCAGGAAGCGGCATGCAGCTCGCTGACTGAACTGTTCGCCCCGCAAATCCATCAGGCGCGTCTCGATACCTGGCCGCAGCATTACAAATGGATTGAGGAAGAAGGTTACGGTTACTTCCGCAGCCGCCTGAGTCAGGCGAATCGCGACGTGGAACACGGCCTGCAACTGGCGCTGGAATACTGCGATACCGTCGAAAAACAGCAGCGCATGCTGGAAATCCTGCAATTCAAACTCGACATTCTGTGGAGCATGCTCGATGCCATGAGCATGGCTTACGAACTGAACCGCCCGCCATACCACAGCGTGACGCAACAGGCGGTCTGGCATAAAGGACGACTTCTGTGATCACCATTACCGAACACTACACGCCGATGTTTCGCCGCGGCTACCGCATGCAGTTTGAGAAAACGCAGGACTGTCACGTGATTTTATACCCGGAAGGGATGGCGAAACTTAACGACAGCGCGACCTTCATTTTGCAACTGGTCGACGGCGAGCGGACGATTGCCAATATCATTGATGAGCTGAATGCCCGCTTCCCGGAAGCCGGTGGCGTGAATGATGACGTCAAAGATTTCTTCGCTCAGGCCCATGCTCAAAAGTGGATTACCTTCCGTGAACCTGCTTAAACCTGCGGTCAAACCACCGTTGTGGCTGCTGGCCGAACTGACCTACCGCTGCCCGTTGCAATGTCCGTATTGCTCGAACCCGCTTGATTTCGCCAAACAGGAAAAAGAGCTGACCACCGCACAGTGGATCAAAGTGTTCGAAGAAGCGCGGGAAATGGGCGCAGTGCAAATCGGTTTCTCCGGCGGCGAGCCATTAGTGCGTAAAGATTTGCCTGAACTTATCCGTGCTGCCCGCGATCTCGGTTTTTACACCAACCTGATCACGTCCGGTATCGGGCTGACCGAGAAGAAAATCGATGCGTTTGCCGAAGCCGGACTGGATCATATCCAGATCAGTTTTCAGGCCAGCGATGAAACGCTGAACGCCGCACTGGCGGGTAACGCCAAAGCCTTCCGGCAAAAACTGGAGATGGCAAAAGCGGTGAAAGCCCACGGTTATCCGATGGTGCTGAACTTCGTGCTGCACCGCCATAACATCGACCAGATCGACAAGATTATCGACCTGAGTATCGAGCTGGAAGCCGATGACGTTGAGCTGGCGACCTGTCAGTTTTACGGCTGGGCGCAGCTTAACCGCGAAGGACTATTGCCGACCCGCGAGCAGATCGCCCGCGCCGAAAATGTGGTGCATCAGTATCGCGAGAAAATGGCGGGCACCGGTAATCTGGCCAACCTGCTGTTTGTGACGCCCGATTATTACGAAGAACGTCCGAAAGGCTGCATGGGCGGCTGGGGAGCGATATTCCTCAGTGTGACGCCGGAAGGCATGGCGCTGCCGTGCCACAGCGCGCGTCAGTTGCCGGTCGAATTCCCGTCTGTACTGGAAAATACCTTGCAGGAAATCTGGTACGACTCGTTCGGCTTTAACAAATACCGCGGCTTCGACTGGATGCCGGAACCCTGCCGTTCCTGTTCTGAAAAAGAGAAAGACTTCGGCGGCTGCCGCTGTCAGGCGTTTATGCTCACCGGCAACGCCGACAACGCCGATCCGGTGTGCTCCAAATCCGAACATCATGGCAAAATTCTGGCAGCTCGCGAACAGGCCAACTGCACCAACATTCAGATCAATCAGTTGCAGTTCCGCAACCGCGCGAACTCGCAGTTGATTTTTAAAGGCTGATGCGCTGATGCTGCCTGACGTGCAGTCACTGACGCTGGCAAACGGCCTGCGGGTTAACATGCTTCACGACCCACAGGCCCCGCGTGCTGCCGCACTCATTCATTTGGATGCCGGAAGTCATCACGAACCGCCCGCGTTTCCCGGTCTGGCGCACCTGTTCGAGCACGTCGTGTTTGCCGGAAGCCGTCAGTTTCAGGGTGATGAACGGCTGATGATGTGGGCGCAGTCCGAAGGAGCGCGACTCAACGCCAGCACGCACGCCACCTCGACGGCGTGGTTTTTCGATATGACACCGGCAAAGTTTGCAGACGGTCTGGCGCGTCTGACGGATATGCTGGCGCAACCTTTGCTGGCAACGAAGGCCGTGCAGCAGGAAGTGGCGGTGATCGACGCCGAATACCGCATGCTGACCGGTCATGCGGATTCCCTTTGTAATGCGGCGCTAAGTCTGGCCTTTGCGGCTCCGGCACAACTGCATGATTTTCACGTCGGTAACCGTACCGCTTTCGGTGAGGATATTTCCGCTCTGCAACAGGCACTGACGGACTATCATCAGCAATTCTTCACCGCAGGGCAGCTCACGTTGTGGTTACAGGGGCCGCAATCTGTCGCTGAACTGACCACGCTGGCAGAGCATTACGGCAATGCCTTTGTTGCCTGCAACGGTTCTCAGCCAGCGCCTGCTCAGCCTCTGGTATTGCGCGACGAACGCCATCTGCAATTGCGTCTTGACGGGTCACCACGACTGCGTTTTTCGTTCCCGGTCACGCCCTCGCCCGCGCTGACGTTATTGCGTCAGCTCCTGGCGGATGAAGCGCCGGGCAGTTTGCTGGATCAACTTCGAACCCAGGCGCTGGCAGACAACGTGCAGGTTTCGCTGCCGTACGCATCCGACAGTGACGCTATTCTCAGTATTGAATTTCTCGCCTGCGATACCACGCCTGCTTTATGTGCACGTGTGGAAACACTGTTCTGCCACTGGCTGCAACAGATTCATGCTTTACGCACCGGGCATTTGCAACATTACATTGCCCTCGCGCATCGCGATTTCAGCCGCCTGACGCCGTTGGATCAACTGCGCGTCCGCACCCTGGATTTCCCGCCCGCCGCGCATAACGGCTGGCAGATATTGCTCAGCGAGTTAAAGCCGGAAAACATGACGCGGCTGTGGATTGCGCCGAATGTGTCTGGTCAAAACACCCCGGTAAAAGGCTTCACCCTGCCGGTCAGTTTTAAAGAATGGCAATCACAATGTGACAACGTCACGAAATCACCTTTTAGGTTTTACCTCCCGTCCGCCGGAATCACGCTTAAAACAGGGGAAAGCATCCTGACCACCGGTGCCCCGCTGACCTTACTTCAGGCGTGTATCGCCCGCGCCAGCCTGCGCGCCCTTTGCGCGCAATCTGCCCATGCAGGTCATTCTCTGGTGTTTACCTGTGCGCAGGGCAACGGATTATTACAACTTAGCGGCTCTCAGGCATGGGCGACGCGCACGCTCGCCACGGCGCTCGAACTGCTGCGCGCGCCTTCTCCCGCCGCGCTGGCACAAGGCAAACGGCTGTTTGAGCAGGAACAGCATCAGCTGGCATCGGATATCGCGATACGCACCCTGCTGGCAAAACTGCCGGAAGTGGTCAGCAGCTCGTCAGGCGGAGTGCATGAATTCACGGCCGCCGGAGACGATGCTGCGGTATTGCTATTCTGTCCGCTGGCGGAAAACACCGCTGAATGCCTGGCCGCCACGCTGATTTTAGCGTCGTTCCTCGAACCCAAATTCTTCCAGCAATTGCGCGTCGAAAAAAATGTCGGATACGTAGTGAGTTGCCGTTTCCATCAGACCGCCCGCCAGTCCGGCATTTTGTTTGCATTACAATCGCCGACGTATAGCGCAGAAACACTGCTGGGGTTTATCCATACGTTTATCGCGCAGATCCCGGCCATCATTGACGGCATTACCCCGGAGACACTGGAAGAAAAGCGCTGCGTGTTGCGGGAATCGCTTAGCGCGCGGCCCGCTGACAGGCTGGAAGCGGCGAGGCAGCAATGGTTAAGGGAGTTTGCCTTTGCGCCCCCCGTGAATGAGATGATCATAGCGGGAGTAACTGCGGAACAACTGGCTGCCTGTCTGGGAACACCGGACAACGCCTTCCCCTGCGAAGGGGAGGGTTGGGGTATTACAAAAAAATCAAGAAGTTGATGTCTGCTTTGGCCATCGTTCGTCCTTAAAACCCCCTCCCGGCCTCCGCAGGGGGAGGAGTAAAAACTCTTCTTCGTCTACACTATTCACGAAGACGACGTTAAGGAAAACCATGCAAAAAACCACCCACACGCGGCAAGACACAGCGTTTAACGCCCTGCTGGATCACTATAAAAAAGCCTCACTGCGCATCAGCGCTATCTGGTTGCTGCTCGCCAATCTTGGTTTTGTGCTTTTTTTATTCGGACGTCATCAGTTCAGGGTATTACTGGATCCGAACGCCGACGTGGCGGTTTCCGGTCCGGTGCTGGATAATTTAGCCCTGATTTTCCTGGTATTTTTTATCATTCTTTTGCCCGTGCTGCGCTTCATACGCTCACGTACGCCCGCGATGATACTGGCGTTTCTGGTCGGTTTATTCTGGGCCGTGGTGTTCCATTTCATGCTGGCCAGTGACACGCAGCAACAACTGGTCTTCCCGCTGTTCTGTATGCTGATTTTTACGGCGCTGATTGCGCTGTACCCGACCATGCCGATCCTTTACAGCTTCACATTACCGCTGTGGTTTTCATTATTTTTTCATCTGGTACTGCTGAAAGCGGATATTCCGATTCTGGAAATCGCTGCGATGATTGTCGTCAGCGCCCTGTTTGAAAGCGCGCGTATTATGCTCAGCCGCTGGTTTGTCCTTTCTGTCAGGCGGGAATGCGACAACCAGTTGCTGGTCAGTAAGCTGGATAATCTGGCGCATTATGATCCGCTGACGGGCGTAGCGAACCGCCGCCAGCTCGATAATCAGCTTGAACAACTGATTGCGCAAACGGAACGTCAGGGCGGCACCTTTTCCCTGATCATGATTGACGTGGATTATTTCAAAAAATACAACGACCATTACGGCCATCAGGCCGGAGATACTTGTCTGGTGGGCATCGCGGAGTGTTTCAAACAGGTCGTAAGACAACCGGCCGATCTGGTGGCCCGTTATGGCGGTGAGGAGTTTGTGATCCTGCTGCACAGCGCCACCGCGAATGATGCGGAGGTCGTCGCGGAACGCATCAGGCAAAGCGTAACGCAGGCGGCTATCCCGCACGCCTTATCACAGGTGGCAGACACGGTGACGGTCAGCCAGGGCATTATGCAATGGTCGCCGGGCATGACTTCGCTGGAATTACTCAAACGTGCCGACGGTGCGCTGTATGACGCCAAACATGCGGGCAGAAACGGCTATTGCGTGGGGTAATGAAACAGGGCGTGGCTTCAAACGGAAGTTGCGCCCTCTGCATTTTACAAGGTCGCGCGATGCACCTGATTCCGTCCGTAAACCAGCGAATCGCCACTGATATCAGCAATGGATTTCGCCCCGGTCAATGTCATCGCTACCCGCATTTCTTTTTCGATCAGGTTCAGCAGATTAATGACCCCGGCCTCGCCCGCCGCCGCCAGCGCATACACAAACGCCCTGCCCAGCAGCACGCTGTCTGCACCGAGCGCAATCATGCGGACCACGTCCAGACCGGTGCGAATGCCGGAATCGGCGAGAATGGTGATGTCACCTTTCACCGCGTCTGCAATAGCCGGCAGTGCGTGGGCGGTGGACAACACACCGTCAAGCTGACGGCCGCCGTGGTTGGAGACCACAATGCCATCAGCACCAAATTTCACCGCGTCTTTTGCATCTTCCGGATCCAGAATCCCTTTGATAATCATCGGGCCTTTCCAGAACTCACGGATCCATTCCAGATCTTTCCATGAAATCGACGGGTCGAAGTTTGCGCCCAGCCAGCCGATATAATCCTCCAGCGTGGTGGGTTTGCCGCGATAAGCGGAAACATTACCCAGATCATGCGGTTTGCCATTCAGCCCCACATCCCAGGCCCATTGCGGATGCATGACCGCCTGCAACATGCGGCGTGCAGCGGCGTTTGGACCGCTCATGCCGGAATGCGCATCGCGATAACGTGCGCCGGGCGTCGGCATATCCACGGTAAACACCAGTGTTTTAACCCCCGCCGCCTGCGCGCGTTCCAGCGCATTGCGCATGAAACCCCGGTCTTTCAACACATAAAGCTGGAACCACATCGGCCGGTCGATGGCCGGTGCAACCTCTTCAATCGGACAGACAGAGACGGTGGAAAGCGTGAAAGGAATGCCTTTTTTCGCCGCCGCGCGTGCAGCCTGCACTTCGCCGCGTCGCGCGTACATACCGGTCAGACCGACCGGTGCCAGCACGACGGGCATCGCCAGTTTTTCGCCAAACAGTTGTGTCTCAAGACTGAGATCGGACATGTTTTTGAGGATGCGCTGACGCAAGGCGATGTCGGCCAGATCGGCGGTATTACGTCTGAGTGTATGCTCGTTGTAAGCGCCGCCGTCGATGTAATGAAACAGGAATGGCGGCAGTTTACTTTTTGCCGCGGCGCGGTAGTCCGTTGATGCAGAAATGATCATGATGTTTTCTCGTTATCTTGCGCTCTTTTGATTGGCGCTGTAGGGGTGTCAAAAGTGTAGCTGATAAACACAACCTGAGAGAAAACAATGGCAACGAAAAACCATATTTTTACGCGGCAGAGCATGGGAGTAGAAAGAAGGAGAAATCTTGAAAATGCGCGGCAGGTTTAATCTCGCCGCGTTGATAATGTCCGCGGATTCATCATTTATCGGGTTTGTTCAGATGCCAGTGTAAAAGCCTGACGATCACCTGATACAAAATAACTGTGATAACAGGACAAATAATAAATAGCGTCAATCCGATAAAGCCTTCAACGTCTGGTTCTCCAAATAACGCGGCTGTGTCATTCCAGAAGATATATTGTTCTTTAGTCACCGGGGATGAAGGCCGCAGAATAAGAAAAACCAGAACGTAAATGCCCACTGCAATTAATATTCTAAATCCCGTTGTCACACGACGCCTGCCCATTCAGGATCACCTCTATCATTCCATAACTCATTAAACCATTGGGTAATTCTGTCTGCCGGGTAGACATCAAGGCCTGACGAATAGCCATAAAATCACTGCGATGCTGAAGGGTGAAAGTACCTGCGCCGAACCTCTTCAGTGGTAAAAAACACACATCATTAACGACAAATTCTCCATGCAAGGTCATGAAGCATCATCCTTAAATTTAACTTAACACGAGATTTTACAAGTTTGAATGACAAAAAAGCATGACGCTCGCTCCACAATCTATAACACCCCATTTCACCGCACAATACACATCGGCCTGCCCGACGCCGGTTCAGGGTAGATTTGCACATCGATATCAAAAACCTGCGCCAGCAATTCGGGTGTCATCACCTCTTCCGGCGTGCCCTGCGCGATAATTTTGCCCGCCGCCATCATCACCAGATAATCACAATAGCGGCTGGCCTGATTCAAATCGTGCAGCACCGCCACCCGCGTTTTCCCCTGCTGATTCTGACTGCGCAGCAGGTTCATCAGCTCAACCTGATGGCTGATATCAAGATAGGTGGTCGGCTCGTCGAGCAGCATCAGCGATGTCAGCAAACGTGCTCTATTTCCCCTTGAACCAGACCATAAGAGAGATTTATGTTTTTCGGGCTGGCAATCGGCTATAACTTTCTGAGAAAGAAATATATATTTTTACCCTGCAGATGACGCCATTAATGATATTAATGGCGGTTCCTGTGCCAGCGCACTTATTTTTCGACAATCTCTTTTACGTCACCCTGATGAACCTGGTGAACACTGCCATCAGTATCTTTATAAGAGATCAGACCGGTATCTTTGTCTTTCACCGGCTTGCCATGTGTTGTAATCATATGCCCGTCATTGGTTGAAATGACATAGTCACTGGAACAGGCACTGACAGCAAACATGATGCCCATAACAGCCACTACGCTTAATACTTTTTTCATCATAACTCCTGTTGAATTTTAACGCTAAACATCCGAAAAACACGCTATCAGGCTAATAAATATATCATTATTTTCTAACCATCCACTTTCGCATAAGCGTATTCTGATGGCTCATGTTATGCGTTAATACTGTCCTTAAATACAACGCTTTGACAACGGGATGCTGAAAAATAAGGATGATGTTAATATTTTAACATCCTGATAAAGAATTTTTTATGCGTACATTACGCAGAATCCATGCGCATATTTTCTAATTTTAAATTGTTGGCGCTCGTACCGGAACGCGATAATATTCATTATCGGGCGTCCGCAGAGGTATATGCGCAGCAATATCATCATGCCCGGTAAAAGAGAGAATCAATAACCGGAATAGCTCTAATGAAAAATGAGATGAGAATAACTATGCTCAGGAAACCAATATTACTCACGCTGATATTTCTGATATCAGCATGTGCGGGTGAAAAGAATTTTTCAGTGGATTATATTAATAATCATCCCTGGGACATTGCTTATTGTTTACGTCAGAACCTGAATCAAAAAGGCTATCAAACCGGAACACCCGAAAATGATGCAGCCAATATAATGAAAGAAATGACCGTAAGTAAAAATGGAGAAACAGCGGGTATCTACTGGATTGATAAAGCCACTGTGGGGTCTATTGGCCGCTCAGTAAGTACACATAACGTTCAGGACTGGGCGTATCGGGATATGGATGCCGTGTTGCATCAATGTAAGTCAGAACTGGATCAGTAATCCTTTTTAACTTGATACAGATCATCTAAAACGCGGGTTAGGTTTGATCGAATGATAATCATTATCGTTTAATGCTCGGGAATGATTGATTCTTCAGGAGAAGAAGAACCCTATGAGCTTAGACCTCTCGCGTTTTTATGCCGCTGATCAGGGACTGCCATTTCCCGACCGGCGGGCAGTGATGCCATGGCGGCCTCAGCAGCCCGTCGCCCCGCAGGATGTCCCTGCACAGTGGCAGGCGCTCTGCATGCGCACACTTGCGGCCAATAAGCGCCTGGTCTATCTGCATATCCCTTTTTGTGCCACGCACTGTACATTCTGCGGGTTCTACCAGAACAAGCTGGAAGCGCAAGCCACAGAACAATACTGCGATTATCTGATCCGCGAAATTGAGCAGGAAGCCGGTTCGCCGCTGCATCAGTCCGCCCCTGTCCACGCCGTGTACTTTGGTGGCGGCACGCCGACCGCGCTCAGCGCGAAACAACTGCACCGGATTATCACCACGCTGCGCCGCAGTTTACCCCTGGCGCCGGACTGCGAAATCACCGTCGAAGGACGTATTCTTAACTTTGATGATGAACGGATTGATGCCTGTCTGGATGCCGGTGCGAACCGCTTTTCCATCGGTATTCAGACCTTTGACACGCGCATCCGCCAGCGAATGGGGCGCCGCGCGGACCGTGACGAAGCCATCAGTTTCCTGCGTAAACTCGGCGAACGTGACCGGGCTGCCGTGGTCTGCGACCTGATGTTCGGATTGCCGGAGCAGACGCCTGAGAGCTGGCGGGAAGATTTGCAGATTATCCGCGACCTGCCGCTGGATGGCGTTGATCTTTATGCGCTGAACCTGCTGCCTTCCACGCCGCTGGGCAAAGCGGTCGGGAATAAACGCACTACACTGCCGGATGTCAGCATGCGCCGCGATTTTTATCTCGAAGGCGAGGCGTTTCTGGCGCGTGATGCCTGGCATCAGATCAGTAACAGTCACTGGGCGCGCAACACCCGCGAGCGCAATCTCTACAATTTGCTGATCAAAAAAGGCGCGGATTGTCTGGCCTTTGGCAGCGGGGCGGGCGGCAATCTGGATGGTCAGTCGTATATGACGGCGCGCAGTCTGGAAGCATATTACCAGCAACTGGACGCCGGGTTGAAACCTATCATGATGATGACAGCGTCAACCACCCGCGAGCACCGCTGGCGGCTGGATTTGCAGGGCGGCATCGAAGCGGGCCGTTATGATCTCAGCCGTATTGTTGAAGACCCCTTCCCGCTTGAACCCCTGTTGCAACAATGGCAACAGTGCGGCCTGATGCACAGCGAAGGCCCGCGTTTTAATCTCACGCCTGCCGGGCGGTTCTGGGCCAGCAATATGTTGCAGGCCTTACAAACACTGATCCCTCAACTGACCTTACGGAATGACGCACATGCACACGGATAACCTTCAGTCCCTGATCGACTTTTTAGCCACGCAACCCGACGGCACTGTCGAAGATATCGCCCGGGAATATGCCATCACGCCGCTGGAGGTGATCCGCAATCTGCCGGGAAGTTATCTGTTTGCAGGCACGCATTTTGATGCGGTCTGGGACAACATCACGGCATGGGGCGAGGTCACAACGCTGGTGAATAACGAGGATCTGATCCTCGAATTCCACGGCGAATTGCCGACCGGCACGCATCGTCACGGCTACTTTAATTTGCGCGGTAAACACGGAATGAGCGGCCATATCCGTGCCACACACTGCCAGCATATTGCCCTGGTTGAACGGCCATTTATGGGAATGAGCACAGCAAGTGTCTGGTTTTTAAACGCTTGCGGTTATGCCATGCTCAAGGTTTTCGTCGGGCGCGACAGCCATCGCCAGCTTCTTGCCGATCAGCTGAATGCTTTTCGTGCCCTTCCCGCCATGCTGGCTGAGAGAGAGAAACAACCTTGAATACTTTGCTGATTTTTGGCGCAGGCAGCGGTGTCGGCGCAGAACTGGTTAAGCTCACGGCGCAGGATCGCCCGGTAGTGGCACTGATCCGCAACCCTGAACAAGCCGCAGTATTGCGTGAACAGGGCGTGACCGTCATTGAAGGCGATGCACTCAATTCCGCAGATGTATTGCAGGCCTGCCAGATGGCCGGTCCGGACGCGCAAATCGTGTCAACGCTGGGTGGCAAACTTGCCGATTACACTGCCAACCGGCTGATCATTGATACCGCAGAACAAGCCGGCATCCGCCAGATGTTGCTGGTGACGTCTATCGGTTGCGGCGACAGTTGGCCAACGTTATCCGCACGGGCAAAACAGGCGTTCGGCCAGGCGGTTCGTGAGAAATCACTGGCGGAAAGCTGGCTGCAAACCAGCTCGCTCGAAGGATGTATCCTTCGTCCCGGTGGCCTGATGAACGGTGAGGCGACCGGCAAAGCGCACCTGATCCAAACCGAAGCTCACGGCCGCGTGCGCAGGAGCGATGCCGCCCTGCACATCCAGCAACTGCTGGCCTCAGGCGATGGCTGGGGCAAAGTGTTTGCGCTGTGTGATTCGACTCTGGAGGGAGAACGGTTCTGAATTAAATGCCCCGGAAACGGGGTATTTCGCCCCCTGACATGTTATTCAGAAATTTTAACCAATATCAGCAAATCACTTCGCTATTCATTCTAATCCCACGGCGTTATTCTTCTTCTCATCGAAGGCACATGGCCTTCCCCAAACAAACATTGAGAAGGAATGACATCATGAAATCTATCAAAACTTTCGTTGTTGCTGCTGCACTCGCCACGGTTTCTTTCGGTAGCTTCGCCGCTGAAATCGGCACTGTATCTGCTTCTGGCAATACATTAGAGGGCCTGGAATCCACCTTCGCAGCCAAAGCTGCTGCCGCCGGTGCAACCTCTTATAAAATCATCGAAGCCGGTGGTCAGAACCGTCTTCACGGCACTGCCGTGTTGTACAAATGATTTGCTGAAGTCCTGAGATAAAAACAAAAGCCGCTCCTTTTACAGAGCGGCTTTGTCATTGGGGTAAAAAACATAATGAGTGGGATATCACTCATTATTGCTTTAAAAAACCTTTAATGAGTTATTTAGGTAACATTAAATGGACTCTCATTGGATAATGAGTAATATACCACTCATACACTAATGGGAGCCCATATGGAATTTTTAACGTTACAAGCTTTCCTCAATAATACCTGGGTTGATATTGCTAACATCACTTTTCCCGGCAGTGAGCAGAATAACTATCGTCTGACCGAACTGAATTATCATTCGGATTACGCTATTGATAACCTTGATCGTGACGATAACCATGCCGCATCGTTGAATCACCCCGTCTCTTTGTTTTTTGATGGTGACGATGAGCGGGGTTGGCTGAAGTTTCTTGATGATATTATTCCCAGCGGTTCAAGTCGCCGCTATTGGGCAAACTATCTCGATCTCGAAGGACTGACAGCCGATCAGCAAAATTTCATTTTGCTCAAACATGGCACCTTGTCCCCTGTTGGCAATCTGCGCATAAAAGAATCATTACCGGAATATAATCCGCTGGCTGAAAAACTTTTCTTCACTATAGAAGATGTTAAAAACCGGGCGGGTGACTTTCTGGACTACGCACAACAACGCGGTGCGGCTGCCGGTGGCGCGACAGGCGCCGGGGGCGAAGCACCAAAGCTGTTGCTGCGTTGTAGTCAGGAACAGCAAATCTGGATTGATACCTACCAGAATGACACTGCCAACCGGGACATTCCCTATTTGGTCAAATATCCCCGTGGCGCAAGAACAGAGGTAGACTGCAATATTCTTCGGGCAGAATTCTATTTCTACCATGAGCTTGAAGCCATGGGGTTTGACACGATCCCGACGCAAAACATGCGGCTGGAAGAAGGGCTGACTTATCCGTCACTCTGGCTTCCGCGTTTTGATATTTCTTTTGAAGAGGAAGGACTTATCAGACGTTTCGGAATGGAATCAGTCTATTCACTCCTGCGCAAAGCGCCCGGTGTGACGCTGTATCATGAAGAAACCCTCCGTGCACTGATCGATAAGATTTCACACAGTCATATGGTGACAGAACAAGGTTTTGATTTTGATATCCCGGGGTTTGTGACTGAATGGGTACGACGAGATCTGCTCAATATTATTTTTGGTAACAGCGATAATCATGGGCGTAACACCTCTTTCCTGAAAGATGAACGCAGCATCCGGCTTGCACCAATCTACGATTTTGCGCCGATGAAAGCCGATCCGGAAGGTATTGCCAGAACGACGAAATGGAAGGCTCCGCTGGAAATCGGCGGTGAATACGATTATCCCGGCATTGCACAATCACTCGATGATCTTGTCCCGGCAGAAACATTACTTTCGGCACTTAAAAACACGTCACATCAACTGTCGGGACTGAAAGAGCGGCTGGAAGCCCGTGGCATACCGCAGCAAATTTTGAACATGCCCGCGATAAGTTTCAGTTTTATTCCTGAAAAGTTACGCCGCTGGGGGTTGTTATGAAAGAACCAGAGATTGCCGCAAACTCTGCGAGAAATACCATTGATAAAATACGGGCTAAACAAAATGAGGCGAATCATGTGCGGCGTGACGCCGGACAAATGCTGGCTCAGGAAGAAACATCTTCCACGGGAAAAAAACAAGCCCAGCGAAGAGTGTCGAACCTGACGAAACCCGTCAGCACCAATGACCGAAATCAAGCCCGGCTCGACATCATGCGGGCGTTACTTTTGGGTGAAATCACGCAGGGACAAGCACTAAAAGCACTGAGGATTACGGTGCTGGGGTTAAAACAAGACGCCTTTGGGAAATTAGTGACAGTGTCACGTAAGACGCTATCAGAAGTGGAAAATGATAAGGGAAATTACACGCCTGACATCATCAACAAACTGTTTAGACCATTTGGCCTGAAAGTCGGGCTGGTGCCGGTTTCTCAGCAGATATTCAGGACTCTCTTTGAGCGCAGTGAGTAAGATGTAAAAAAAAGCCGCTCCTTTTACAGAGCGGCTTTGTCATGTTCCGCGTTGCCGCTTCTATCCTTTCGTCGCTACTTTCAGCAAAATTACGCCTGAAAAAATCAGCAGGACGGCGATGACCCGCAGCGGATTAAGGCTTTCGCCAAACATCACAACACCGAGAATGAAAGCGCCGATGGCGCCGATGCCTACCCAGACGGTGTAAGACGTGCCGAGGGGCAGCGTTTTCATGGAAATCGCCAGCAAAACGACGCTGAGTATCATGAAGAAGACCGTAAGCATACTGGGAATGAGACGGGTGAAACCGTGAGATTCTTTCATCGCGGTCGACCAGACCACTTCGAAAATACCGGCGAAAAGCAGATAAACCCAGGCCATAAAATGTCCTTAAAACACGCAAGGTCGTCCCTGCATCTGTATGGCTGAGTCTCTGGTCGTCCAGTCAGCATGAAGAGTGGGGATTATAGTTCACTCTTTCCTGACTTTACAAAATCTACGCCTCGGGCAAAAAAGAATCTTTTTCAGTGTGCAGGGTAATAATGGCCGGACGGAAAAGTTTCCCCTTCTGTTCGATTTCAAAGCTGCGGAAGTGACGGCTCTCACCCACTTCAGATCCCGGCATCAGCGCCGCACCGACCAGACCGTCGCGGAACATCTCGATCACCATCCGGGGTTCGGACACTTTCATGATCACATTCACGTCTTTCACTTCTTCATACAGTCGGTTGAGCAGCACTTCATACGTCCCCTCGCCGCCCATGCGGTGCAGCATCACCAGCGGGAAACCGGAGAGATCAGCAAAAGAAAGCGTGCGTTCCGGCAGCGTGCTCGCCAGTTCGCCGGACACCACCGCGACCAGTTTTATCGGCTCGAATTCACGCACGTAGAAAGAACGCACGTCGGCGGGCGTCTGGATCATCGCCATATCCAGCGTTTTGTTCATCACCAGCTCTTCCAGACTGGTCGATTCGGACACTAAAATGTTCGGATCCCAGTCCGGGTTTTTGCGGTACAGCTCAAGAAAAACGGTGTTGAAATAGCGCAGATAAAGGTAAGAAACGCCGATACGCACCGGGCGTTTTTTTTGCGAGGCGATATCGATGGCTTGTCTGGTGACGCTGTTAACCTGATTGAGGATGTCGCTGGTTTTGCGATACAGAAAGCGTCCGGCTTCAGTGAGTACCATTTGTTTGCTGGTGCGGATAAACAGCGGCGAACCGATTTCTTCTTCCAGCTCATGCAGGCGTTTTCCGAGCGGAGGCTGTGCGATATTCAGCACTTTCGCCGCTTTGCTGATCGAGCCCTGCTCAGCGATGGTACAGAAATAGCGCATTCTTTTGAGATCCATCTTTCTTTCCCTTCCTGTCAGTCTGGCCGCGTGACGCCCAGTATACAAAAAGCCACTTCACGGGGAAGTGGCTTGTGCGGACATCCGTCAGCGGATAAACAGGCTCCAGTAGTGGGAAATGGGCATGACCAGAATTAACGCCGGTAATAAATTTCCTACTGCGATAGATTTAATTCCGCTGATGCGAAAACCGGCCGCCAGCATAATAAAACCGCCTGCTGCGGTGAAATCACCCATCATTTCAGCATTGGTCAGCGGCAAAATAGACACCGCTGCCGAGGCGATAAGAAACTGCACAATCCACTGCGGAATAAAAATCAGTGCAACGGCATAACCCAGCACCGTAGCAAAAATCGCAGCTGTGAATAAATCCATGATGGCTTTTACGAACAGGATGTTCGGATCATGCGTCATGCCTTCGGTCATCGCCCCGATAATCCCGGTGCCACTGGCGCAAAACAGCACAATAATCGCCACGAATTTCTCGGTAAAAACGTTATGGTCCATGCCGGTATCCGGCGCAAATTTCGAAGCGATACCGCGTGCCATATTCCCAAGACGGGCAATATAGCGTTCGAGATAAAACAGTTCTCCGATAGCCGCACCGAGGATCACCGATAAAATCACTACCGGCATGCTGTGCATTTTCACCAGCAGTACGACGCCAAGCGCCATCGAGCACAAACCGAAGGTCTGGGGCAGCGAGGTTCGCAAGCGCTCTGGCATTTTTACGCCAAGAAAGCCCCCTAACAGGCCGCCAAGAATAATGGCACCGCTGTTAACAATAGGTCCAATTAACATGTTAACTCCACAAATTTGAGGTATTTCGCTCTGTGCTGTTTATCGGTCTTCGCCCCAGCGCTTAATATTGCCAACATCCAGGTCAAATAAATCCAGAGCACGTGCCACGCTGTGGTGAATAATATCATCCACGCTTTCAGGTTTATGGTACAGGGCGGGAACCGGCGGGAAAATAATCCCGCCCATTTCCGTCACCGCCTGCATATTTTTCAGATGCGACAGATTCAACGGCGTTTCTCTGACCATTAATACTAACCTGCGCCGCTCTTTTAATACGACATCTGCGGCGCGTGTCAGTAAGTTACTGGTGAGTCCGTGAGCAACAGACCCCAGAGTGTTCATCGAACACGGCGCGATAATCATCCCGATGGTTTTAAAAGAACCACTGGATACCGACGCCCCAAGATTATTAATGGAATGCACGTCATCGGCCAGCCGGATCACATCCTGCCGCCCGATATCGGTTTCGAGACTACGTGTCACTTCGGCACCTTTACTGATAATCAGGTGCACGTCGATATCGATATCGCGCAATATTTCCAGTGCCTTCATTCCATACTGAAATCCCGAAGCCCCGCTGATGCCGACAATTATCCGCCTTCTCTTCATTTCACCTCTCCGCCCTTCATACTTCGCACTGCAATGCGAAGTATGAAGGGCACATGTATTAATATTTAAAATCAGGCAGGAATTTCTTCACATCGACGTCTTTAAATTTGGAACGTTCGAAATGGGCTTTCAGATGAAACGGCACTGTGCAGTCGAAAATAGTTTTGCATGACATACCTTCCTGCAAAATACCTGGGCTGTAGGCTGGATGTTGCGAAGGATCCAGCGGATGGCAGCGCACACCCGGAATAGTGACGGTATCCACGTCGCCCTGATAGCGGGTTTGCATCGCCCACAGGATGTCATCGGTATCGAAAATATCCACATCTTCATCCACCAGAATCACGTGTTTCAGCTCGGAAAAGGCTGCAAACGCCAGCAGCGCGGCTTGTCTCTGACGGCCTTCATCCACCGGTGAGGATTTTTTAAATTGCAGCACCGCCAGTAACTTACCGCCACCGGAGGTGTGCGCATGCACATTCAGCACACGTCCCGGCATGGCGCGGTCGATCATATCCAGAATACTGGCTTCGGTCGGAATACCGGCCATGCTGACGTGTTCGCCGCTCGGGCCAAGCGTGGTTTGCAGGATAGGATTGCGGCGATGCGTCACCGCTTTCACCTTAATCACCGGCAGCGCGGCTTTGGCTTCACCGGTATAGCCCGGGAATTCAGGCATCGCTTTGCCGGTGTTGGTGTTCTGATCTTCACGGACACGCACGTCCGGCAGCAGTTCGCCTTCAATCACGATTTCGGCGTGGGCAATGGCTTTTTCGTCGATGGAAACACAGTGCGTCAGTTCCACCGCTTTCCCGCGTAATGCACCGGCAATGCTCAGTTCGTTGAAGCCCAGCGGCGTGGTGGGTGGCTCGAAGCAGGCGGCAATCTCAATCGCCGGATCAACGCCGATGCTGATGGAAATCGGCAGCGGTTTACCCGCACGCTCGGCTTTTTCGCGGAAAGCATCAATATGGCGACCCGGGGTCAGCCACATCGACAGTTCGTCGCGGCTCTGAATGCACAGGCGGTGGATGGTAATGTCGGATTCTTTGGTTTCAGGATCAGAGGCATAGCACATGCCCATGGTGAAATACGGACCGGCATCTTCTTCGGTATTGGTCGGTGCAGGCAGCAAGGTGCGCAGGTCAAAATTCGGATCATCCGCCAGATACGTCACTTCCTGACAGGGTGCCGTGCCGCGATCCACAACCACGGGCGCGATGGCGTTTTTCACCGAATCTTTCAGCAGAAAACCGAGTTTTTCCGGCGCACAGTTCAGCAGATAGCCCACACGTTCGCGGGTAGACATCAGGCCGGTGACCACACGCACCCCCGGAAAACCTTTGATGGTGTTAAACATCATCGCCGGGCCTTTACGGGTCGGACGTTCACAGGTTCCCCCGGCACCGACATAGCGGTACACGCCGGAGAGTTCCGCATGCGGATCCACTTCCACATCGGTACTGACCATTTCGCCTGGCAGGCTTTCTAAAAATGCAATCGCAGACCGGAGGTCGTGCACGTTATTATTTTGAGGATGGCTTTCTTTCTTAGACATATTTTTATCCAGGTAAATAAATATTCCACATAATGAGAAAATTATTTTCATCGCCGGATTGAATATATATTTACTGCCGAAGATCAAAAAGTACCGTTTAAATTCACGCGCTAAACCTTTTTGGTTTATATCAAAAAAATAATAATTATTTAACACTAATGAATACATCACAATAACTTAATGATGAAACATTACGTTAATTCCGCCACGGCATTCATACCCTGACGGAAATTAAAAATCAGGAATTTAAACAGGTACGGAAAACTGAAAACAGGCACCGTGTTTCGGTTGTTCAATCAGCCGGATATCGCTGCCGTGGAGTTGCAGAATACGGCGCACGATCATCAGCCCCAGCCCGCCAGCACGGTGTTTATTGGTACTGAGGATTGACGGACGCACAAACAGGCTGTCTTTCAGCTCCGGCGCAATGCCTGGTCCGCTGTCTTTCAGTTGTACCATCACCTGCCCTTCCTGTTTCCACAGTTTTATTTCGATTACGCCGCCTTCCGGTGTAAAACGAATCGCATTATCCAGCAGATTAGTCAGCACCCGTTCAATCATGCCTAAATCGGCATTCACCAGCGGAATACCCGGCGTGATATCCGCCAGTAATTTTTGCCCGCGCGTTTCAGTCGCCAGTTCAAATTTCTGGAAAACATCCTGCACCAGTTCACTCAGCGAGAAAGGTTCTTTCTGCGGTTTCACCACGCCATATTCCAGCCGTGCCAGTTCAAATAATTCCTGCGCCAGCCGCCCGACTTTTTTACTTTGCGTCAGGGCAATATTCAGATAACGCTGCCGGTCTTCGTTGGTCAGATGTTCAGCTTTCACCGACAACGTTTCCAGATAGCCATGCAGGGAGGTCAGCGGCGTGCGCAGGTCATGAGAAATATTGGCGATAAATTCCCGCCGCTGCTGATCCTGTACCATCAGACTTTGCCATTGCTGGTCGATACGTTTTGCCAGCGCGACAAACGCCTGCTGTAACTGTGTGACTTCATCGCGGGCGGCACCGGCCGGAGTATCCGTTTTCGCCAGCGCCTGAATTGCGTCCATGCCGCCGGAATCGAGTTGTGCAATCTGCGCCGTGAGTTTACGCACCGGGCGCGTCACCCAACGGAACGCCAGCGCACCGGCCAGCAGGCCAAACAGTGCCACCAGCCCCATAGACCGCAGCGCCAGAGAAATCGCCGACTGATACTGCGCGTCGCTGGTCAGTGCGGTGTATTCATCGCCGAGAAGCACGATATACACATAGCCTTTGGTCACACCGTCTACCTGCAACGGCGCGGCGCTGAATACCTGAGGGGTTTGCGGGTCACGCGGATTGTCGCCATATACCGGCATTTTCGCGCCGTGCAGCAGCGCATTCACCGGTGCTAAATCGATTTTCTGCTGTTGCAAGCGTCCCGGAGGCGCCGCATTGCCGACGATATTGCCGTCTTTGTCGAGCAGATACACCTCAACGCTCGGATTCACCGCCATCAGCTGATCAAACAGCGTATGGACCGCTTTCGGATCCCAATCGCCCTGACTGAGCAGCGGATTATTCGCCGCGATCTGCGTCGCCAGATTGGCCGACAGACGCTGGATCACCGACTGGCTGTACTGGTTGCTGGAACGCACCTGCATATAGCCGGAAAGCGCGCAGCAGGCGATCAGCAGCACCATAAACACCAGAGTCAGTCTTTGCGCCAGCGTGAGATTTTTCATGATTTACCCTTGTGACGCCTCAGAAGAGGACACGAATTTATAGCCTTTTCCCCACACGGTCAGAATCCGTTCCGGCTCGGCCGGATTGGTTTCTATCTTGATGCGCAGCCGGTTGATATGGGTGTTCACCGTATGTTCATACCCTTCGTGTTCATAGCCCCAGACCTGATTTAACAGGCTGAGTCGCGAGAATACTTTGCCGGGATTTTTGGCAAAGAAATACAACAGGTCAAACTCGCGGGGCGTCAGCTCGACAGACTGATGATTGAGCATCACGTCACGCGCAATCGGGTCGATCACCAGCCCGGAAAAGCTCAGCGTTCCGGCATCCATTTTCAGATTACGGCTCATCGCTTCCTGCCGCCGGAACAGCGCCTTGACCCGCGCCACCAGTTCCAGCATAGAGAACGGCTTCGCCAGATAATCGTCCGCCCCCAGTTCCAGCCCGAGCACGCGATGTACTTCGCTGGAACGCGCGCTGATAATAATGATCGGCGTATACCGCGTCATATTGCGCGCACGGCGGCAGATTTCCAGACCATCAACGCCCGGCAGCATCAGATCGAGGATCAGCGCGTCCCAGCCGCCCTTCTCCAGATGTGCCACCCCCAGATTGCCGTCGGCGGCGTGGGTAATCTCATAACCTTCATCACGCAGATGCAGGCTGAGCAGTTCTGCGATATCCCCGTCATCTTCAACGATCAGGATCTTCTTCGTCTTATCCATGTGTTATCCCAAAAACGTGGCGTTTCCTAATGGTTTGAGTCTACACAAGCAACCGTCTGCGAGTTATCACATTTTATTTAACTTTGCGTGAGGTCTCGGGGAACAAATCCGCTCAATACTCGCTACATCACAGGGCGGACAGCCGGACTTCATTATGACAATACACACGGAATTACCTCATCAGGCAAAATCCAAACCGGCCACGGTGCACCCTTTGTGGCTGCGGCTGACCCACTGGCTGAATGCGCTGGCGGTGCTGATTATGGTGACCAGCGGCTGGCAGATTTATAACGCATCACCCCTGTTTGATTTTGATTTCCCGCCAGCGGTGACACTGGGTGGCTGGCTCGGCGGCGGTATTCAGTGGCATTTCGCCGGTATGTGGCTGTTCGGTTTTAACGGCCTGTTTTATCTGCTGATGAACATTTTTACCGGCCGGATGAAACAGAAATTCTGGCCGCTGACGCCACGCGGCATCTTCAATGATTTGCGGGCTGCCCTGCGTGGCAAGCTGAAACACGACGATTTACGGCACTACAACATGGTGCAACGTGCGGCGTATGTGTTCGTGATGTTCGACGGCATCGTGCTGGTGCTTTCCGGGCTGGTGGTGTGGAAATCGGTGCAATTCCCGCTGCTGCGCGAACTGATGGGCGGCTTTGATACCGCGCGTTATGTGCATTTTCTGGCGATGGCTTCACTGGTGGGATTTGTGGTGTTGCATATCGTGATGGTGGCGCTGGTGCCGAAAACCCTGATTGCCATGATCCGCGGGCGTTAAGGAAGACATGATGAAAAACATCGTTAAAAGAACCCTCAGCCAGATTTTCAGTCCTTCCGACAGCGAAGCGATTTTACAGGAAGCGAAAAAACAGATTATCCGCGAACTGGATGCGCCCTCCCGCCGCCTGTTTTTACAACGCGGACTGACACTCGGCGGCGTGGCGATGCTGACCGGTTGCGATATCAGCGATAACGCCAGCGTGGAAAATGCGCTGGGCAAAATCTCCGGTTTCAATGACCGCGTGCAGGGCTGGCTGTTCGGTTCAACACGCCTCGCGCCGGTGTATGCCGAATCGATGATCACCCGTCCGTTTCCGTTTAACGCTTTTTACGCCGAAGACGACGCGCCACAAGTCGACGGCAACGCTTACCGCCTGAAAATCGCCGGTCTGGCACTGGATAAACGCGAATGGTCACTGCCGACGCTGTACAAAATGGCGCAGGTCAGTCAGGTGACGCGACACATTTGTGTCGAAGGCTGGAGCGCGATTGGTAAATGGGGCGGCGTGCCGTTCGGCGATTTTCTGCGCCTGATCGGGGCAGATCTCACGGCGGAATATGTCAGTTTTAAATGCGCCGACGCGTATTACACCAGTATCGATATGGCGACGGCACTGCATCCGCAAACCCTGCTGGCGCTGACCTATGACGGCCAGATTTTGCCGCGACAATACGGCTTCCCGATGAAGCTGAGGATGCCGACCAAACTCGGCTACAAGAATCCGAAACACATCGAAGTGATTGAAATTACCAATAAATTTACCGGTGGCTACTGGGAAGATCAGGGCTACAACTGGTTCGGCGGAAGCTGAACACTCTCCACAACACCCTTTGTACATCAAACCTATAGAGAAGGATTTACCATGAAAAAGTTAACCATAATGATGATGTCTGCTTGCCTGATGATGGGCGCAGTGAGCACCACCTATGCCGCTGACGCAATGGCGAAGAAAGACACCATGGGCCATATGTCAAAAGACTGCATGAAAAAAGACAGCATGAGCAAAGACACTATGGCGAAAGACAGTATGGGCAAAGACTGCATGTCGAAAGATCACATGAAGAAAGACAGCATGTCGAAAGATTCCATGTCCAAAGACGCGATGAAAAAAGAGTCCTCGGGCCAGTAAGCGCCACTAAACCCGGCCATATAGCGAAAACGCCTCCGTCTGTTCAGCGGAGGCGTTTTACTTTCTGTTAAGAGCCAATACCACGCCCCCTTAACACTTAACTATTTTGTGGCACTGGACGCCAGGCGAATCTGAATATCATTGTCGAGATTATTCACCCAATGGTTGTAACTGCGGTGAATCTCGCCTTTCCCGGCCAGCAGATTGGTGCTGCCGACATAATTAATGGTGTAGCCGCGGGTGTCATAGGTAATACGGATATCTGCTTTGTGTTCACGGTTATTCAGATGACCGTTAATCACGCCCGGTGCGCCATCCGTCATTATCCAGCCACGTTTTTGCCCTGCGTCGATAATAGCGGTTCTGATCTGACTTTCTGAATTATGGGTTGCCAGCGTGGTATGCGGCGTCGTTACCGGCTCGGTACGCGCGCAGCCAGAAAGCGCCATGACACAGACAAGGCCGATAAGTAACTTACTTGTAGATTTCATGTGAACCTTTTGGATTTAAAATTTGGGATAAGAGCTTGAAAAATCAACACAATATACGCCATTTTCCGAAAGGTGTCATGAAACACGCCGGTTGAGTTTCGTTTTCGCTTTGCGTAGTATATAAAACATATATGATTCGTATACTACCGAGGCAAGCCCATGGGTATCATTAAGATTTCAGAACTGATGCACGAGAATTTGCGTATTGCCAGCATGGCTTATACGCGTTCGATGAACGCACAGGCCGAGCACTGGATGAAGATTGGCATGCTGATGGAAACCCATCCTGATATGACGCACAGCCAGATTTCGCAATTGCTGGTGCAGTGCAGCATGGAATCTGAAGAAAACACCGGAAGTATCCGCACGCTGTTAAACGTGGGTGGCACACACAGGAAGGCAAGCAATGAATAATGGTTTAGACAGCAGGTATTTCGTCAACAATAACCGCATGGTCAAAACGCCGGAAGGCATCGATAAAGCCCGTATCGCCGGTAAACTGGCGGCGCGCGTGTTGCATATGATCACGCCGTACGTAGTGCCAGGCGTTACGACCAACGAACTGGACCGCATCTGCCACGATTTTATCGTCAACGAATTGCAGGCGATACCGGCCAATATCGGTTATCACGGCTATCAGAAAACCACCTGCACCTCCGTCAACCACGTGATTTGTCATGGCATTCCTTCCGATAAGGCGCTAAAAAAAGGCGACATTGTTAACATCGACGTGGCGCTGATCAAAGACGGCTGGTACGGCGATACCAGCCGTATGTATTACGCCGGTGAACCCGGCATTATGGCGCGCCGTCTGGTGGATACCACCTATGAAGCAATGATGGCCGGTATTGCAGTGGTACGTCCCGGCGCAACACTCGGCGACGTCGGCTTTGCGATTGCTGCGGTGGCGAAACGCGAAGGTTTTTCCATTGTGGAAGAGTATTGCGGTCACGGCATCGGCATGGGTTATCACGAAGATCCGCAGGTGCTGCATTATGGCGAGCAAGGTCACGGGCTGGTATTGCAGGAAGGCATGTTATTTACCATCGAGCCGATGCTCAATGCCGGTAAAAAACAAAACAAAGTCCTGCCCGATGGCTGGACCGTGGTGACTAAAGATCATTCGTTGTCCGCACAATGGGAACATATGATTGCGGTGACGAAAGATGGTTATGAAATACTGACCCCGTGGCCGGAAGATAAGTGACAATACTGGGACAGTAAAGCCTCCATCCGGAGGCTTTTTGCTTTCTGAGGTACGGCTAACTGCGCTCGATTTCTTTTGTCGCCCGGTCCAACGCATCGGTGATTTTATACAGTGTCTCCTGTCCGATGGGGCCTTTCGCCAGCCGCAGGTTAAGCGCCATGCGGATATTGTTTATCGCGCGCTGCATTTCAGGAATGCTGCGATTGTTGGATAAAATCGCCAGCGAATGCAGTTTCTCCGTCACTGAGCCGAGCAGTTCTCCCTGTTCAGCCAGCGATTGCGAACCTTCCGGTGTAATCGCATATTGCTTCTTACCGCCCTCTTCCTGGCTGGCCGAAATCAACCCCTGTTCTTCTAAAAAGGTCAGGTTCGGATAAATGATACTGGCGCTCGGCGTGTATTCACCTTTGGATAATTCTTCGATGGCCTTGATCAGCTCATAACCGTGGGCGGGACGCCGCTGCAAAAAATGCAGCATCAGCAGGCGGATATCCCCCGTTTCGAACATTCTTTCGCGGCGGTGTTTATGATTCATCATCGTTATTTATTATGCCAATAGGCCACACAACGCACCAGGTTCGCATCCAATCCACGGGTTTCCACGAAATAATCATTCAGCCCTTTGGCGAATTTCCCTTCACCGGTGACCCAGATGTAGTAATCGCTTTCTGGCAGCGGCAGGCTTTTCAGTTTTTTAACCGCCGCGTCATCTTCCTGATAACCGTTGTGCTCATCGCTGACAATCCATTCAATGTTGAAGTCTTGTTCATCCTCTAAATAGCTGACGCAACTCACGTCTTTCACTTTCACCAGCACGGTGATTTTGGCGTCAGACGCCGCCTGTTTCAGCTCACGCAGACGGCGTTTCACCGCCGGAAGACCGGTTTCATCGCAGACATACAACTGCCATTTATAGGTGGTCGGGATGATCAGTGAACCACGTGGCCCGCCGATGATCAGTTTATCGCCCGGCTTCGCATCAGCCGCCCATTCGCTGGCGACACCCCCGTCGTGAATATAGAAATCCAGCGTCAGTTCGTTGGTCTGTGCATCGTAATGCAGCGGCGTGTATTCGCGGTTCAGCGGACGCGGCCCTTCGCCCCACACAATCCCTTCTTCGGTTGCAGCGGGTGGTGTAATGGCATCCCCCGGATTCGCCGGGAAAAACAGTTTGATGTGGTCATCGAAGCCGCGTGACGTAAACCCGGTCAGCTCGTCGCCGTTTAATACAATGCGTTTAAAACAGCCGGAAATCGTTTCACTGCTTTTTACCGTGATATGACGGAAAACCAGTTCGTTTTTGACCCGGACCGGCAGGTTTGCGGCAGGGGTTTCAGTGCGATGTTGTGCCATCACGTTCTCTCTTTTGCGATAAGGTTTGCCGAAAGATATATCTTAGTCATGTTTTCTGCAATCCCGCAAAGTGTAAGGAAAAACAAAAAAGCCATCGCGTGGATGGCTTCGGATTGCAGTGGCAGGAGGAAGAATGGCTAGCGCACGGCGCCGTACAGGAACATCTCGACGGCGTTTTTCACCAGTTGCTTGATCTCGATGACGTCCAGTGGCGCAGGGTCGCTCTGGTACAAACGCATATTGGTTTGCGCCGTCACCAGCGCCAGAAACTGGCGCGCGCGCAAATCGGCATCAGCATTGCCGAGTTGCCCTTTTTGCATCGCCAGCGCTAAAAATGCCGCCAGTGATTCGATGGCTTCACCCGGACCGGCATCGTGAAACAACATGCCGATGTCAGAACGCCCGGCTTCGGCAATCACCATCCGGTATACCGCCAGCGCGGTACCGTCGTTGGTCAGCACCAGCAACATTCTTTCACCAAAACGGGTCAGCACCGTTTCCAGCGGCAGATCAGGCAAGGGGGCGGAAAGCCCGTCAACGGCATCGGAAAGATGCCCGGTGGCGTAGGCTTTAACCACCGCCACCAGCAGCGATTCTTTGGAGGGAAAGTAATTGTAAAGTGTGGCTTTTGATCCGCCAAGCCGCCGGGCAAGCTCATTCATCGAAGCACGCTCGTAGCCGCACTCCTGAAATAATTCCGCCGCGGCATCCACAATCGCATCCCTTCTGGCCTCGGTACGTACTTTCATTTTCACTCCTTAACTGTACGGTACAGTTTCTATTTATACCCACTCTAACCATGCCTTTCCGGCTTGTAAAGCCGCGCCCCCCTGGCCCGTTTCGAAAGACGGATTGCAAAGATTTCGTTAAGAACTACATTTTTTTTATCATTTTGTTGATAACAATTATCAGTATCATTATCATTCTCACGAAGCCGAAATGGGTGCGGATGTTAAATAAACCCATATTTTATAAGGACAATGGCCTTTCACGGAAGAATTGCATGCAGATGACCAGCGCGTCTGATTTGTCGAAAGGCAGTAAATGCGAGCAGAACTTAAAAAAATTAGTCCAGGACTTATAACAAATGTTCAAATCCTTTACACAGCAGGGTTTGGTGAAAAACGTCATTTTCATGGGGACGATTCTCACCACCACCTTTAACGTAAATGCAGCGGAAGCCGTTAAAGACAATACCGATCTCACAGCAAGCAATACGCAATCTTCTGAAGCCATCAAAAAAAAACCGGCGGTGCGTACCGCGCAGGATCTGGCGCAGAACAATGAAGAAGTCATGACTGTCACCGAAACGATGCCGGATAAAAAACCGGGCTCGAAAACCACCATCACGGCGGCAGAAATGCAGCGAAAAGGCGGTAATGATTTCGGCACTATCATGCGTTATGAGCCGCTGATCACCGCGACCGGCGCGAGTGGCGGCTCCGGCAATGGCAAAAGCGGCTTCGACCGCAGCGGTTATACCGGCTATAACATCCGTGGCCTGGAAAGCAACCGCGTCGGTATTGACGTCGACGGTATTCCGCAGCCAAACGCTACCGGGCGCAGCTACGTCAGCCGTGCGGGCCTGAATACCTTTGGTATTGGCCGCGATTACATCGACCCGTATATTTACGGTCAGGTGGATATTGAATCCGGCGCCACATCAGCCGATCGCGCCAACACCTCCATCGGCGGTGCCGTTTCCTTCCTGCCAAAATCTGCCGACGATTACCTGCGTCCGGGCAAGGAAGTCTATTTCGGTTACCAGTCTGATTATGATTCTTCGGATCGTTCCTGGCACAACGGCATCACCGCTGCCGCCGGTGACGAAACCCTGCGGGGCCTGATCGCCATCAGCCGCCGCGACGGCCAGGAAACCAGCAACAACAGCGATACGCTCGATGCGTATCCGGCCAACTGGCACTCTGACGCCATTATGACGTCGGTCATCTGGCAGCCGAATGATGCGCATAAAATCACCGGCACCCTCGATTACTACGAGAAAGTGAACCACACCCATTACGATACCTGGAACAATGCTGGCAGCGCGATTCTGGGTACCGCACAACAGCAAAGTAACACCCGCCGCTGGGGCGCGAGCCTGAAAGATGAATGGACGCCATTCAACGATTACGTGGATGCCATCGTCTCGAAAGTGTATTACCAGTACACCCAGGCACACGACAACACCTATCTGCCAAACGAAAGTAAGCAGATGATGAACGTCTACTCAAACTATGACGTGAACACCTACGGCGCGGAGACCAGTTGGCTAAAAACGCTGGGTCGTCATGAGCTGAGTGCCGGTATCAACGGCCGCGTGTCCAACACTGAACGTCCGTTCCGCGAAAGCCCGGATCAAAGTGCTTTCACGACTATCATGCAGCCGGAAGCTAACAGCCGGACGTATATCCTCGGCGGCTTCCTGCAAGACACCATCAAGTTTGACCTCGACGGCCATAACTTCTCTGTGGTGCCTGCGGTGCGTGTCGCGTATCAGAATACCAAGGCAGAAAACCTGTCAGACTTGTCCAACAGCATTGTTTCTGAAGATCAGGTTTCCACCCTGTACGGTAAAGCCAACTCCGATACACAGGCCCTGCCATCACTGGCCTTCACCTATGACATCACCCCTAAGCTGATGACTTACCTGCAGTACCAGCGCGGTGCCCAGTTCCCGGATGCCAGCCAGCTTTACGGCTCCTGGAACCTCGGTTCTAACTACGCAGGCCGTGGTCAGTACGCGCTGATCGGTAACACTAATCTGAAAACCGAAACCAGCAATAACTTTGAATGGGGCATGAAAGGCGAAGCCACGGAAGGCGTGACCTTCAAGACTTCTCTCTTCTATAACACCTACAAAAACTTCATTGCTAACACCCGCTACACCCGCGCGGGCAGCCCGGGTATGTTCACCAATGTGCCCTCCAATATTTATACGATTTATCAGGCAGAAAACCGCGATGAAGCCTTTATCTACGGTGGCGATCTGAGTACCAAAATTAACTACGGTACCTGGTTCAGCAGCGTTGATGGCCTGAGCACCACCTTCGCACTGGGTTATGCCAAGGGTGAATCGAAATCCAGCTACGATGGCGACAAATATGTTGACCTCGACAGCGTGCCGCCAATGAAGTTTGTGGCTGGCGTGGCATGGGATGCGCCATCCGGCATCTACGGCACCGCCCTGACCACCACCTTCGTGAAAGGTAAAAAAGCCGAAGCGACCAGCCGCCAGAGCTACACCAATGCCGGGACGCCAATCACGGGTTCCACCACCGAATACATGAATGTGCCGGGCTACGGTATGGTGGATGCAACGGCCTACTGGAAAGTCGCGAAGAACGTGAAACTCAGCGGTGGCGTTTATAACATCACCGACCGCAAATACTGGGATTACCTGAGCAGCCGCACCCTGACCGAAACCACCAATCAGGATGAGTACAACAAAGCGCTGGCTGTGATGCCGGGTCGCAGCTTCCAGTTGGGCGTGAACGTCGATTTCTAACCGATAACGCCCGAACGGACAACATCATAGGCGTCATGTGCAAACATGACGCCTTTTTTACGCCTTGTGACCTTCTCCTCAAAACTAAACCCACCTGTACATTTTCTTGACATGGGAATTTTATTACCCCATAAATGAACCGTACCGTACGGTTTTGAAATAAACCGAAACCGACGTCCCGCGACGATTCTTAAAAAGGTAGGAAAAATGTCTGCATCCGTTCACGGCTATTCTCTGGCGGCTTTGATTTCTTTGGGTTTTCTCACCGGGTGCGCGAGTACCCAGCCTGTGCCCTACACCGGGGTCACCTCTTCTCCACAAATGAAACCTGATACCCAGGACGATTCAGGCCATATCGCATACAGCTACAACACCCCGACGGACTGGAATAAATACAGCCGCGCGATCCTCGATCCGGTGGTGATTTATCAGGGCAAGGATGCCCAGTTTGATGACGTCACGGCGGAGCAAAAACAGCAACTGGCGGCGTACATGCAGCAGCAGTTCGGCAAAAGTGTCGGCGGGCGTTTCCCGCTGACCAACGCTATTACCCCAGGCACCTTACGCATCCGGCTGACGCTCACCGGCGCACAAACCACCACCGCGTTTCTGGGCACGTTCACCCGCTTTGATCTGATGGGCGGGCCGTACAACATCGTGCAGTCAGTGCGCGGCAAACAGGGTTCATTCACCGGCTCCGTGAGTTATGCGGTGGAAATTTATGACGCCCCCTCCAATCAGTTGCTGAAGGCTTATATCGCGAAGCAATACCCGAACTCGCTGAACATTGGCGCGACCTGGGGTGCGCTGAGTGCGGCCGAAACCGGGCTGGATAAAGGCGCGGAACAGTTGCAGGCACAACTGAAATAAGTGACGGCAGGACACAGGACATCACCATGAAAATCTATCCGCAGCAGGTCGTTTGCAAACATTGCGACAGTCTGTATACCCGAAAACCTGTGCGGTCCGGCGAGGCCGCACATTGCCAGCGTTGCCGTGCCGTACTGTATCGGGGAAGCTGGCTGAGTCTGGAACAATGGTTTGCGCTGACGGTCACCGCCGCGCTGTTTTTCATTATCGCCAATGCCTTTCCGGTGCTGGAAATTCAGTTTCATGGTCAGGTGCAGGCGGCAACGTTGTGGCAAACCGCGATGGCGCTGGCGTACAGCTACGCATCGCCACTGGCCATTCCGCTGGCCATGCTGATCATCGTCTGTCCGTGTCTGCAAATTGTCTTATTGGGTTGGGTGTTATGGCACGCCTGCCGGAAAAAAGCCGCGCCGGGACTCGCTTCTGCGATGCGTTTGCTGGCCGGGCTGGCGCCCTGGAGCATGGCGGAAGTGGCGTTGCTGAGCATTCTTATCGCCGCCATCAAACTCTCGGGACTGGTGCAAATCACCCCTGGCCCCGGCACATGGGCGCTGCTCGGATTGTGCCTGTTATTACCGGTGATCAACCATCAGGATTTCCACCCGCTGTGGAGCCTCAAAACGCTAAAAGGCCAGCGCGAATGACGCCGGTTCCGCACGCATTAACGCAGGGCATCGTGCGCTGTCATGTCTGCGGACTGGCCTGCGAACAGGTGCCTGGCGTGCGGGCGTTGCCGTGTCCGCGCTGCCATGCGCCGCTGCATCCGCGATTGCCGGACAGCCTCAGCCAGTCATGGGCATTGCTGCTCACCGGGCTGTTGCTGTATCTGCCCGCCAATTTACTGCCGGTGATGTACAACAGTTTTGCCGGTCGCGGCAGTGAAAGCACCATTCTGGGCGGTATTGCCGGGTTCTGGGATGCCGGTGATTACATCATCGCAGCGATCATTTTTACCGCCAGCATTGTCGTGCCGTGTGCCAAGTTCCTGATCCTCGGCGGGCTGCTGATCGCGGTACAACGACGTCCCGCTTCCGGTCAGCTTCGTCGCTCGCGCCTGTTCCGCCTGACGGAACATATCGGTTACTGGTCGATGCTCGATGTGATGGTGGTCGCGATGATCGCAGCGCTGGTGCAGTTCCCCGGCCTCAGCACTGCCGAACCGCGCATCGGTATTGTTTTTTTTGGCGCAGTGGTGATCTTCACCCTGCTGGCTGCCCTGAAGTTCGACCCGCGTTTGCTCTGGGAAAATCAGAATAATGACTGAACACGCTTCACCCCCGCCGGACATTGTCCCGCGCCGTTTTCGCCCCTCGCTGATCTGGCTGGTGCCCGCCATAGCGGCATCAGTGGGTTTGTTTTTGCTGTTACAGGTCTGGGCGGATACCGGCCCGGAAATCTCCATTACTTTTCAGACCGCCAGCGGATTAGAAGCCGGTAAAACCGAAGTGAAATACAAAGACGTCACGGTCGGGCGGGTGAAATCGATTTCGCTCAGCCCCGACAGCCGCCGCGTGCTGGTCACCGTTTCACTGATGAAAAACGCCGAAAATCTGCCCAGGGAGGACACCCGTTTTTGGGTCGTGCGTCCGCGCATCGGCATGGGCGGCGTATCGGGTATCGATACCCTGCTTTCCGGCGCGTATATCAGCCTTGATACCGGCACATCGCAGAAATCCGGCAGTGACTTTCAGGGACTGGAATCGCCCCCGGCGGTGATCAACGGGATGCCCGGCAAACAGTTTGAAGTGGTGGCCGACGATCTGGGTTCACTGGATATCGGTTCGGCGGTGTATTACCGCCGCGTGCCGGTCGGGCGGGTCTCTTCCTATGCGCTGCGCCCTGACGGCAAAGGCGTCAGCCTGAACGTATTTATCGATGCGCCGTATGACCGGTTCGTCACTTCCGCCACCCGTTTCTGGAATGCCAGCGGCGTGGATTTATCGCTCGATTCTGAAGGTTTGCAGATCAAAACGCAGACCATGGCGTCGGTGATTGCCGGGGGCATCGCGTTTGCCAATCCGCCCGACGACAGCACGGCAAAACCGGCAGCCAGCCACCGCGTATATACGCTGGCAGACGATCAGGCCTCGGCAATGACCCCGCCGGACGGCACGCCGCAGGTGTTGCAGTTGCGCTTCCAGCAGTCGCTGCGCGGCATGAAAACCGGCGCGCCGGTGGAGTTTTCCAGCGTGAAGCTCGGGAAAGTCACGGCGATTGAGCTCGATTACGACCCTGCCGCTTCACGGTTTATCTCGGTGGTGACGATTGAGGTGTATCCGAACCGCTTAGGACATGTGCAGGAGAAACTGCCGAAACCTGAAAAAGACGGCCAGCAGCAGGCTGCCACGTTCCTGCGCGACATGGTGAAACACGGACTGCGGGCGCAGGCGCGCACCGGCAATCTGCTCACCGGACAGTTGTATATCTCGCTCGATTTTGTGCCTTCGGCGCTGCCGGTGTCTTTTGATATGACTGCGCGTCCGTTGCAGATCCCCACACTCAATGGCGGCTTTGATCACCTGCAGGAACAGCTCGCGACACTGATTGGCAAGTTATCGACAATGCCCATTGAGTCGATTGGCAGCAATCTGAATGCCACACTGGGCAATCTCAATCAGACGCTGATTCAGGTGAACCGTCAGGTTCTGCCACAAACCACGCAAACCCTGCGCCAGTTCGATCAGACGATGGGCAGCGCACAAACCCTGCTGGCAGCGGACTCCCCGCTGTTGCAAACGCTGGCCGAATTCCAGCGGACATTATATTCCCTGCGCACCCTCACCGGCCTGCTCACGCGCCAGCCACAGGCGCTGATCGCCGGCAGAAACAATGAAAATAAGGAGCAACCATGAATGTCCTCCGCGTGATAACCGGGGTTTGCCTCCTGCTGGGGTTAAGCGGTTGCGCCTCTCCTGCGCCTCATTATTACACCCTGATCACACCTGCGGAGAATGCGCCATCTGCGATACCACCGGCTGCATTTGTGCTGCGCGTGCAACCGGTGACCGTGCCTGAACAGCTTAATCAGCCGCAACTGGTGATACGTAAAAGTGACGGCGAAATCGTGATATCGGATAGCACGTTGTGGGCCGCGCCGCTGCCGGAGGAAATACGCAGTGCGCTGTCGGCGCAGCTTGAACGCTCGCTGAATACAACAGACATCCGCGAATTGACACCGCCGCCCGATAAACCGGTTATCACCCTGCGCGTAACCGTGCAGCAACTGGATGCCTGGCCGCAACGTCACGCCAGCCTGACAGCCCGCTGGCAACTGCGTTTTGGCGCAGATGCAAAAATGCTGACCTGTCGCGCACAGCATCAGATTGCCGTGACGGGTGGCGTGCCGGAACTTATCACCGCGCAACAGAAACTGATTGCGGCACTGGCCGCCGATGTTTCAGATGCCATAAAAAGCCGCCACTGCCGCTGAAAACCGGACTTTTTCGCAATGCTTACACGGCAAAAATAGGTTTACGGCATCTTTCCGCCGTTTATCTCAAGATCAATCAGTTACCCCTGTTCTGAACTGTTAAGAAGTGTCAGCAACAGGGGCGAACCTGAGAGCACCATCATGATTTAGTCATTATAAAACAACACATTAACACTATCCTTACGTTAGTTTCCCGCTCCGTCACTGTCTTGCCCTGCAAACTTGTAAGATATATCTTGAGGTCGTCGGCAATCAGCGAAGGAGAAAAATCATGAGCGAAACCGAACCTGCTGTACGGCGTAAAAGCAAACTGTTCACCCGTCAGGAACTGGCGCTGTTTGTGTTGCATCTGATCCAGATAAACCCGGTGCATGGCTACGAAATTATCAAAACCATCGAAGGCTATTCTATGGGGGTGTACATCCCCAGCCCCGGCGTGATTTACCCGATCCTGGCGCATATTGTTGACAACGGCTTTGCCACCGCCGCAGAAATAGAAGGCGGGAAAAAACAGTTTTCCATGACACCGGCCGGTTCTGAATATCTGGCGGCAAGAAGAAACGAAATCCGCGCCATAGAAGAAAAAATGAAAAAACGCGTGATTGAAAATAACCCGCCGCCCGCACCTGAAATAATTTACGCCATTGAGAATTTAAAAATCACCGTACGGACGAAAGCCTATAACGGTGAGGTCACGCCGGAAATATATCAGCAGATGGTTAAATACATTAATGAGGTCACGAAGAAAATTCATGATTTATGATTCCTGATTTATAAACAACGGCACATCTTTAAATAATTTTAACGGGATCCTGACTGTTTTATTTCGATAAAACAGCCGGGGCTCCTTTGCCTTTAATTATATTATTTATTATTTACGGACACCAAAATGCCTTTAAGATTCTCCTGCTTATTGATACTTATCGCGCTGAAAAGCCGCATCACTGGAATCGGCCGAAATCAATCTCGACTGGACGCGGGTCACGTCGCCGATTGCCGGTCGTATCGGCATTTCCTCCGTTACGCCGGGCGCACTGGTCTCTGCCGCGCAGGACACCGCGCTGGCGACGGTGCGAAATCTCGATTCAATGTACGTGGATCTCACCCGTTCCAGCGCCGATTTGCTCAGTCTGCGTAAACGCGCGCTGGCAGCGAACAGCGATGCTTTAAGTGTCACGCTCACCCTTGAAGACGGTTCAACCTACCCCGAAAAAGGTCGTCTGGAACTGACCGAAGTGGCGGTCGATGAAGCCACCGGTTCGGTCACGCTGCGCGCCGTGTTCCCGAATCCGCAACACGTTTTACTGCCGGGAATGTTTATCCGCGCTGACGTGGATGAAGGCGTCGTCGAAAATGCCGTGCTCGCACCGCAACAAGGTGTGACACGGGATGCCAAAGGCGACGCCACCGCGCTGGTGGTCACCGCCGACAACAAAGTCGAACAACGTCATATCGAAACCGGCGAGGCTACCGGTACCCACTGGCTGATTGTCAAAGGCTTGCAGGTGGGTGATCGCGTGCTGGTGGAAGGCAGTGACAAAGTCACGGTGGGCGATACGGTGAAACCGGTTGAAGTGAATAACGCCGCCGCTGCGAAAAGCACAGAAGGAGCCGCCTGATGTTCTCCCGCTTCTTTGTGCGTCGCCCGGTTTTTGCCTGGGTGATTGCGATTCTGATCATGATGGCCGGGATTATGGCGATCCGCACGCTGCCGGTCGCGCAGTATCCGGACGTCGCGCCTCCCTCAGTGAAAATCAAAGCCACCTATTCCGGGGCTAACGCCGAAACGCTGGAGAACAGCGTCACGCAGGTCATCGAACAACAACTGACCGGCCTGGATAATCTGCTGTATTTCAGCTCCAGCAGCAGTTCCGACGGGTCAGTGGATATCACCGTCACCTTCAAACAGGGCACCAATGCCGATACCGCGCAGGTGCAGGTGCAGAACAAAGTCCAGCAGGCGGAATCACGCCTGCCGACGGAAGTGCAGGAAGCCGGGGTGACGGTCACCAAGTCGCAGTCCAGTTTCCTGCTGATCATGGCGGTGTACGATAAAACCGACAAAACCAGCAGCTCGGATATCGCCGACTGGCTGGTCAGTAATATGCAGGATCCGCTGGCGCGCGTCAGCGGCGTCGGCAGCTTGCAGGTGTTTGGTGCGGAATACGCCATGCGCATCTGGCTGGATCCCACCAAACTGGCGGCGTATGACCTGATGCCGTCAGATGTGGAAACGGCCATCGAAGCGCAAAACGTGCAAATCTCTGCCGGTAAAATTGGCGGTCTGCCGTCTTCCGCTTCACAACAACTGACCGCCACGGTGCGTGCGCAATCACGTCTGCAAACGCCGGAGCAGTTCCGTAACATCATTGTTAAAGGCAATACCGGCGGCGCGGTGGTGCGCATCAGTGATATCGCCCGCGTCGAAATGGGCAGCGAAGATTACACCGCGTCTTCACAGCTGAACGGTCATCCGGCGGCGGGTATGGCGGTGATGTTATCGCCGGGCGCCAACGCGCTCGATACCGCCACGCTGGTGAAAAACACCATCAGCGAATACCAGCGCAGCATGCCGAAAGGCTATGACGTCGCCTATCCGAAAGACAGCACCGAATTTATTAAAGTGTCGGTGGAAGACGTCATTAAAACGCTGATCGAAGCCATCGTGCTGGTCATCGTGGTGATGTATCTGTTTATGCAGAATCTGCGCGCCACGCTGATCCCCGCGCTGGCGGTGCCGGTGGTACTGCTCGGCACGTTTGGCGTACTGGCGCTGTTCGGCTATTCCATTAACACCCTGACGCTGTTCGCGATGGTGCTGGCCATCGGCCTGCTGGTGGATGACGCTATCGTGGTGGTGGAAAACGTTGAGCGCATCATGCGTGATGAAGGGCTTCCCGCCCGCGAGGCCACCGAGAAGTCGATGGGAGAAATCTCCGGCGCGCTGGTGGCGATTGCGCTGGTGCTCTCTGCCGTGTTCCTGCCGATGGCGTTTTTCGGCGGCTCAACCGGCGTGATTTACCGCCAGTTCTCCGTCACCATTATTTCCGCCATGATACTTTCCGTGGTGGTGGCGCTGACCCTGACACCGGCGCTGTGCGGCGCGTTTCTGCGCCATAAACCACAGGCTACCCGTGGTTTCTTCGGTGGCTTCAACCGTTTGTATTCGCGTACTGAACAACGCTACGAAAATGGCGTGACGCATGTGCAGCGCCGTCCGGTGGTGATGGCGCTGATTTACGGCGCCATGGCCGCACTGATGGGCGTGCTGATGTGGCAACTGCCGACCAGCTTCCTGCCGTCTGAAGATCAGGGCGAAGTCATGGTGCAATACACCCTGCCCGCCGGGGCGACAGCGAACCGTACCGAAGCCGTCAATTCCCGTGTTACAGAGTGGTTCCTCGGCAAAGAGAAAGCCAATACCAACGTCATATTCACCATCACCGGCTTTAACTTCAGCGGCAGCGGTCAGAATGCCGGGATGGCGTTTGTGTCACTGAAGAACTGGGATGAACGTCCGGGTGCCGTAAACACCGCGCAGGCGGTAGCCGGTCGCGCGATGCGGGATCTGGAGGTGATCCGCGACGCAAAAGTCATCGCCATGACGCCGCCTTCCGTGGACGGGCTCGGGCAAAGCAACGGTTTCACCTTTGAGCTGATGGCTACCGGCGGCACCAGCCGCGCGGACTTACTCAAACTGCGCACCGAACTGCTGGCACTGGCCGCCAAAAGTCCGGAACTGCAATCGGTTCGCGCCAATGATTTGCCACAAATGCCACAGTTGCAGGTGGATATCGACAACAACAAAGCCGTGGCGCTCGGGCTGACGCTCAGCGATGTCACTGCCACGCTAAGCAGCGCGTGGGGCGGCACTTACGTCAATGATTTCATTGACCGTGGCCGCGTCAAGGAAGTGTATATCCAGGGCGACAGCGAGTTTCGTTCCAAACCGGCGGATCTGAATAAATGGTTTGTGCGCAGCAGCGACGGTACCAGCATGACGCCGTTCTCCGCGTTCGCCACCACCCACTGGACCTATGGCCCGGAAAGTCTGGCGCGCTATAACGGAGCAACTTCCTATGAGATCCAGGGCGAGAACACCGACGGCTACAGTTCCGGCGCGGCGATGGCAAAAATGGAAGCGCTGGCGGATAAATTACCCGCCGGTTCAACCTGGGCATGGAGCGGACTCTCTCTGCAGGAAAAGCTCGCCAGCGGTCAGGCGCTCAGCCTGTATGCCATCTCGATTCTGGTGGTATTCCTGTGTCTCGCCGCACTGTACGAAAGCTGGTCCGTGCCGTTCTCCGTGATCCTGGTGATCCCGCTCGGTCTGCTTGGCGCATCCCTTGCCGCCGAACTGCGTGGCCTGAATAACGACGTTTACTTCCAGGTGGCGCTGCTGACTACCATCGGCCTGTCGTCGAAAAACGCCATCCTGATAGTTGAGTTTGCCGAAGCAGCGCTCAAACAAGGCAACACCCTGACCGCTGCCGCGCTCTCCGCTGCCCGCACCCGTTTACGCCCGATCCTGATGACGTCGCTGGCCTTTATCGCCGGGGTGATGCCGCTGGCAGTCGCGACCGGCGCAGGGGCTAACAGCCGCATCGCCATCGGTACCGGCATTATTGGCGGCACCGTGACCGCCACCTTACTGGCTATTTTCTTTGTTCCGCTGTTCTTCGTGCTGGTGAAAAAAGTCTTCACCGGTCACAAAGACGCGCAGGAGTCAGCATGATTTTTCGTCTGAGTATTATTTCGCTGGCCATGTTGCTGGCAGGCTGTATCTCGCTGGATCCCGATTATCAGCGCCCTCCCGCGCCGGTGCCTGCAGTCTGGCCTGCGCAGGGCGCACAGCCAGCGGCTACCACGGTGCTGAGCGACTGGCAGGGCATCATGGCCGATGCGCGCCTGAATGCCGTGGTGGCCAAAGCGCTGACCAGCAACCGCGATTTGCAGGAAGCGATTGCTGATATTGAAGCCGCCAAAGCGCTGTATGGCGAGCAACGCGCCAGCCTGTTCCCGACGCTGGATGCTGAGCTTTCACAAACCCGCAGCCGGACGCAGGATGCAGGCGTCAGCAGCAGCGCCACCGCCGACGGTGCGGTCAGCAGTTTTGAAATCGACCTGTTTGGCCGTAACCGCAGCCTGAGCACAGCGGCAAAAGAAACCTGGCTGGCGAGTGAATCGACCGCGCAGAACACCCGTCTGACGCTGATTTCAGAAACCAGCACCGCGTGGATCACACTGGCGGCGGACAACAGCAATCTGAAACTGGCGCAGGATACCCTGAAAAGCGCGGCGGATTCGCTGAGCATTACGCAACGGCGGCAACAGGAAGGAGTCGCCTCGGGGCCGGACGTCAGCTCTTCGATGGCGATTTATCAGCAGGCACGCGCCAGTGTCGCCAGCTACCAGACGCTGGTCGCGCAGGACATCAACGCCCTGAATCTGCTGGCAGGCGACACCGTGGCGCAAAATCTGTTGCCGGGTACGCTGGAAAGCCTGGCACCGCAGGCCATCAAACTGGTGCCCGCCGGGATTTCGTCGTCGGTATTACTGCGCCGCCCGGACGTGCTGGAAGCGGAACATAATCTGAAAAGTGCCAATGCGGATATCGGCGCAGCGCGGGCGAATTTCTTCCCGACGCTCTCGCTGACTGCCAGCGCAGGCGTCGGCAGCAGTTCGCTGTCGAACCTGTTCAGCCACGGCAGCAATGTGTGGTCGTTCGCGCCCAGCCTGAGCCTGCCTCTGTTTACCGGCGGCAGTAATACCGCGCAGTTGCGCTACGCTGAAGCGGAGAAAAAGGGGCTGATTGCCGCGTATGAAAAAGCCATCCAGAGCGCCTTTAAAGATGTGGCGGACGCCCTCGCCCGCCGTGCCACGCTCAGTGAACAGATGGATGCCCAGCAGCAATATGTTGCGGCCGCACAGCGCAGTTACGATTTGGCGCGCCGCAGTTATGAAACCGGTGCGGGCGATTATCTGACGGTGCTTACCGATCAGCGTTCACTGTGGTCGGCGCAGACCGACCTGATTGCCCTGCAACAGACTGATTTTGAAAACCGTATCACCCTGTGGCAGACGCTGGGCGGCGGCGTGAAATAGCACACTATGGCAGGAGGGCACTTGCAGCTTGATATGTCGCCCCAATATAGCGCTACACTATAAGGCTGCAATGTCACCTGCCAGGAGCAATGATAATGAACAGAGAACTGAATGATTTTGAACGTTTTGTCATCGAAAACAAAGGGACAGAGCGCCCGAATACCGGTGAGTATAACGACCACTTTTCACCGGGCCGTTACGTCTGTAAAAGATGTTCTGCGCCGCTGTATTCCTCAGAACACAAATTCGAATCCCATTGCGGCTGGCCCGCTTTTGACGATGAAATTCCGGGTGCGGTTGAACGTGTGCCGGATGCCGATGGCCGCAGAACAGAAATTGTGTGTGCCAACTGCAAGGCACATCTGGGGCATGTTTTTGAGGGGGAATATTTAACTGAGAAGAATCTGCGCCATTGTGTCAATTCCGTTTCAATGATTTTTGAAAGTGCCGATGCGCAAGGGAATTACCACAAAGCAGAATAATCGCTTATTTCTGCTGTGATAAACGAATAAAAAGAAGGGCCGCACAGGGGCAGCCCTTAAAAGGAAGAACTCCAACAATATTATAATGGCATGATGTTTTACCCTAAGGGTTGCTCAATAAACATCATGCCGGCATTATAATTGAATCAGATTTATTTTCTATTCTCATTGCGTCTGTAAAAAGTAATAACTTTGTAAGACAGCGTTATTATTACCACGTCTTACCGATATTAAACTGGAATTGCTCCGCACTGTCCCCTTCATATTTCACCAGCGGCTGCGCATAAGAGAACACCAGCGGGCCGAGCGGGGATTGCCATTGCAGCGCAATACCACTGGAAACACGAATATGTGTCGGGTCGCTGTAATCCGGAATACCCGCGGCTTCGGTCGCTGAGGTATTTTCCCATCTCGTATCCCACACCGTACCGGAGTCGACAAATAATGAGGTACGCACTGAACTGGCGTATTTCTCGCTGATGAACGGCGTCGGCACATACAGTTCCGCGCTGGCAATCGCCATCGCATTACCGCCCACCGCATCAGTCGATTTGGTCACCGGACAGGTGGAATACGAGCTGTCCGCGCTGCTGCATTTGTAATACGCCGCTTTCGGCCCGATGGTGTTGGAGGAGAAACCGCGAACCGAGCTGGAGCCACCTGCGTAGAAGTTGTCGTAGAACGGGACTTCGTTGCTGCCAATGCCTGCCGCGTAACCGGCTTTGGCGCGGCCCATCAATACCCAGTCCGATTTGTCGCTCAGCGGAATGTAATGGTTGGCATCAAAGGTGATTTTGTAATAGCTATCGTCCGAGCCAGGCGTGGTCACTTTTGCCGCCAGGCTGGCGCGCGTGCCGGATGACGGGAAGAAGCCACGGTTAAGATCGTTATACGCCCAGCCGACACTGGCGAAGAAGTCATTGGTGCTCAGTTGAGCATCGCTGTTGGTGGACGTCGTTACCAGCCCCGGCTGTACGCCGCTGGCATTGAGATAGCGCCAGACCGCGACCTGCGGTTCCATATCACTCAGCGTACTGTGAACATAATCCAGCCCCAGATTCAGCGTATTGTTTTCGCTGACCGGCAGGCCAAGATTCACGCCTGTGCCGTAACTTTGCAGATTATACGCCGCCAGATCGTTATCTTCCGCGTCGTAATGGTTGTAGAACACTTTGCCGCCAAGGCTGATGCCATCAACGGTGTAATACGGGTTGGTGGCCGAGACTTCGACATAGGTCTGATAGGAGTTGCGCGTGCCGCTGAAACTGACCGTATTACCGCTGCCCAGCCAGTTGTCCTGCGTTACGCCCAACTGATAACTGATGCCGCTGTCGGTGCCATAACCCAGGCCCACGTTGAATGTGCCGGTGTTACGCTCTTTAACTTTATACACCACATCAACCTGATCCGCTGAACCGGGCACCGGCTGGGTATCCACATCAACCGACTCGAAATAGCCGGTACGGTTGAGGCGATCTTTGCCCTTCTGCACCAGATCATTGCCCAGCCACGCGCCCTCCATCTGGCGCATTTCGCGCCGCAGCACTTCATCTTTCGAGGTGTCATTGCCTTCAAAACGAATGCGGCGCACCGAATAACGGTTGCCGGTATCCACGCTGATATGCAGTTTCACGGTTTTATCCGTTTCATTAATGTCGCTTTGCGTCGTGACATGCGGATAGGCATAGCCGTAGCGGCCCAGCAGATTTTTGATGTCACCTTCCACTTTGGTGACTTTCGCGCCGTTATACAATTCACCGGCAGGAATGGTGGCGAGCGATTCAATTTCGGAAGAATGTCCGGCCATGTCGCCGGTCACTACCACGCCGGACACGGTATATTGCGCACCCTCAGCAATATTGACGGTAATATAAATCCCTTTCTTATCCGGCGTTAAACTGACCTGGGTGGAATCAATATTAAAACGGGCATAACCGCGGTCGAGATAAAAACTGCGAAGTGTTTCTAAATCACCTGACAGTTTTTGTTTTTCATATTTTTTATCGCCAATCACATTCCACCACGGCACCTCATCGCGTAGCTGGAAATGGGCGATTAAATCGTCACTGGTAAAAGCTTTATTGCCCACAATATTGATTTGTTGAATTTTTGCCGACACACCTTCGGTAAAGACCAGTTTCACGTCCACGCGGTTACGCGGCAACGGCGTCACCACCGCTTTTACACTCGCGCTGTATTTGCCGACGCTGTAATAAAAATCTTCCAGTCCCTTTTCAATCGACGAAATGGTGGTGCGATCCAGCGCGTCCCCGACGCGGATCCCTGAGGCTTCCAGGTTCTGCTGCAACATCTCGTCCTTTATGGCTTTGTTGCCCGAGAACGTAATGCTGGCAATCGTTGGCCGCTCTTTCACCTGAACAATCAGCGTGTTGCCATCTTCAAGCACCTTCACATCGTCAAAATTGCCGGTCGCAAACAAGGCACGGATCGTCTGGCTGATATCGTCATCGGATACCGTATCGCCCACGCGCACGGGGATGCTCAGCAAGGCTGCGCCGACGGTGACCCGCTGCAATCCTTCGACGTGAATGTCTTTTACGACAAACCCGCCGGCAGCAAAAACCGGGGCACTGCTGAACAGCAGCGACGCTAAGAGTAATTTTTTCATTGTCATGTGATCCGTGCTCGCCGTTTTTCAACTAACAAAAATTCCTGTTAACAAAATATTTTGCTATCAGAAGAAATAACCTCGCTAACAGACTGTGGGATATATAGGAGGTTCAGCGGCAAACATTTGATTTTCGTAAAACATGACGTTGGATTACAGATTACTTACATTATTTTCGTCGGGTGAACAGTTGCGGTCCGGGCAACATCGTCGGGCGCGGTTACCCCTGAGAGGAGAACGCTTTTAAGGTAACGCTGTCGGGTAATGCGGTCATTGCGCCTCTGGCGGTGGTGGCAAGAGCACCGCATGCCAGTGCCTGATGAATGATCTGTTGCCAGACACTCTCCGAGGTCAGCGGCCAGTGTTGCGCCAGCCCGGCCAGTAATCCGGCGACAAAAGCATCTCCGGCGCCGGTGGTATCCACCGCTTTCACTTCGCGGGCCGGATAGTGATTCAGACTGGCATTATTTTTCCGGTAAACCGAAACCCCCAGTTTTCCCTGCGTGACCAGCAGCAGCTCGGGATTATAGCGGTCACACAGACGCAGCATCCCCTCCGACAGCAACGCTTCGCCCGTCAGAAATTCCAGCTCATCCTCTGAGACTTTAATCACATCAGCCAGCGACAAGGCACGGGCAAGATTTTCACGCAGTTGTCCCTCATCAGACCACAAGTCATGCCGGATATTGGGATCAAAACAGACATAACCGCCTGCCGCTTTCATCTTCGCCATTGCCAGAAAGGCGGAGGAACGTGAAGGTTCCGCAGATAACGCGATTGAGCATAAATGTAAAAAATCCCCGGGATGGAAAGCCGGAATGTCGGTGGCCTGGAGGAATAAATCCGCGCCCGGACGCACCATAAACGTGAAAGAGCGTTCGCCGTCAGCATCGTTTTCCACCACCACGGTGGAGGTACGGTGATGAGGGTCAAGGTACATACAGTCAATATTCACCCCCTCATCCGCGAGGGTTTTCATCAGGAACTTCCCGAAAGGGTCATCGCCCACGCGTCCGATAAATGCGCTGTCTCCCCCGAGGCGGCGGATCCCGACGGCAACATTCGCCGGTGCCCCGCCCGGGCATTTTAATAAGCGGTCATCCTCTTCAGCGATCAGATCCACCACGGCGTCACCCAAAACCCAAATCCGGTTATTCATCTTCATTCCTTTTTTAAATCCTGATAAATCGTCTGTCGATAAAATAGAAGAACCGGTTTAGCTAATCAAGAGCAAATGAATTTTCAGGACGAGAGATGGAATTGCCAGCAAGATCACAAATCCAGCACAAGGCTGCAGAACTTCGTTGCGTAAATACATAACGGGTGTTTATTGTGCTCAGGAAAACCAGTTTAGCAATTTAGCAAAATGGTTTTCCCATAATAATTAAACTTCCTCTGAAGGGATAAAAATGATGATGAAACCTCGCTATCTTGCTGTTGCTATTGGACTTATTCTTTCTTCTGCGGCCCAGGGTGCCGATATCTCCGCCAGTGCGATTGAAGCGCGCTTTGCGGCGATGGAAAAACGACTACAACTCGCCGAAAGCCGCGCCGCTAAGGCCGAAGCCCGTGCTACGCAGGCAGAACAGCAGGTTAAGCAACTCGAAACTCGCACCGCCAGCAACGAACAGCAAACCCGTCAGGTGGCGAAGACGGCTGAAATCACCCAGCAGCAAACTGCCGATGTGGCTAAACGCACTGAAACGTTAGCCGCTGATAACAATAAAAACAGCAGTGATAACAGCGGGTTTAAATTCACGGGATATGCCCGTTCCGGCGTGATCATGAATGACTCGGCGACCTCCACGGAAAGCGGCCCGTACGTGACGCCTGCCGGACAAACAGGCGGTGCAGTCGGGCGTCTTGGCAATGAAAACAACACCTACGTCGAGCTGAATCTGGAGCATAACCAGACAATGGCCAGCGGCGCGACTTCCCGCTACAAAGTCATGCTGGCTGACGGTCAGCGCAGCTACAACGACTGGACCGGCGCGACCAGCGATTTAAATATCCGTCAGGCCTTTGTTGAACTCGGCTCGCTGCCGACGTTCACCGGTCCGTGGAAAGATTCCACGCTGTGGGCGGGTAAACGCTTTGACCGCGATAATTTCGACATTCACTGGCTCGATTCCGACATCATCTTCCTGGCGGGGACCGGCGGCGGGATCTATGACGTCAAATGGGGAGATAACCTGAAAAGTAACTTCTCGCTTTACGGAAGAAACTTTGACGATCTTGAAGACGATAACAACGATGATACCCGCATCGAAAATTACATTGTCACAGCCAACAACTATGCCGGGCCTTTCCAGTGGATGCTGAGCGGGTTGCGTGCCAAAAACAATCAGGATCGCGAAAATAGCGGCACAAATGGGATCACTAATGCGGCGGATACCGGCTTCCATACCATGCTGGCGTACCACGGCGACAGTTTCTATGGTCTGCGTGAAGGGTCATCCAAAACCGCGCTGCTTTACGGTCACGGACTGGGGGCGGAGGTGAAAGCACTGGGCTCTGACGGACATCTGACTGACGATGCCAGTACACTGCGTCTGGCAACCTACGGCATCACACCGATCAGCAAAAACTGGAGTATTGCTCCGGCTGTTCTGGCTCAGCAGAGCAAAGACCGTTATGTCTCCGGCGATGACTATAAATGGCTGACCTTCAACACCCGGCTGATTCAGCAAATTACCGAGAACTTCGAGCTGGCGTATGAAGGCAGCTATCAGTATATGGATCTCAATCCGCAGGGTTACAGCGATTACAACAAAGTGAAAGGCGGTTTCTACAAACTGACCTTCGCACCAACCTTCAAAGTGGGCGATATCAGCAACATGCTGAGCCGCCCTGAAATCCGCTTCTTTGCCACCTACATGGACTGGAGCAAAGAACTCGACAGTTATTCCTCCAGTGATTCATTTGGTACTGATGGCTTTACAGCGGGCGGACAGTGGAATTTCGGCATCCAGATGGAAACCTGGTTCTAAACGGCAGGGTTTGGTTTAAAAAAAAGCACCCGGTCTGACCGGGTGTTAACGGTAATGACAAATTAAGGGATTCTATGAACATCAATGCAATCGCGACTGAGCTGCTTCCGCTGTTGGGTGGGAAGGACAATATTGCCAGCGCGGCACACTGCGCCACACGTCTGCGCCTGGTGCTGGCAGACGACAGTCTGATCAACAAAAGTGCTATCGAAAAAGTGGAAGGCGTAAAAGGCTGTTTCAGCAACGCCGGACAGATTCAGATCATTTTTGGTACGGGACTGGTGAACAAGGTGTACGCCGAGTTTATTAAAGTGGCCGGTATCAGCGAATCGAGCAAATCCGAAGCCGCCGATATTGCGGCGCGAAAACTCAATCCCTTCCAGCGACTCGCGCGCGTGCTGTCGAATATCTTTGTGCCGATTATTCCGGCGATTGTCGCATCCGGCCTGCTGATGGGGCTGCTCGGCATGGTGAAAACCTACGGCTGGGCCAACCCTGAGAGCGCGATTTTTATCATGCTCGATATGTTCAGCTCGGCGGCATTTATCATTCTGCCGATCCTGATTGGTTTCACTGCCGCACGCGAATTTGGCGGTAATCCGTTCCTGGGTGCAACACTGGGCGGCATTCTGACTCACCCGGCACTGACTAACGCCTGGGGCGTTGCCAGTGGTTTCCATACCATGAATTTCTTTGGTATCGAAATTGCGATGATCGGTTATCAGGGCACGGTATTCCCGGTTTTGCTGGCGGTCTGGTTTATGAGCTTCATCGAAAAACGTCTGCGCAAAGTGATCCCTGATGCACTGGATCTGATCCTGACGCCTTTCCTGACGGTCATCATTTCCGGTTTTATCGCTTTCCTGATCATCGGCCCTGCGGGTCGTGCGCTCGGGGACGGTATCTCCTTTATTCTCAGCACGTTAATTACCCATGCCGGTTGGGTGGCAGGTCTGGTGTTTGGCGGATTGTATTCGGTTATCGTGATCACCGGTATTCACCACAGCTTCCATGCGATTGAGGCCGGTTTGCTGGGGAACCCGAATATCGGGGTGAATTTCCTGCTGCCTATCTGGTCGATGGCGAATGTTGCACAGGGAGGAGCCTGTCTTGCGGTCTATTTCAAAACGCGTGATGCGAAAATTAAAGCCATTGCCGTGCCTTCAGCATTCTCCGCGATGTTGGGCATAACGGAAGCGGCAATTTTTGGTATCAACCTGCGCTTCATGAAACCGTTTCTCGCCGCTCTGGTCGGCGGTGCGCTTGGCGGCGCCTGGGTGGTTGCGATGCACGTCAATATGACGGCGGTTGGCCTGACCGGTATTCCGGGGCTGGCCATCGTGCAGTCCAGTTCGATTCTCAGCTACCTGATTGGTCTGGTGATTGCCTTCGGCAGCGCATTCCTGTTGTCATTGCTGCTGAAATACAACACGGAGAGTGAAAAATGACAGAAGTCAGTTTGCTGAAAAAAGCGCTGCGCAGTGTGGTGGCCGGTCAGGTCAGAGCGGCGGCAGATCCTTATCGACCCGGCTGGCATCTCGCGCCGCCGGTCGGGCTGCTCAATGACCCTAATGGCTTTATCCAGCATAACGGTCGATTCCATTTGTTCTATCAATGGAACCCGCTGGCCTGCGCGCACGGTGCCAAGTTCTGGGGGCACTGGAGTTCAGCAGATTTACTTCACTGGCAGCATGAACCACTGGCGCTGGCGCCGTCAGAAGAATACGAAACCCACGGCTGTTATTCCGGCTCAGCCGTAACAGACAACGGCCAACTGACGCTGATTTACACCGGCAACGTGAAATATCCCGATGGCAGCCGCACGGCGTTTCAGTGTCTGGCGCGCGAAAATGCTGAGGGTGAGTTTGATAAAACCGGGCCGGTATTCAACCTGCCGCAAGGCTATACCGGACATGTGCGTGATCCGAAAGTCTGGTGGCATGACAAACACTGGTACATGGTGCTGGGCGCTCAGGATCTCAGCCTTCAGGGCAAAGTGTTATTGCTGCGATCTGACGATTTATCCGCGTGGGATCTGCTCGGCGAAATTGCCGGTTCAGGTTTACACGGGCTGGGTGAGTTCGGTTTCATGTGGGAGTGCCCGGACTTATTCCGGCTGGCCGAAAACGACATTCTGATTTGCTGCCCGCAAGGTTTAGCGGCGGAATCTGACCGTTATCTGAATACATTCCAGTCGGGTTATTTTGTCGGACAACTGGATTACGCCAATACCACGTTTACGCACGGCGATTTCGCTGAGCTGGATCTGGGGTTCGAATTTTATGCACCGCAAACCACGCAAACGGATGACGGGCGACGGCTGCTGATTGGGTGGATGGGGATCCCGGACGGCGATGAATTTTTCCAGCCAACGATACAAAACGGCTGGCTGCATACCCTGACCTGCCCGCGCGAACTGACACTGGTCGCGGGAAAAATCATCCAGAAACCGGCCCGTGAACTGCAACAACTTCGTCGTGACGAGCAGACATGGCAAGGGATTGCGGACTATTGCCTGCCTCTGGACATCACCCACGCCGAGACAGAGATTGTCACTGAGCACCCCTTCATCGCCGATTTTGGTGGTGATATGACCCTCAGCTTCGACGGAGAATGGCTGCGTTTAAGCCGTAAAAACCGACGTACGGGTGTGCCTGAACATCGTGTCTGGCAGGGGCAGTTACGTAAGCTGACGGTATTAAGCGATGCATCGAGCCTTGAAATTTTCATTAATGACGGAGAAGCGGTGATGTCCGCACGCTATTTCCCTGTTTTACCAGCACAATTGAACTTGCAGGGTTCTCATCAGATTACGCTGCGCCACTGGTCGTTGGCGGAATGCGTGATAGAATAAATGTCTTTCCGGACAACAGAATATGGCGCAGTGAAAAAGACCAAACGCATCACTATCAGTGGCATAGCCGAACTGGCTGGCGTATCGAAATCGACTGCCAGCCAGGTACTCAACGGGCACAGCAAGAAGTTTCGTATCTCCGATCCTACCCGGGATCGGGTGCTCGCCGTGGCGGCTGAACATCATTATCAGCCGAGCATTCACGCCCGTTCGCTGAATGTCAGCCGCAGTTTCACCCTGGGGCTGGTGGTGCCGGAAATGACCAACTACGGTTTTGCTGCCTGTTCTAACGAACTTGAAACACTGTGTCGTGAGAACGGCATGCAGCTGCTGATTGCCTGTACGGATGAAAATACCAGCCAGGAAACCATGGTGGTCAATAATCTCATCCAGCGTCAGGTCGATGGCCTGATTGTGGCGTCCAGCATGCTCAGCGATGCGGAATACGTAAAAATCAGCCAGCAAGTCCCCGTCGTTTTGTTTGACCGTCATATGCAGGACACGCAGCTCCCTATTGTTGTCTGTGAAGCCATCGAATCTTCAGCAGAACTGGTTTCGCGGATAGCGAAAATTCAGCGGGACGAGTTTTATTTTATCGGCGGCCAGCCGCGAATTTCTCCGACCCGCGATCGCCTCGCAGGCTATCAGCTTGGCCTGCAGCGGGCAGGTGTCAGTCTCGACCCCGACTGGATTGTGTACGGCAACTACCACCCGAGCTCCGGCTACGAAATGTTTGCGCAGCTGTGTGCCCGGCTTGGGCGTCCACCCAAAGCGCTTTTCGTGGCCTCCTGCGGTTTGATGGAAGGGGTTCTGCGCTATATGAGTCAGCATCAATTGCTTGAGAGTGATATCCATCTTTGCAGTTTTGACGATCACTATCTTTACGACTCGCTGTCCGTGAAAATTGATACCGTCGCTCAGGACTGCGGGGAGCTGGCCATGCACTGCTTCAGCATGATCAGTGATCTGATGAATGAACACCCCATCGCACAGCCACAATGCTTTTTAACCCCTAAATTGCACTGGCGTTCCCCGCACTTCTCGCAGATCAAATAGATATTCAATGTCGTCACATGAGGATGATGAGAGATGTTAATTCATCTCGCATCATCTGATTGTTCCTGCCAGCTTTGCTTCATCATGTCCCGGCTACGACAGCGGCGAACTCATCATTTCGCTGCCTGAAAGGGTGCTGCACACAGTTGCACCGGCAAATAGCACAGAGAAAATCACAAAACCTTTTGCATTAAATTGACACATTTTGTTATGTTATCACATATCAAAACAGTCGCAGCGATGAACAGGTTTAGGGAATGACATACAACAGGACGCAAAATACTGAACCGGTTCTCGCGGTGGAAGGGCTGACAGTGCGGCTCGCAGGTGAAGAACGCGTTAGCGGACTGAGTTTCAGCGTCAGTGCGGGCGAACGGGTGTGTCTGCTTGGTGCTTCCGGCTCCGGTAAATCACTGACTGCCAAAGCCATCACCGGCACGCCGCCTGCGGGCGCGATACACGGCGGCAGCATTCGGGTGAATAGCGTCGAAGTGCGCGGCATACATCCGGTTTCACGTTGTGCTGCCAGCCGCGTCGCCACGGTTTTTCAGGATTCTTCCACCGCACTGAACCCGCTGATGACGCTCGGAAAACAGCTACGTCTCGCCCTGCCCGCCGCCAGCGAAGACGAAATCTGCACGATGCTGGATGCCGTCGGGCTGGGCGATATTGCACAATTTTCCACCCGTTATCCGGCGGAGCTTTCCGGCGGCCAGCGCCAGCGTTTGTGCCTGGCGCTGGCGATGCAATCCTCTTCTTCGCTGCTGGTGGCGGATGAACCGACCACCGCGCTCGACGTGCTGACCCAGCAACAGGTTTTACAGGTCATGCATAACGCCTGCACCCGCCCGCAATCACCCCGGGCGCTGCTGTTTATCACCCATGATATTGCCGTCGCCGCGCAGCTATGCGAGCGCGCACTGGTAATGGAAAACGGCGTGCTGGTGGAATCTGCCGGTATGGCGCAGTTACTCCGTCATCCGCAACATCCTTATTCCAGAAAACTGGTTCACGCTGCGAGACAGGCCGCCGCGCTGCATCAGAATGCCGCGGCGCGGAGCGGGGTTGCTGTCTGATGGAATCTTCACTGCATCTGGCCACCGAACCGTTTCTGCATCTGCATAACGTCAGCCGCCATCTCGCCCTGCAGCGGTCCGGCTGGCGCAGGCAGCACGCTGCGCTTTTTGAGCATCTGTCGCTGCGTATCGGCCCCCACGAAACACTCGGGCTGGTCGGCGCGTCCGGCTGCGGAAAATCCTCCCTGCTGAAAATCTTGCTGGCGCTTGAATCTCCCGACAGCGGTGAAGTATATTGCGCCGGTGTTAAAATTCGCCCCGGCTCTGCACGGTCTCTGCGCGCATACCGGCAGCGCGTGCAGTACATTCCGCAGGATCCGGCCGGTTCGCTGCCACCGGCTCAGACCGTTTATCAGATTATTGCCGAACCGCTGAAACGCCTCGGGTTTAGCGGCAATATCCGTCTGCGCGTGACTGACGTGATGGCGCAGGTCTGCCTGAACGAAACGTTGATAGGGCGTACGGCAGCCGGACTCTCCGGCGGGCAGGCGCAGCGGCTAGCGATTGCCCGTGCGCTGGCGATCCGCCCGCAAGTTCTGGTGGCCGACGAGCCGGTGAGCGGGCTGGATCTTCCCCTGCGCGGGCAGATCAAACAACTGCTCCAACAGGTGACGCAGCAAAATGGCATGGGCCTGCTGATGGTCACGCACGATATCTCGATGGTGGCCGGGCTATGCGACCGGTTGCTGGTAATGCACGGCTGCAAAATTGTGGAAGACCGCGCCACACAGGATATTTTGCGCACCCCGGACCATACGCATACCCGGCAACTGCTGCAGGCCATTCCTCATTTACCTTTGACCGTTAACGGATAACCGGATGCTGACCCGTTCCATTGCCCGCGCTTCTGCGCCAAAACCACCGCTGCTGCTCGCCAGCAATCTGGTATTTAACATTGGCTTTTATGCCGTCGTGCCGTTCCTGGCGATTTTTCTGCGCGACGATTTATTGCTTTCCGGCTGGGCGATCGGGCTGGTGCTGGGTTTGCGGACATTCTCGCAACAGGGCATGTTTTTGCTCGGCGGGGCACTGTCTGACCGCTACGGCGCACGGGTCATCATTCTGCTGGGCTGCGTGGTGCGTATCGCCGGTTTTCTGCTGCTCGGGCTTTCCGACACACTGGCACCGGTGATTCTCGGCGCCTGTCTGACTGGCATCGGCGGCGCACTGTTTTCCCCTTCGATCGAAGCGCTGCTGGCACAGGCAGGAACGCACAGCGAGAAAGCCGGAAAACGCAGCCGGGCAGAATGGTTCGCGCTCTCGGCGGTCTGCGCGGAACTGGGTGCGGTGCTGGGGCCATTGCTCGGATCGCTGCTGTCCGGTTACGGTTTTCAGCCGGTGGCGCTCGCCGGTTCCGGTCTGTTTCTGATTGCGCTGGTGGTGTTGTTTTTCACGCTGCCCGCCACGCCGGAACGTGCCGCTGAACTGAAAATTGTGCCGTGGTGGCAGACCTTCCGTCAGCCGCGTTTTGTGGCCTTTATTATTGCCTACAGCGCTTATCTGTTCAGCTACAACCAGTTGTATCTGGCGCTGCCGGTGGAGCTGCGCCGTTCGAGCGGCAGCGAGCAGGACCTCGGGCCGCTGTTCGTGCTGGCCTCGGTGCTGGTGATCGTTCTGCAAATGCCGCTGGCGCGTTTTTCCCGCCGGATAGGCGCGGCGCGGATTTTACCTGCGGGCTTCGGATTGCTGTCTTCCGCGTTTATCGCCGTGGCGCTTTTCGCCTGGACAATACCGCCGGAAGGCTGGCTGCGGCTGCTGCCTTCCGTATTACTGATTACCCTGCTGACTGTCGGCCAGATGCTGATTGTGCCGGTCGGGATGGATCTCATTCCGCGCTTTGCCGGGCAACATAATCTCGGTGCGCATTATGGTGCGCTGTCGTCGATGGGCGGCGCTGCGGTGCTCGCGGGCAATTTCCTGCTCGGCGGCCTGCTCGATAACGCCCTGACACCGTCTCCGGGCGCAGTGATTCCGTGGCTGGCGCTGGCCGCCGTTCCCTTTTTAAGCGCGCTGGCGATGTGGCGAATCTGCCGCCAGTTGCCCCCTCCTGCAATCTGACAAGGAACTTCTGATGTCTCTGTTACGTGTAAGCCCGCTGGCCGGGCTGCTTTCTGCTGCCCTTTTACTGACCGGTTGCTTCAGTGAAGCCGATAAAACCCCCGAAAAAAGCGCGGATCAACGCCTGCGGCTGGCGATGTTACAGCCGCCGCGTTCCGGCCTGACGCCGCTCAGCGACGATGCATTTAAACTCTCACGCTGGAGTACAGCAGAGACGCTGGTGACGCTCGATAAGCTCGGCGAAGCGCAACCGGCGCTGGCCATCCGCTGGCAGCAAATCGGTAATAACAGCTGGCGTTTCGCGCTGCGTGCCGGTGTGAAATTCCACGACGGCAGCCCGCTTGATGCCGCCACAGTGGTGAATGCACTGACCGTCGCCGCACATGCCGCGCCGAAACCGCGCATTCTGGATGGCGTGCAACTGACCGCCGTGGCTGACGGCGCACTGGCGGTGATTGTGACCACCGCACTGCCGGATCCGTTGCTGCCGCAGCGTCTGTCCAGCCCGCAACTGGCGATTCTTTCACAAAAAGCCTACAGCGCCAGCGGCGTGGTCGATCCACGCCATACCGGTTCCGGCCCGTTTGAACTGGTGCAGGTGAATGGCACCAGCAGCGCCCGGCTTGAACGTTTCGCCGGTTACTGGGGCGAAAAGGCCAAAGCCAGCGGCATTGATGTCAGTTTCGTGCCGGACGGCACCGCACGCGGCGCGGCATTACGCAGCGGCACGGCGGATATTGTCGAAGCCATTCCCGTGTCTCAGGCCCCGCTGCTCGATCAGAACTTAATCCACGAGGTGCCGATGCCGCGCACCAACACGCTGTATCTCAATACGCGCCTCGGCGTCATGCAGGATCCGGCGCTGCGTGCCGCCGTTCGCGAGGCGATTAACCGTCAGCAACTGGTGGATAATGTCTACGAAAAACGCGCAGATGTGGCGCAGGGTCTGCTCGGCCCGGCACTCCCCTGGGCAGCACAACTGCGCCAGCCGGTGAGCCATCCGGTAGCTGCCCGTAAACCGGCCGGTGAAACCATCACGTTAGCGACATTCAGTGACCGCGCTGAACTGCCGGAGGTGGCGGTGTATCTTGCGCAACAACTGAAGGCCGCCGGTTTTACCGTGAAACAGGTAGTGCGCGAATACTCACAAATCGAATCTGACGCGCTGGCAGGCAAGTTCGATGCCTTTATTTTATCCCGTGCGACGGTGCTGGATTCCGGCGACCCGGTGGCCTATATGTACAGCGATTTTGCCTGCAAAGGGTCGTTTAACATTGCGCAGCTTTGCCGCCCTGACATCGATCAGGCGCTGCAAAAGGCTGCCGTTATTCCGGCTGGCGCTGAACGCCGCCAGGCGATCATGCAGGCTGAAAACCTGATCCTCGCCACGGATGCCGCCATTCCAATGTTGCATGAACGGGTGATTCAGGGCGAAGCAGCGGATATTCGTGATGCAGTGCGCGACCCGCGTGAACGCACATTAATCAATGCCGCAACACAACGTGCGGTTCAGGCCGACTGATGAGTGAATCTCTGTATTGCCGCACCTGCATGGCCGTCAGCCGTGTTCGCATGAGCCAGACCGGCGGCGCGTGGATACCGCTGATTTCGCGCTTGCTGACGCTGGCCGCCATCGTGGTATTGATCGGCCTGTTGCCGTGGCTGTCGGGCAGTGATCCGGCACTGACCTTGCTGCGCGCAAAATCCGGTGAGCAGGAAGCCACGGCAGAAACGCTCAATGCGATCCGCCTTACTCTGGGGTTAGATCAGGGGCCGTGGCATGCACTGACCCACTGGCTGGCCGGTTTGTTGCGGGGTGCCGCGGGAATTTCCTGGGTATCCGGCATGCCGGTTTTACCCGGCATGTTGCGGGCCACCGGCGTTTCACTGACGCTGATGGCGGTTTCCGCTGGCGTGGCGTTTCTGATTGCACTGCTGTTATGCGCGGGCACGATGATTCGTGGCTTGCAGGGCGGCACGGCACGCCCGGCCGGTTTTCTGGCCGCACTGCTGACCGCGCTGCCCGAGTTTTTACTGGCGTCGGTGCTGCTGATTACCGGCGCTGTCTGGCTGAAATTTTTCCCGCCTTATGGCTGGTCCGGCTGGTATTACGCTGTGCTGCCTGCGCTGGCGCTGGGCATTCCGGCGGGTGGCTATCTCGGGCGGCTGTATTCCGATGCCCTCAGCGGTGTCTTTAATGAAAGCTGGCTGACCACCTGGAGCGTGCTGGGCATTTCGCGCCGCCATACCGCACTGGCCATTATCCGCCGCGCATTGCCCGGGGTAATGCCGTTAACCGGACTGGTGCTGGTGTCGCTGACCGGCGGTGCAATCGCGGTGGAAAAAGTCTTCGCCATCCCCGGCCTGGGGCGCGCTACGCTGGGCGCGGCGGCGGCGGGAGATTTACCGGCGTTACAAACCGGCGTGCTGATCCTGCTGCTGCTGGCCTCCGCCATCGGCATGCTGACGGGCGGCATGCGGCGGATATTACTGGGACGTGCGTTGTCATTGGGTGCGGTGCCGGTTCCGCAACCCGATGCCACGCCCGAGAAACAGCGGGCATGGCTGCCGTGGCTTTGTCTGAGCGTTCTGGTCGTTATGGTTCTCGCCGGTTTGCCGCGCGACCCGCTGACATCAGAGTATTTGCGCCTGCAATCCCCCTCTTTCGCTTTGCCGTTTGGCGCTGACGCGATGGGTCGTGACCTTCTCGCCCGCGTGGCGCGTGGCACATTCAGCACCTGTTTGCAGGCACTGAGTGTTTCACTGATTTGCCTGCTCGCAGGCGTGATTACCGGTGCTTTTCCCCGTGCTATGACCGGCCCGATTGAAGTCACTAACGCACTGCCGCCGGTCATTGCCGGGCTGGTGATCGCTGCCATCAATGGCCCAACCGCCACCGGCGCGGCGATTGCCGTCACCGCCGTAAGCTGGGCGCCGCTGGCAGCACATACCGCCGCGCTGGTGGCCGAAATCCGCGCAAGGCCATACATGCAGATGCTTGCGGTCATTGGCGTGGGTGCATTGCGCCGTAATGTATTTTATGTGTTTCCTGCGCTGGCAGGTCCGCTGTTGCGCCACGCCCTGCTGCGTTTACCGGGCATCGCGCTGGCGCTGGCATCATTAGGTTTTCTCGGGCTTGGCGAATCCCCGCCCGCCCCGGAATGGGGACGCGTGCTGGCGGAAGGGATGCCGTATATTGAACGCGCCCCGTGGAGTGTGCTCGCGCCTGCCGGTGCGCTGGCGCTGCTGTCCGTGATGGCGGTGACGATGAGCAGTTTGCGCTGGAAAAAAACCGTCAGGGCTGGCTGAACTGTTACCTGAATCATTATTTTCGCGCCAATCTGACGGTACTGCCGCCCTGATGACCGGCCGGACTCAATTTCGCCTCATGACAATCTCCGGTCAGGCGTGTATTTTTTCGCTGTTCTGTTACGTGCTCAAAATCTTCTTTTTTCAGATGCATCGGGGTGATGGGCATGCCGTAGAAATCACGGGTGGGCCCGGTGATTTTTCCACCCAGCTCGCTGATGATCCTGACCGTGGAATCCCGCGCCTCCATTATCACGTTATCTGTTTCTTCAAGCATCTCCGTCAGGGAAACCCGCGCCAGTTGCCTGCCGATGCCCATCCCGCGATAACAAGGATTAACGGCAAACCTTCCCCAGTGCCATTCGTTATTTTCCTGCCAGCAGGCGACAGTGCCCAGAACATATTCTCCCGAGCGAACTATCCAGCATTTAGTTTTAAGCTCTGCGGGTAACAGAATAAGCGCCTGCGGAATATTCTGTTCCTGCGAAAAAGTCTCCATTAAGAGTTTTGTCACTTCGGGAAGGTAATTACTGCGCATAATTTCAATTTGTATTCTTTGCGGATGACGTGCGGCATTCCGCCGGAAAGTATTTATTCTCAACGCACGTAACCCATTAATTATTTCCTGCGCTTGCTGTAATTCCATTGCATTTTGAACAAATGAAAATTCATTATCCGCCGAAGCATCAGCCGCGGCTAAACACTGCGCACCTGCCGTCGTCAGCTGAAAACTTTTTTGCCGCTTGTCTCTCTCTCCGGTGACCGGTTCAACATAATTTTTTCCGGCCAGCACGTTCAGCGTACGGCTTAGCGAGGCCTTATCCATGCTCAGTTGCAGGCATAACTCAGCAAAAGACGTCACGCCGTTCTTTGAAAGATAGGTCAGCAGATGCGCCTGCGTAAGAGATAAACCCGAGCGAAAACAGTTTTTATCCAGCAACCCGAGCTCCCTGACAAGGTAACGCAGCTCGGTGCGAATCGAATGAATGGCCGTCATTTTTAACCCTGTTAGTTGATAGTATCAACGAAATTAAACAGCTTCCACCATTCTGTCAACCCTGAACTACATCCCTCAATCCACTCATACACTACCGTTCAATTCTGAGCCGCTGCGCCGGCACTTATCTGGCATTATGTTAACGAGATGAATAACCTGAATTAATAAGAAGAAAATGATTATAAAAACCCGGCAATACAAATCATAGCCTTCAGGCATACTTGCCAGAGCCATTATTTTTAATTATTGAACATACATCACTTCTGTTTTTGGGATTTTTAAGTAGACTTGCGCGATCTTTAAATTTAACTTAAGTCAAATTATATTTTCATTCATGCCGCTAATGATTTAACACAATGGATTCATTTCATAACCAGTAAACAGGGTGTCGATTAACCGGCCATATGCTGCGTTGTGTCAAAGGGAATTAAACGATGAGCATTCAGGATTACATTCTTGCAGGCAGTAAATTACCGGTCCACAACCATTATCAGTTAAGATTAATACGGCTGGAATCTCAGCAGCCCGGCGTCGATATTTCTGTGCTCAAATTCAGCGGCAGCGAGGCCATCAGCGATATTCTGCGCTATGAGATAGCGTTTACCAGCACGGTGAAAGATATTCCCGCCCGGCACATCATCAATTATTCCGCGCTGTTCCTGATGTACCCCGACGGTAAGCCGTGGGAGTCTGTAAAGCCTCGCATTATTCCCGGTGTGATCACGCAGTTCCGCCAGTGCAGCACTTCTGCTGATGAAACCCGTTACGTCGCCACGCTGGAGCACCGCGTCACCCGCTTAAATCAGGGCAGCAATAACGCGATTTACCAGAACGACAGCATCATCAGCATGACCGAAAACACCTTCCTGCGTTACAACATGGACCGGCTGGATTTTCGGTTTGCGCTCAATGACCAGTACCCGCTGAAAAAATTCATGATGCAGTTCGGTGAAAGCGAATACGCCCATATTGCGCGACGCCTGGCAGACAGCGGCATCTCGTACTTCTTCGAATATGACGAAGAGAACAACTGCGACGTCATGGTCCTGGCCGACCATTCTTACGCCTGGCCGGAACCGGTTGAGATCCCGTTTCGCAACCCGGCGGGACTTTTTGACGGCGGCCTGGAATCAGTCTGGGAGATGTCGGTCAGCCGCAAGGCCATTCCGAAGTCAGTCACGGTTAACGACGACTATTACCCCGCTGCGCAAAGCGATATGACCGGCACGACGCAGACCAATCCCGATTATCCGGCGCTGGTCGCCGAAGATTACCGCTGGGGTGAGTACTATCCTGAGCCGGGCAAGGAATTCAGCAACGAGCCCGGACAGGGCATGTGGTACGCCAGACGCCGTCAGGAACGTTACCTCAGTGAGCAAATCACCTTTGAGGGCAAATCTAACTGCATGACGCTGCGTCCGGGGATGGTCATCACCACACCCGGCAAAGACTGGCCGGAAGCGCCGGACGGTCTCCTGATAGTTTCCACCAACTCTAAAAACGTCGCCCGCGATACGGCGTACTTCGTCACCTTCACCGCGGTTCCGCGTAATACTCAGCATCCGTACCGCCCTGCGTTGTTGCCGTGGCCGACCGTCACCGGCACGCTGCCTGCCCGCATCTCCAGCGCGCATCCGGACGAACCTTACGCCCACATCAACGCCGACGGTTTGTACCGCGCCCAGTTTGGTTTCGACCGTACCGAATGGCAGAAAGGCTTTGAGAGCTGCTGGCTGCGTCTGGCCAAACCGTATTCCGGTGATACCTGCGGCTTCCATATGCCGCTGCTGGATTCCACCGGCGTGGCGATTGCCTTCGAAAATGGCGACGTTGACCGGCCTTATATCGCCTGTGCGCTGCATGATTCAACGCACCCGGATCATGTGGCGTTACCGAATTATAAGCGGAACGTCATACGCACTCCTTCTGGAAATAAGTTAAGACTTGATGATTCACGAGGCAAAGAACACATCAAGCTTTCCACACCGGCCAGCGGCAAAAGCCAGCTGAACCTGGGGGCGCTGGTCGATGACAAGCGCAAAGACCGCGGTCACGGCGCCGAACTGCGCACCGACGACTGGGTGGCCGTTCGTGGCGGCAAAGGGGTGTTTATTACCGCCGACGTGCAGGCGTCAGCCGGAGGTCAGCAACTGGACATGCAACAGGCCAAAGCACTTCTTTCCAGTGCGATGGTAGAAATGCAGAGCCTGTCGGCCAGTGCTCAACAGGCCCAGGCATTAGCGGCGGATATCGACCGGCAACAGACGCTGTTACAGCAGAAACTCGACAAACTTCAGCAAGCCGTTTTGCTTTTAAGCGCACCAAAAGGCGTCGGTATTGTCAGCGGGGACAGTATGCAATTGTACGCGGAAGACAGCCTGACGCTGACCGCCGGTAAGCAGGTGGATATCGGCGCGACGAAGAAATTCACCGTCGCCGCCGGTGATCAGATCAGCCTCTACAGCCGTCAGGGAACCAAAATATTTGCCGCCAAAGGCGACATTGACGTTCAGGCGCAGGGCGGGAAATTCACCACCTGGTCAACGGACGATACGCATATTGCCAGTGGCAAAAAAATGACGGTGACAGCACAGGACGAGCTGGTTCTGATCTGCGGCGGTGCCTACATCAAACTGAAAGGCGGTAACGTTGAAATTGGCGGGCCGGGGAAACTGCTGGTTAAAAATGGCGGCATCGTCAAGCAAGGCTCGGCCAGCATGCAGAGTGCGATGAAATCGTTCGAGCCCGAACAGTTCAATGAAGGATTTGTCGTTACTCATCCGCTCAACGGCAAGCCACTGGCTTCCCAGAAATATAAAATCACACTGGATGATGGACAGATCATTGAAGGGCTGACTGATGAAAAAGGCATGACCTCTCTCACTAAATCACAAGCCGCGCAGGATATGGTCATTTCGTTACTGGATGGCGAATAAGGATTTCAAGGAAAGAATATGAAAAAAATAACTAAATTAATCATCAGCGCGCTCAGTCTTTCTGTTGTGATAAGTGTGACAGGTTGTGCTGTTGGCCCCTGGGGAGGCCTCATTATAGGTAACCCTTTTTCCGGAATAGCGGAAGCTCGTCAGGCTAGAGAATATAATGAAAGGCAAGCAGAATTAAAGAAAGAAGCACTACAGAAAGAGCTATTGGCCGAAAAAACTTATGGGCCGCCACAGGTGATATATCGTATTGATAAAAAACGCTATATCACGCTTGAAAAGTATACCCATTGCGACAATGGTCAGATATTTTTTCATAATGATGAAAAAAATATAAAATTACCACTAGCGGTCTCATCGCGAAGCGTAATGAATTACAAAGGAAAATTCATCTGGGCAGCGAAGAGCGACAACATGCTGGCTTTTCCTTTAGTGAGAGGCGGCAACGATCATTGTAGTGACACTCTCAAAAACTGTGCTTATAGCATTCTATCAGCCAGTAACGATGGGGGGGAGAAATTTAGTGATATTATATTCGGTGCAAGTAATAGCTCAAACTCTAAAGAGTACACGGTTGTCCTTACAGATGATGCTATCTTCACCAAAAGAGACAAATATCCTACTGATAAATTTTCTGTCGATACAGATGGTAAATTTTATAATGTAAGGCAAGTCTGGGTCCAGGATGAACTTTATAAAGGCTTGTTGAAGTTCGGGGTGCCAAAAGATGTTTTAGCAAATAACCGAGTAGGTTATATACCTTCTTGGCTAAAAGCATTACACGATTACTCTGATATTCAAATTCATGAAGTTGATGTAAAGGCTCATACGTTGTTAAACCGACTCAATAACTCACCGACTTTAGAGAAATTACCTGATGAAAAGATCGGTAAATCAATAAGTAGTGAATTTACTTGCAATGATGCTCTGATACCGACTCAGCCTAAAAATCAAGGATGACCATGAAGAATCTAACTTTACTCGCAGGTGCATTAATATTTTCACTGACCAGCCTGAATGGCTGCGCCGTGACACCGCCTCCGGTGCAGACATCAACGCAGCCAAAAAAGCTGGCAGTACAACCCATCCATAACCCACCACAGGTGATTTATCGTATCGATAAAAATCGCTATCTCACGCTGGAGGATTATTCGAACTGCGATGATGGTTCGATTTATTATCGCAATGACAGCAAGAAGATAAAAACTAAACTCTGGTTCCTCTCTAAGGGAACGATGAACTATAAGGGCAAGTTTATCTGGGCAGCGAAAAACGACGACATGCTGGCGATTCCATTGGTGAGCGGTGATAACGCACCTTGTGGTGACCCATTAAGAGGCTGTGCTTACAGCATACTATCAGCCAGTAATGATGGTGGAAAAACATTTAATGATATAAAATTTAGAGCAACTGATAGCTCAGCTTCTAAAGATTACACAATCGTTATTTCTGATAATGCCATATATATTAAAAGCATCAACTATAATGCTGATAAATATGTACGCAATAACGAAGGTGCTTTTATACAACCAAGAGAATTATCAATTAACAACATTTTCTACAAAAAACTTTTGGCAATGGGAATACCTGATGATGCTTTAGATAAAAAAAATCTTTTGGATGTAAATGGGAGTTTATTATCAACTAAATATTCATATACTAATGAACAGCTTTCTGACTTGGGTAATAAGGTTAGTGCTTTATATTATGATATAAGAGATAATACTCCCCAAGATACAATCCCTAAATTGATGCCATTCCCTCAAAGCGCAACTCAATTTACCTGCAACACCGCATTGCTCCCTACTCAGCCTAAAAATCAAGGATGACCCATGTCTGAAGCCTATCAACACGATCAGCCTACTCGTTTACTGAACAGCGAGACGACTCCTAATGGTATTCAACAAGCCAGAAGTACCATGAGCCCCCAAAATGTTTGTGTTCGAGGGGAGGTAAGAAAAGGTGCCCAACTTCCAGGCTTGGTTATCTTTGTTCATGGCGTAAATTCTGAAGGCGAATGGTACCTCAAAGCAGAAGAGCATCTCTGCAAGGGTCTTAATCAGCGTCTTGGACTGGAGGGCTCTCCATTTAGTTTAAAACCTAATGCATATAATGAAGATAATACGTTTCCAGTAAAATTAACTCAGAAAGGCAGATCTCCTGTCATCCGTTTCTACTGGGGATATAGAGCACAACCCGGCACAGAAAAAGATTTTGTCATCCCACTGAGAACTGCAAAAGGCGACAGTTATACCGACCTCAGTGATCAACAAATTAAGAATGGTAATAACCGGTTTTTCTGGGGTGGAGGTCCTTTCCAGAACGGCTGCACATCACTTTATTCGCTGTGGAGCAAATATGGCTTCAGTAAATGGGTCAATAAAATCCCTATCCCCTTCAGTACGCAGTTTATCAATGAAGAAACTGACCGCCTTTTGGCAAACGCACCACCGCGTGAATATTATTCTCACGCTGCTGAACGACTGGCAAATTTGGTGAGAAAGATCCGCGAACTCAGCCCGACTGATACCGTAACTGTTATATCTCACAGCCAGGGCACTATGATTGCTACTGCCGCAGCGGCAATGGAGGGTGCCGCACCCGATGCGCTCTTTGTGATGAATTCTCCGCTCTGTCTGGAAAGCAAAGGGATGGACTATCTCTCCTATCCATTAGCGGAATGTATTTCTGAAGCCGCGAGACGCATCACCTTTGCTGACATTGTTGCAAAAGTGGCTGAAAACAAGGACCGGCTTAAGAACGCCAACCCGAAGAAACTCGTCTGTGGTCTTGATGGTGCATGCGAGAACTGGCAACCGGATGGGGAAACCTCCAATCCGGATGTTCCTGAGCGGGACAATCACGGACGCACGTATATTTATTGCAGCCCACATGATCGGGTAATGGGGTCGTCACCCTTATTGAGTATTGGCTGGCAAGGGCTTCCTAATACGAAAGCCAGCAACTATACCCAGCCACACCCTGTCTTTGCGATGGTGCCGGAAAACTCACTTTTTGTGCGCATGCTCGCCCGTAATATGGCTTGTGGCGAAGCACCTAATCCGCAAACACCGTTCGGTACGTTGCCAGATATGAGCAGGGACTGGAAGCCGAATGGCGGTAAGACATTCTGGGACAGCAATGATTCTGTGTTTAGTCGCCAGGCATGGCCTAATCCTGACCCAAACCAAAAGCTGTTCATCAATGCCGAGCAGGTCCCTCTGCCAATAACAGCGGAGCAGTTGGCTGATTTCGATAAAGACCGTAAACATATTAAAGATTTGCCCGCCGATAAAGCAGCACATTCTATCTATTTGGCTGATAAAAATTATGACAGTTATGGTTATAGCTGGAGCACCAATGCCCCGGAAACAGGGAAGCCCAACGACAATACCTACAAATATTATATCAAGCTGTATGGCTTCAATGAGCGCAAAACCTTCCCTGTGCCACCAGGCACGATAAACGGAATGTTGACAGGGAAAGCGTTGAACAGATGCGAACGCGCATAAGCCAGTATATTTCCCGGCCTGCCGATCACAGTGATTTACCCCAAAATCCGCTGTTCCTTCAGCAGGTAATGGCCTACGACTTGCCTATTGGATTCTGTAACATCGGACAAAACGAAACACAGATGCAGATGCTGCGCGATATGGCTGACTGGACACATATTGGATCCGATGATTACTACCAAACAGGCACTTTCACGCCACCTCCGCTGCCGCCCATTATCCGTAAAGACGTGGATGCCGATGCCCAGCAACGTTATGACGCGGCGGTGAAAAAGGCCGAGGCTGACAATATCGCGTTAGTCCGGGCACAGAAACCGCAGGGAGAACTCGCATGAAAAATGTCGTAGTTCTTGGAGATAAAACTTCCCACGGCGGCGCTGTGATTTCTGCTTCATCGACGTTTGAGATTGAGGGCAAAAATGCTGCACTGTTAAATGACAGCGTGAGCTGCCCTGAACACGGCCCGAACCGCATTATCGAATTCGAGCCGGGTTATGAGGAGCAGGGAAAAGGGATTGTGGTACATCTCTGCAAAACTGAATGTGGGTCGGTAGTATATGCCAGCTTCCCTGACGCAGGGTTCGAATAATGGGCTGGTCAGTTCCTCAGGCTGAACCTCAGCAAAAGCCACCTGCGTGGTCACCGTGGGTGTGCGTGTTTATTTTTCTGCTGGCTTTTGCACTGGCTTTAGTCTGGGTCGTGCTCGATACGCCATCAACCGGGTTGTATCCGTTGTCTTCAGGTCATTATCTGCCGCTGACCGGCTTCACATTGGTTGGGATCCTGTCTTGCCTGTCGCTTTATCTCCTGATATGGGAGGCCGGTGCGCTGATGTATTACAGCTGGATGCACTGGCAGGCAAATACATATGCGGCGTGGCAAAACTGGACCCATCAGCATCTGCATATCGTTGATAGCGTGAACTTCACCACCCGTCTGGATTTATACCCACAGGTCGCGGGCCTCTCCCGTCCAGAAGGCGATAACGAGGAACCTGCCGTGTTGCTGTTTCCTGAGGACGAGGCGCCGCCGGGTATTTATCGCTTTGAAATCATCTGCCGCCATATCCTGACATCGTTTGAAGACGCCATTAAAGCGCTGAATCTGCCAAAACAGGTAACGTTCAGACTCTTTGTGCAGACGCAGACGGAGGTGACCGAAACACACGTTCTCTACCTCGGAGAGCTCTGGCAAACGCTTTATCCCGGATACTCGTTACAGGTAAACCCTGTCCGCCCGCAGGCGTCTCTGGAAACTGTGGAAACCTGCTTAGACGCACACACGCCCTGTCTCGTTATTGCGATGCAGTATTACGACGGCGTGGAGGAAAAGCCTCTCAGCGAAATAGCGACTGGCCTGCTGCTCTCCCCCGCCGACTTGCTTAGACCAGATACCCTGCAAAATGCCCCGCAGCTCTTCAGAGCCATGCCGTTAAATCTGAAAAAACTGCCCGAAGATTTGCTGGAACTGCGAGACATGACGCAGCAGCCGACAGAGTCTCTTCGCCTGCTGTGGTTCTCCGGGCTGACCGACACCCTGCGTCAGAAGCTCAATACCGTCGTCCATGACGTGAAATTACCGCTGCGCAAAGAAGCCCCTATGGGCGGGCAGCTGGATTTCGACAAAGGCTGCGGGATGTATGGGTCATTTTCAGGCTGGCTGATGATCGGCGCCGCCGCTGATATGATTAAGCGCGGTCAGGGCAGCCAGTGGGTATTGGCCGCCGCAGAAGAGTCAGCCTGGGCAGTCGTTGTCGGGGATCAAGCGCCGGTTCAGGCTGACTATCACAGCCAGTTACCCCGCGATGTCTACCCTGCAGGATGCCTGGTCGCTTCACTGCTGTTCAATCTGGTGTTGTTCTGGTCCCTCGGCAATACCTTCCCGGACTGGCTGTTTTCTTTCTGAGGCGCGATCACGCTGATCCTGACACTGGTTGTCACAATGACTGGCAGCGCCGTGGGCCTGCGGATCGTGTTAAATCGCCTGCTTGAGCCGCACTTTATCCGTTCTGCGCAGCAAGGAAGCTGATTGTGAAGAAATTCATCAAGCCACTGGGAATACTGTTCCTGCTGCTGGCCGTCGCAGTCGCGATTATCAGTGTGTTCCGGCAATACGGCGTGTTTTCTTCGTCCTCAAAGGACTCCGGCATTTTAATGACCGTTCTGGTCATCACGCTGACTGTCGCGCTTATTGCCCTGTCATTTACCCTCGTCACCACATCGGCCAGCTGGCGGGTTCCTGTGCGCCCCAAATTCGCATCGAAGGGTACAGAATCAGAGCGGCCCGTTCAGGCGTCCATTGATGTTGGCCGGTTAAAATCTGCCCTCCGACATCGCTACGGCCTGCGCTGGAAGCGCAAACTCCCCTGGCTGCTGGTGATGGGCGAAGCGACGGATATTGAAGCGGTCGCGCCGGGACTGACTCAATCTGGCTGGATGACCGTCGGCAATACCCTGCTGTTATGGGGCGGGTCGCTGGCGACGGGCGGCAATACGGCAGATCTTCAGGCGCTGCGCCGTCTGCGTCCTCACGCCCCTGCCGATGCGCTGATCTGGGTCAGCCATGAGACGCAATACACTCAGGCGGAACAGGCTGACGCGGTACTTCGCGGGTATGAAATCGTCCGCCACCGGCTGCGCTGGGAACTGCCGGTGTATCTGCTGGACCGCCGCGAACTGACCTGGCCGCAACCCGAACGGCCGGTGCAGCTGGTCGGTGTGTTCGATAACAAAAGGCTGTCGCCGGCGTCTTTATCGTCCTCTGTCGATTCCCTGCTTACCGAACTTCGCGCACAGGGCATGGCACAAATCAGCGGAAACCTGAGCCATGCGTTTTTGCTGCAACTGGCCAGTGATTTAAAAGTCCGCCTGACCGGTTGGACGGATGCATTCAAACCGCTGCTCAGTGGCTATTTTCAGCTGCCGCTGTACGGCGTGGTGTTTTCACCGGCGCTGACGTTACGCGCCTACAGCCCGCATGAACGTGCGGATTCTCCGGTCTGGCGGGAATTGTCTGCCGGCATTCACCGCCGCGCCGGTCGTCCGGTTGGGGTAACGGCGCAAACAGTGGCGAAGTGGAGTGCCGCGACCGCGATGCTGGTATTGGCCATCGGTACAATCGTGTCCGGCATCAGCAATTACCGGCTGGTGACCGGCAGTGCGGAGCAGGTACAACAGGCGAAAACCTCGCCCTCGCCTGCGGTCTTGTCTTCGCTGCAACATAGGGTGCAAACCTTACTGGCTCAGCAGGAACAGGGCACGCCGCTGTATCGCCGGTTCGGTCTGGACATAACGGGTTCGCTGCTTCCTGCCCTCTGGCCGCAATACTCGGCGCTGGCCCATCGGCTTATCGTTCAACCGGCCGAAAAGCAGCTTAGTGCGGCGCTGATGTCACCCACGCCGTCCTACGATGCCCTGAAAACCTACCTGATGCTGGCCCAGCCCGACAAAACCACCGGCGCAGAGGCGCAGCGCTATTTAACGCAACAGCTGACGCCGTTGCTGAAAAACGTCGCGCCGCAGGATATCGCTTTTATGACCGCGCAGTTCGCCCGGCATCCTGACTGGAAAATCCAGCCTGACAGGGCGGCGGTCACGCAGGCGCGGGCGGCCTTGCTGAACGCCATGAGCGGCGCGGACGCAGAACAAAAACTTTATGGTTCCCTGATTGACCGCACCTCACGTAACTTCGCGAATTTGTCGCTGACGCAGTTGCTTGACGGTCAGGAGACCGGCGGAATGTTTACTCTCGACGCCGACGTACCAGGCAGCTTTACCCGCCAGGCGTACGAAGGCGCCATCGCGCCGGAGATTGCCGCACTGGTCACACAGCGTCAGGAACAGGTCGGGTGGGTACTGGCCGAGCCTGGGCATCAGGTGGAAGCGTCACTCTCCCCCGCCGCGCTGGGTGAACGGTTAACGGCGCGCTATTTTGCCGAGTACGGCACCGCGTGGCAGAAAACGCTTAACCAGCTGAAGCCGCATACGGCGGCGAATCCGGCAGAGCAGCTGGCACTGGCTTCTGACGTCAGCCGGTCGCCACAGATAGCGCTGATGAAACAGCTGGCCTGGCAGGGACTGGCGGGCAGCCCGAACGAACGACGCAGTGAGCTGATTCCTGCCCTGCAGCCGGTGTTTGGCGGCATCGTCTCGATGGCGACCGGTGCCAGTAAAGGGAACGGTATTACGCTGTCGGGCTGGCGGTCACAAACCGCAGGGCTGCGCGACAAGATGCGCAACCTGTCGGCGGCCACCGGCGGCACGGCGGCACTCTCGCAGTCGGTATTTCGCGGGACACAGATTGATAACGCGGTTTCTGAGTTGCCCGCCCGTCTGCGTGCCCAGCTGGGCAGCGGCTGGCAACCGATGGCACAGGCGCTGTTTTTGGCGCCGCTCAGCCAGACATGGAAAGGCGTGATGACCACCGGCGTAAAAGGGATGGATGCGCAGTGGCAGCAGGAGATTGTCGCGGTCTGGCACAAAGAATTCGATAACACCTTCCCGTTCACCGACAGTCCGAAAGACGCGTCGCTGGCGGCGCTGAACGATTTTATCAATCCGCAGACCGGCCTGATTGCCGGTTTCATCCGCGAGCGTCTGAACGGCGTGCTGGAGTACAAAGACAACCGCTGGCAGAAGGCCGACAAACTGCCTCCGGGACTGACGGTGAACGCCGCGTTTCTCAGTAAGCTAAACCAGCTCGACCGCCTGGGTCACGCGCTTAACGATACGGGCTGGGGATTTCGTTTCAGGCTGCAGGCGGGCACGGCCAGAGACGTGGTGCAGACCGAACTGAGCATCGACGGCCAGAAGCTGTTGTACTTCAATCAGATGCCGTTATGGCAGGACATTCAGTGGCCGGGCGACACTTACTATCCCGGTGCATCGCTGGTGTGGACCAGTGTCCATGCCGGTGCGCGGCTGTATTTTGATACGCCGGGCACCTGGGCATTTTACCGGCTGCTGAAGAAGGCCAAAATTACGCCGGTGGACAACACACATTATCTGGTGGTCTGGACCGCCGGAGACGGCCTGCCGCTCAATTACCGCCTGGCCTTTGTCGCAGGTAATAATCCGGTCAGCCTGCTGAAACTTGATGGTTTCAGATTACCTACCACGATTTTCCGATAACGCAGGCACCGACATGGAAGACGATTTCTTAAAATATTTTGACGGCGAAATGCGCTACCTGAAGGAAGCCGGGCTGGAGTTTGCGAAAGAGTTCCCGGAGCTGGGACGCGCGTTAGGTCTGGACGGCAGTCCGGTACCGCGCGATGACTCCGTCGAACGGCTGTTTCAGGGCTTTTCGCTGATGATGGCCAAGCTGCGTCAGAAGATAGATGACGATATTCCCGAGCTGACTGAGCCTCTGCTCTCGCACCTGCTGCCGGTGATCAACCGCACGCTGCCCTCCACGGCAGTGGTCGAACTGACACCGGTCGCGCCGGAGCTGCATGTGCGCGAAGAGGTGTTGCCCGCTGAAAGCGATTTGTTAACCCAGCCACTGGGCAACGACCGTCAGCGCTGCGTTTATCGCACCACCCGCGACCTGAAAGTCCATCCGTTTGCGCTTGATAACGTCTCGTTATTCACCCTGCCCGAAGGCCAGCAGGCGCTGAAACTGCGCTTCACCCTGCCCGCCCTCACTGAAATCCGCCGCGCCGACTGGCAAAACATCAGCCTGTATCTCAACGGCGACCGCGTGCTGCAGTCTGCGCTGTATCTGGCTCTCAGCCGTCAGGTAAAGCGGGTTAACGTGCGGTTCTGGCAGGAATCGACAGAGCTGACGCCTGTAGACGTGCAGTTTGTGCCGCGCTGGCAGGCAGAAAACGACGCCTCAATCTGGCCGGAGAGCGACAGCCCGGCCCTGTGCGGCGAGGTGCGCCCGTGGCTGGAATATTTCACTTCACCGGCGCGTTATTTCTTTATGCAGCTGCGCGGGCTGGAAACCCTGACCTTTCCGCCGGACACCACCTCGTTTGATATCGAGGTGACGCTCAGCGAACGCTGGCCATACGATCTGGCCGTGCCGCCGGACGCCATCCGCATGCACTGCGTGCCGGTGATCAACCTGTTCCGCCTGCTGGCCCAGCCGCTGTCCGTGACCGCCGCAGTCAGTGATTACCGCCTGCGACCGCACCGCCTCAGCGACGGCCACACTGAAATCTATGCGGTCAATGACGTCGCGGAAGTGACCGAAGACAACGCCGAATTCAGCTACGTGCCCTACAGCCAGTTTCGCCAGAAAGGCGGCATGCTCCAGTATAAGAAAAACTGGCCCGACCGTTATTACCACACCCGCATGTACCGGGGTCCTTCCGGACTGAACGAGACCATTTTAATGCTCGGTGGACGCACCCACGAGGCGCAGAACGGCCTGAAGATGCGCCTGAACATGACCTGCACCAACGGCGCGTACCCGCGCATGGCGTTACAGGAGAGCGTATTCGACGGTGAGACCGCCCCGGGTAATCTTGAGCTGAAGTGTGCGACCCGCACGCGTCCCTCCATGCCGCATTACCCGCCGACCGCTGAACTTTACCAGTGGCAGGTGCTGTCACTGCTGCATCCGCAGGCCATCGCCGGTCTGATGGAAATCGACACGCTGCGTCACGCGCTCAGCCTTCTGGACTGGACGCATGACCCGGACAACGCGCGCCGCATTGCGGGCATTACACAGGTGAGCTATACGCCGTCGCACTACCCGGCAGAAGGCTGGCACGGCGTGGCTATCCGCGTAATGCTGGATGAACATCAGTTCTGCGGCCAGGGCGACGCCCTGCTGTTTTGCGAGGTTCTGGAGCAGTTCTACACCCAGTACGCCGATATCCGCCGGTTTATACAGCTGACGGTGACACTCAGTCAGTCCGGGACAAAATGGGCATGGCCGGAACGCCGCCTGACGCGGGTGTTGTTTTGATGACGCCGGATGATTTTGATGACCATGCAGAAAAGAAAGAGAACGCCCTGAAGGAATTCTGGCGGGACAAGGACGGGAACGACCGGGCGCACGCCTTTAACTTCTACCGTTTCTGCCAGTTGCTGGAGAAACAGCTCTCGGATAAGAAACCGTTAGGCAGCACCTTCTCGCCGAAAAACGACGCGGTGCGTTTTCGTCCGCATCCGGGGATGGGTTTTCCGGTCAGCGAGCTTAAAGCCGTCGAAACGAGCGAAGTACGCCCGGACGCGCCGCCGACGGTGCGCACCACCTTTATGGGGCTGTACGGCGTGGATTCGCCGCTGCCGACCGGCTACATCGATGACATCACCCAGCGGCGCGAAGGTCACGAGGCGCTGGAAGCCTTTTTAGACATCTTCAACCACCGGATGATGACGCAGTTTTACCGCATCTGGCGAAAGTACAATTATCCCGCCACCTTTGAAGACGGCGGGACCGACAAAACGTCGCGCAGCCTGATGGCCCTGACCGGCATCACCGACAGCGGCGACGTGCCCGCCTCGCGATTGCTGGCGTTATTGCAGCCGCTGGTCAGAACTACCCGCACGGCGGAAGGTATCACCAGCTTGATCCGCTCGCAGGCACCCAACACGCAGGTCACCGTAAAACCGCATAAGGTCACGCGGATACCCGCCGGCAAACGTGCTAGATTCTCTTTCTCAGCTCAGCAACGCCTGGGCGACCATCTGGTTCTCGGCAGTGAAACCTCGGATGCCAACTACTGCATTGGCGTGGAGATGTTTACCGAAGACCCAACTGAGGCCAACGGCTGGCTGCCCGGCGGTCAGTTGCGGGAAGACGTCTTTACCCTGCTGCGCGTCTATCTGGGGTGTGACTACGACACCAGCCTGACGCTGACTATTCCGATGAAGCTCGCACCGCTGCCGCGTCTGGGCGATCGCACTCTGTTCGCGGGTTACAACGTGGTGCTGGGATTGCGGGAAGATAATCTGGATAAAATGCCGGAGCAGGTGACGATGAAACTGGGCAGGATCAGGGATAAGAGGTAAAAGGCCGCTGCATCACTGCCGCTACAGTGGCCTTTTATCCTTCCTATAGCATCACTTTTGCCGCCATTTCCCGGCTGTAGTCACGGCTGGCATCGACCAGCACACGGGTGTAGTCATCCCGGATATCGCCGCGCAGCAAGGCATCAGTGTCCAGCGTTTCGAGGATTTTGCCGTATTTCATTACTGCAACACGCTGGCAAAGATGGGCGATAACCCCCAGATCGTGTGTCACCATCAGATACGTCAACCCTTCCTCTTTTTGAAGATCGAACAGCAAATTAAGTATTTCCGCCTGCACGGAGACATCCAGCGCGGAGGTCGGTTCGTCGAGCAGTAACACGCGCGGTTTCAGGATCAGCGCCCGCGCAATCGCCACGCGCTGGCGCTGACCGCCGGAAAGCTGATGCGGATAGCGGCTGCGGAATGCGCGGTTCAGACCGACTTTTTCCAGAATGGTGTTAATCCGCTGCTCCCGCTGGTCGATACGGTGGATTTGCAACGGTTCTTCCAGAATATCGCCAATGGTGTGGCGCGGATGAAGTGAACCATACGGATCCTGAAACACCATCTGTACCAGTCTGCAACGCTCGCGGCCAATGCGGTGCTCGAGCTGCTGACCATCGATTTCCAGCTCACCCTGCCAGTGAGTAAACAATCCCGCCAGACATTTCAGCACCGTGGTTTTACCGGAACCGGATTCGCCCACCAGCCCGAAAATCTCGCCTTCACGCACGGCAATATTGACCTCGGTCAGCACCTGCGTGGTCTTCGCGCCCTCACCGAAACTCAGGTTCAGGTTGCGCACGTCTATCATCGTTTTCTGTGGCATACGTGCTCCTTAATCGGTCAGCCAGCTGGCCTGACGTTGCATCACCGGCAGCGGATAACGGCGGTTATCCATGTCCGGCAACGCGTTCAGCAGACCACGGGTGTACGGATGCTGCGCGTTATCCAGATCGGTTGCGGCAATGGATTCGACAATGCGCCCGGCGTACATCACCAGCACGCGGTCGCAGAAACTGCGCACCAGATTGATGTCGTGACTGATAAATATCAGCCCCAGACCGCGGGTTTTCACCAGGTCATCAAGCAGCGCCAGCACCTGCAAACGCACGGACACATCAAGCGCCGATGTCGGCTCATCGGCAATCACCATTTCCGGGTCAGTGATCAGCATCATCGCGATCATGATGCGCTGCCCCTGTCCGCCGGAAATCTCGTGCGGATACAGGCCGTATACACGTTCAGGTTCGCGGATACGCACCACGTCGAGCATGTTCAGCACTTTGCTTTTGGCATCGTTATAGGAACATTTGTGGTGCGAACGCCACGCTTCGGCAATCTGATCGCCGACGCACAGCACCGGATTCAGTGAGTATTTCGGGTCCTGCATAATCATCGAAATCCGCTTACCGCGCACTTGTCGCATCTGCGCCGGGCTGGCGTGCAGCAAATCCACATCGGCGAACTGCATTTTGCTGGCGGTGATACGCGCTTTCGACGGATGCAGATGCAGCAGCGCACGCCCCACGGTGGATTTACCCGATCCGGATTCACCGACTATCGCCAGTTTTTCGCGCCCGAGCTGGAAAGACACGCCGCGTACTGCCTGCGTGACCTGACGGCCATTCACAAAGCTGACGTGCAAATCCTGCACATCGAGTAACGCCGGAGCGTCAGTCATTTCGGGGATCGAGAATGTCACGAAGGCCATCTCCTAAGAAGTTGAACGCCAGGCTGTTAATCAGGATCGCCAGACCGGGGATTGTTGCCACCCACCAGCACTCCATCATGTACGTACGGCCGCTTGATATCATTGCGCCCCATTCCGGATCCGGCGGCTGGGCGCCAAGCCCGAGGAAGCCCAGACCGGCTGCGGTCAGGATAATCCCCGCCATATTCATGGTGATACGGATGATCACCGACGGCAGGCACAGCGGCACAATGTGACGCCACAACACCCGCACCGGACTCGCGCCCTGCAAACGCACCGCCGAGATAAAATCAGCCTGTCGCAGCGAGAGCGTTTCGGCCCGCGCCAGACGCGCAATCGGTGGCCAGGCGGTGAGCGTAATGGCGATCACCACATGTTCCAGCCCCGGCCCGAGTGCCGCGACAAATGCCAGCGCCAGCACCAGACTCGGAAAAGAGATGAAGATGTCAGTGACGCGCATCAGCACCATGTCGGTTTTCCCGCCGAAATAACCGGCGGTAACGCCCAGCAACAGGCCAAGCGGCCCGACGGTGACCGACACCAGCAACACGATGTACAGCGTGATACGCGAGCCATACACCAGACGGCTGAAGATATCGCGGCCAAACTCGTCAGTGCCGAACCAGTGCGCCGCCGACGGCGGGCTGAGCGCATTGTTTAAATCCTGCACCAGCGGGTGAAACGGTGCGATCCACGGCGCAAAAACCGCCACAATCATCAGCACCAGAACAATCGCGCCACCGATGGCGGTCAGCGGATTACACGCCATCTGCCACAGAAAATGGCCCGCCCGGCCAAACGCCCTTTTCACGCGCTGACGTTTTTCGTCGCCCGCGCTGAGCGTGACGGAATCAAGGGAAATCGTCATACTTTTGTCCTCGGGTCAAAGACCTGATACAGCAGGTCAGAGAGCAAATTCAGCACCACGAAAATCATACCCACCACCAGCACACAGCCCATCACCGCATTCATATCGCCCAGCATCAGGCTGCTGGTGAGATACGAACCGAAGCCCGGCCAGGAAAACACGGTTTCGATCAGCACCGCGCCTTCCAGCAGCGAGCCGTATGCCAGCGCCACCACAGTCAGCAACTGAACCAGAATGTTGCGGAACGCGTGATTCCACAGCACATGCCATTCGCTCAGCCCTTTCACGCGGGCGGTGATGATAAATTCCTGCGAAAGCTGCGCCAGCATAAAACTGCGGGTCATGCGGCTGATGTAGGCCAGCGAGTGAAAACCGAGCAGTGACGCGGGTAAAATCAGATGATTAAGCGCGTTGCGAAACACTTCCCAGTTGCCTGCGATCAGTGCGTCGATCAGCATAAATCCGCTGTGGCGGGTAACCTGTCCGTCGAGGCTGAAATCCAGCCGCCCGGCACCGCCGACCCAGCCCAGCCAGGCGTAAAACACCAGTAAGCCCATCATGCCGACCCAGAATATCGGGGTGGAATAGCCAGCCAGGCTGATGATGCGCACCACATAATCCGCGATGCTGTTGCGTTTTGCCGCCGCCAGCACACCGAGCGGAATACCGACGCCCGCACCGAGAATGATCGCCAGCGTCGCCAGTTCCATGGTGGCCGGGAACACGCGCAGAATGTCCTGCGTCACCGGTTTACCGGTCAGCAGCGCATTGCCCAAATCGCCATGCGCCAGCCCGGAAAGGTAAATACCGAACTGCGTCCACAGCGGTTTATCAAAGCCGAGCTGATGGTAAACCTGCTCATAGGTGCTGTGGTCGGCGTCCGGTCCGACAATCGCCAGCACCGGATCCACCGGCATCACGCGGCCGATAAAAAACGTCAGCAGCAGCAGTCCGAACAGCGTGACCGCTACCTGCACCAGACGTTTGCCAATGCGCCCGGCAGGGAATGACATCCGCGCCGTTTGCTTTGAAGCAGGAGCCGGAATTTGCATGGTCATAACCCTTTACCTCCGGTTGGCTGCACGTCAGCAGGTTCATCTTTCCAGACGTCACGCAGGAACGTGGTGGCAGAAGGATGCGGCAGGTAGTTTTTGACGTCCCTGCGCACCACAATGGAATCAACCATTTGCGAGAGCGGCACCAGCGCCGGGATCAGCGCGTCGTAGCGTTGCTGAATGGCGAAATACTCCTGTTTCTGTTTCTCGGGGTCACGCTCAAGCAGCGCCTGATCGATATCCGCATTCAGCTGTTTGTCATAGAAACCGGTGCGCCAGCCCTGAAAATTGGTCAGCCGTGCCGCGTCATTGTTATCCGGGTTGTAAACCAGCGCACGCAGGCTGGAATGCGGATGCGGTTCCACGCCGCTGCCGCCGCGCCCGACCAGCATGTCGAACTTGCGTTCACGCATCGCGCCGTAAATCTGGTTGCCGGTACCGGTAACGATTTTGGCGCGGATCCCCGCCTGCATCAGCGTGGACTGCACCGCAATCGCGATATTGAGGAAAGGCTGATCGGCCAGTACCCGCAGCGTAGTATCAAAACCGTTGGGATAACCGGCTTCCGCCAGCAAAGTTCTGGCACGCGGGATATCCAGCTTATAACCCGGATCCGGCAACGTGGCAGGCATACCGACCTGGATAGGACGCTGATGCACGATGCCATAACCGTCCATCAGCGCCTTGCCGATACCCTGGTAATCAATCAGATAGCGCACCGCTTCGCGTACTTTCGGGTTAGCGAAATGTGGCTCTTTCATGCTCATCGCCACGTAATAAATGGTGCCTTTTTTCACCTGATCGACCTGCATGGCCGGGTCGTGGCTCAGCGCTTTCACATCAGACACCGCCATGTTATTGGCAATATCCAGATCGCCTTTTTCAATCATCAGGCGCAGCGTCTGGGATTCCTGAAAATGACGGAATACCACACGCGACAGTTTCGGTTCACCGCGCCAGTACTGCGGATTGCGACTCATGTTCAGCACATCTTTCGCCTGCCAGCTATCGAGACGAAATGGCCCGGAACCGGCTTCGTTGGTGGTGAGCCAGCGGTTACCCCAGTCGCCATTCACTTCATGGGCCTGCACGGTTTTGCTGTCCAGCGCCACCACGCTGCCGAGCGCCGCCAGCGAGTAGATCACCAGTTTCGGGTCATTGGGTTTGGGTAACTGAATTTCGACGATACCGGGAGACGGCGAACGCACCATCTCATCGACATTCTTTTTGCTGAATCCGTAGGATTTCCACACCGAGGCCTGTGCCAGATTGAGATGCAGAATGCGGCGCATCGACCACACCACATCGTCAGCAGTCACCGGATTGCCGGAGTGGAATTTCACGCCTTCGCGCAGATGAAACGTGATGAGGTTGCGGGCGTCGTTGACCTCCCATGAGGTCGCCAGTGCGGGGCGCACGTTGGTGAGTTGTTGCGGATCAAGCTCAATCAGCGGGTCATAGAGATTGACCACGATGCCGACAATATCATTGCCGGTCATCGCTGCCGGATCGAGTGTTAACAGGTTATTCATGTTCATGCCGATGATCAGCTGGTCGGGCGGCGTTTTTGCCTGCGCCGTCCAGCCAGCCGTCATCAGCAGGAGCGCGAAAAGCCATGCGCCCCACGGTTTGCCAGAGTTCATGATGTACCTTCCGGGTAGAGTCAGAGGTTTATTATTTTTTCTGCCCGCAGGTCAGTCGCGGCTGACGGTATGGGTTTCTATGTAATCAAAATTAATGTCCTCTCCGAGGCCGGGGCGGTCAGAAAGATGAACAAAGCCGTGTTCATCCATCGGGTCAACAATGCTGTTCAGGTATGCAGCAGGTTCGTCGTATTCCAGGAACGGATGCAGCAGACCGCGTTCGTACCAGCGACAGTTGCGGATTGCGCCGACCACCGCCAGACTCGCCGCGCCGTTGCCGTGCACTTCGCAGTCCATCCCAAAAGCTTCCGCCAGACTGGCGACTTTCATGCACGGCGAGATGCCGCCGACGCCGTTGGCACCGGCGCGTAAAATGTCGCAGGCACCGGCCTTCACCCAGTCCGCACGGCTGTGGTGCTTGCCACCCAGACTTTCCGGCCCGATCACGTCGATAGACAGGTTTTCCGCCAGCCAGGCATAAGAAGCCATGCTCTCTTCTTCCATCGGTTCCTCGAACCAGGCGAAGTTGAGTTTTTCCAGCGCCTTACCGATGGTCAGCGCCTGACTGCGGCTGTACCAGTGATAGCCGTCGAGCATCAGTTCGATATCCGGCCCGACCGCTTCACGTACGGCGGCGCAGGCTTTGATATCCATTTTCGGATCCGGCGCGAACGCCACCGGCGGCATCCAGGTGTGCAGCTTGATAGCCTGATAACCGCGGGCCACCAGTTTTTCGGCAAACTGCCCGAATTCGTCCGGCGTCGACAGCCCGCCCTTCAGTTCGTCGCCACACATGGTGCTGCCGTAAGCCGGGACTTTTTCGCGAAAACCGCCCAGCAGTTTGTGCACCGGCATATTCAGTTTGCGGCCAATAAGATCCCACAATGCCTGCTCGACAAACGACAGTGCCCGCTCGGTCAGCTGATGCGCACTGCCACGTTGCCAGTGAACCAAATCCTGCCAGAGGCGTTCGCGGTCGAACGGGTTCTGGCCTATCAGCACTTTCCTGAAAAATGCGTTCACCACATGCGGACGCACCACTTCAGGCGGTGCGAACGAATACCCGCAATCACCTTCGTCAGTGGTGATCGTTAACATGGCCATTTTCGCCTGACTTTCTTCACCCGGATGAGAATGACCCGCGCTGTCAGAAACGCGACGGGTCGGATAAGTAAAAACAGAGACTTCAACAGAACTTATTTTCACAGCGATACCTGCCATTACTGAGAGAGTTAACGCCCTTCAGAGCGCTTCGTCATTGCGCGTCCATTCAGCAGTGTGAGCACACTCACACTTCTTTAAAACCGCAATCCAACAATAATAAAATAGCGTTTCATTATTGAACTTAGCCAGTTTGGTGACGCATTTCCACGGCTAAAAGCCGAAAATTTGCCGGTAGATTTGGGCATCTGCACGACGGAATGTGAGCATTTTCACGAAAGTGAGGGGAAGTGTGATCTGTACAGGAAATAGACGGATGGGATGTAGGGGGATATTGCGGCCTTTACTTTGTGATGAGAAAAGTGGGCACGAGGAAGTCAATCCGTTAGGCTAACGTTTTTAGAAGGTGTTTGCTGACCAGTCGGAGTGGAATATGTTGCGCGTTATTGATACGGAAACTTGTGGATTACAAGGCGGCGTGGTTGAAGTGGCTTCGGTCGACATTGAAGACGGGAAAATCGTCAACCCGATGAGTGATCTGGTGCGCCCCGACCGGCCGATAAGCCATCAGGCAATGGCCATCCACAAAATTACCGAGGCCATGGTGGCCGACAAACCGTGGATTGAAGAGATCATTCCGCGTTATCACGGCAGCCAATATTATGTGGCCCATAACGCCAGCTTTGACCAGCGCATGCTACCCGATATGCCGGGTGACTGGATTTGCACCGTGAAACTTTCCCGCCGTTTATGGCCGGGGATCAAATACAGCAACATGGCGCTGTACAAATCCCTCAAGCTGGACGTGGCAACGCCTGCGGATCTGCATCATCACCGCGCGCTGTTTGACTGCTACATCACCGCCGCGTTACTTATCCGCATCATGGATGAATCAGGCTGGACACCGGAAGAAATGGTGACCATTACCGGCCGCCCTGCGCTGGTGAGCACCATGATGTTTGGGAAATATCGCGGCAGAAAAATTGCTGAAATCGCCGAAGACGACCCGATGTACCTGCGCTGGATGCTGAATAACATCAAAGAATTAACGCCTGACCTGCGGATGACACTCAGGCATTATCTGGAGGTAGAGTAACGCGTTACAGCGGCACATTATCACGACACACACCCAATACCAGTTGCCGCAGCCAGCGGTGCGCAGGGTCAACTTCTGAACGCGGATGCCACATCTGGGAAATCGTGATTTCACGGGTCTCCAGCGGCAGTTCGAAAGCATATAACCGGTCTGGCTCAGCAATCATGAATGACGCGGGGATCAGCGCCACCAGATCGGAGTTTTGCGCAATCGCCAGGGCGGCGGAAAAACCCGGCACGACGGCGGCAATTTTCCTTTTCAGCCCGACTTCGGCCAGCGCGTCATCCACAGGTCCGTAAGTGTTGTTGCGACGTGAAACGACAACATGCCCGAACGACACGTATTCGTGCGCGGTAATCGTTTTCTTAAGCGCCAGCGGATGACCTTTTCTCACCACGCCCATAAACCTGTCGCGGAACAAAGTTTGCAAACGAATTTCCGGTCCCATTTCGCCTAAAACACCAATCTCAAGATCTACCCGCCCTTCCCGCAACGCATTGGAGGTTTTTTCCGGTTTTGGCATAAATCGCAGACATACGGACGGGGCCACCTGCGCAGCAGCGGCAATCATCGCCGCACCAAATGCCACCACAAAACCATCGTTGGAACGGATCAGGAAAGTACGCTCAAGTCTGGCTAAATTGAAATCTGCTGATGAAGGCCGCAACAGGGCGCGCGCCTCAAACGCCACATTCCGGGTGCGCTGGCGGATTTCTTCGGCATAAGGCGTCAGCACCATATTTCGTCCGGCGCGCACCAGCAGCGGATCGCCGGTGGTTTCGCGCAGGCGACCCAGTGTACGGCTCATGGCAGAGGCGCTTAATCCCAGACGTCGGGCAGCAGCGGCTACACTTGCTTCAGCCAGCAGCACATCAAGTGCAATAAGTAAGTTCAGATCGGGTTCAGTCATCTGAACAGAGTAACGCAATGGCAATAATGAGAGAAGGCGTTTGGTGCAGGTATTAAGTGCAGATGCTGCGTCTTCCGCACTATATTACCTGCCGGTATAGTTACCTGACTCAATATCAATAAGGCGAATGCGTTATGGAATTATTTTCCGACAAACCAGGCGATGAAGGATTACCCGGCCGTGAACGGGGATTTGCCATGGCCGCCGTGATGATCATGGCAACGATGGCGGTATTCGACGGTTCGATGGTCAACATCGCACTGCCACAGATTGCACATGCACTGGATATCTCGGCAGGTGCAGCGGTCTGGGTGTCGAACGGTTATCTGCTGTCGGCGTCCATGACACTGGCAATCTTCGCCGCGCTGGCCAGCCGCATCGGTTTCCGTCCGCTGTTTGCCGCCGGACTGACGGTGTTCACCCTTGCCTCTTTGGGTTGTGCGCTGTCATCATCGCTCGACATGTTGATTATCATGCGGGTGCTTCAGGGAATTGGCGCAGCAGCCACGCTGAGTATTGGCCCGGCGATATTGCGCTCCGTTTTCCCCAACCGCCTTCTCGGACGAATACTGGGGCTGAATGCTCTGATGATCGCCACCAGCACCGCTGTCGCGCCGGTGCTGGGCGGGACAATATTATCGGCGATGAGCTGGCAGTGGCTGTTCGCGATCAATATTCCGCTCGGCATTATTGCGGTCATTCTTACGCTGCGCGTGGTGCCATCAAACCCCGCCAGTACGCGCCAGCCGTTTGATACTGCCGGGGCGATTTTATCGGCAGTCGCACTGGGCGCGCTGATTATGGCGGCAGAATCCTTTGCGCATCCGGGAAATGACAAACTTGCCACCGCCATAACCTATGGCCTGACGGCGATAATTGCAGGCGTGGCCTTTGTCTGGCGTCAGCGTCGGGCGCCAAAACCGCTGCTGCCGCTCGGCATGTTTGCCTCCACGCGGTTCACGCTGGCGGCCTTCACCTCCCTGGCCTCATTCGTCAGCCAGGGCATCACCTTTGTCGCGCTGCCGTTCCTGTTTCAGAGCGTTTACGGTTACAGCGCCTTTGTTTCCGCATTACTTTTCACGCCCTGGCCGCTGGGGATTATTCTGGCGGCACCGCATGCAGGACGCCTTGCCGACCGTTATCCGGCCGCCATTATTTCTACTGTGGGTCTGGCGGTATTTGCGGTGGGATTACTGTTACTCGCGCAACTCCCCGCGCAACCCCAGGTCTGGGATATCGGCCTGAGAAGCTTTATCTGCGGACTGGGCTTCGGCTGTTTCCAGAGCCCGAACAACCGTGAAATGCTCTCCAACGCTTCACGGGAAAACAGCGGTTATGCCTCCGGCGTACTGGCCATTATGCGCACCTTCGGCCAGTGTCTCGGTGCCGCGTGCGTCGGGGTCATCCTGACAATTTATTCTGCCAGTAGTGTGTTGCAGGAGGCCCGGGCAGTGCAGGTCAGTTTATGGGTGGCGGTGATGGCGACGGTGCTGGCGAGTGTGATAAGCGTAAGCCGCCTGCGAGGTCAGCGCGGTCACTTGCAGGCGGAGAAATAATGGAAATAATAGATAACCGATACCTAAGAGAGTAACACCGTGTCCCGTTCCCAGCGTTTGCTTGATTTAATTCAGATCCTCCGCCGCCACCGGTTTCCGGTGACCGGGTTAACGCTGGCTGCGGAACTCAATATCAGCGTCAGAACGCTCTACCGGGATATCGCAACATTGCAGGAGCAGGGAGCCGATATTCAGGGCGAGCCGGGGCTGGGATATATTTTGCGCCCCGGTTTCATGCTTCCTCCTCTGATGTTTTCTGAGGATGAAATCCAGGCACTGGTGTTGGGTTCCCGCTGGGTATCCAGACGTAGCGACGGGCAACTGAGCGCGGCAGCAAAAAACGCGCTTGCCAAAATTGCAGCGGTGCTGCCCGAAGATCTGCGCATGTCTTTGGAATCGACAACCTTACTCATCGGCCCAGCAGACAATTCTGGCGCAGACGCAGCCTTATTACCGCAAATCCGTCAGGCAATTAAAGACGAACGTAAAATTGAAATTGTTTATCGCAGCCTGAAAAATGAAAGTTCCTCCCGGGTGATCTGGCCATTTGCCCTCGGTTATTTCGATCAGGTTCAGATACTGATCGCATGGTGCGAGTCGCGTCAGAGCTTTCGTCATTTCCGCACCGACTGCATTATGTCTCTCAAACGAACGGATGAGCGCTACCCAAGGCGGCGTCAGAGATTGCTGAAAGAGTGGCAGGATAAGGAACAAATCTCACCTCAGTAACCCGAATCACTCCTGACAGAAACTGGCAGTGGTGGCCACTAAGATACTCAGTAACAGACATCAAACCGGATGTCTTTTCATTCCTGAGGGGCCATTAATGATTGATTCAAACTTCGTTATTTTGTACGTCAACAATCCGCAGGTCAGCGCCAGATTCTATGAAGACCTTCTGGAAAAACAACCCGTTGAGGCTTCAGCCACTTTCGCCATGTTTGTTCTACCCTCAGGGATGAGGCTGGGCCTTTGGTCAAAGCATACTGTCGAACCCGCCGCTGAAGGTTATGCCGGAAATGGTGAGATCGTCTTTTCTGCTGACAGCAATGAACAGGTCGATGCTCTCTGCTCTCTCTGGCGCGATAAGGGACTTGAGATAATGCAGGAACCTGTTGAGATGGATTTCGGCTATACCTTTCTCGCGTTGGATCCTGACGGGTATCGCCTGCGGGTTTACCGGTTGTCGATAGAGTAAACAGCTCAACCCGGAGCGCCCTCACAGGCGCTCTGCTTAAATCAACGGGTTCTGATACGCATTCCAGCGATTGCCGCAGATGTTTCGTTATTCCGGTCAGTCCTTGCGCCGGATCTTTCCCAAACACCTGTTTCAGGATATGTTTATGACGAAACAGACCGGCGAACGTCTGATGGTTATCCCTGAAGTCATACTGTTGAAGGATAAATTCTATGCTGGAACTGAGACCCAACTGCGAGTGTTGCAATACCGATCTCCCCCCTGCTGCTGATGCCAGAATTTGCTCGTTTGAATGCACATTCTGTGTAACCTGTGCCGAAGACAAACTTCACGGGATATGCCCCAACTGTGGCGGAGAACTCGTTGCCCGTCCGCGCAGACCGGCCAATAAACTGGCCAATAATCCGGCGTCCATAACACGGGTATTTAAGCCAGAGGGCTGTGCTTCTTAGTTCCGCGCAGTGTCACGCCAGAGTTTCAGCCGCTGGCGTGCCTTCATCCAAAACAACGGTCATCTGTCTTCTCCTTACTTCAGGACATATAAACGCTTCTGTTTCCTGAAACTGAACTAAAGTTATCCTTCTCCTGCCACTCCCGCTGCATAAAGGGAGTCAAAGAATTCTATAACATTATTATTAAAAAGGATTTTTATGCCCCGCATCACTTCTCTGGTTTCTTCATCTGCACTGATCGGTTCGGTTTTTCTGCTCACCGGGTGTCCGCCCCCGCCTGATTTAACGCAGTGGCAGCGCCCTGGCAGCACCATAGATGACGCGCGTGTTGCGATGGGGCAATGCGGCGTCCCGCTTCCGGGGCCGGAACCTTCTTTTACCGACAATGAAACGGTGCTGTATTACCAGTGCATGGAGGGGAAAGGATTTACCTATAAGGGCGATTTCCATATTTGCGATTACTACAAAAACACCCCTGCCTGCATCGAGAAACAACAGGGACATCCGCTCAGTCAGCGACAGCTCGAAGCGCTACCTTTTGTCGCCGATAAGGGTTTTCACCCGATCAAACCGGATTCAGGCCGGGATGAGTCACAGCTCATCAGCTGGCGTAAAGCGGGCGCCTCGCTGCATTTTTCGCACGCTGTTGAGAACGATAAGCTCGCGTTACAAATGATGTATGAATGCGGATATCCGAAACCGCTAGGCTCGGTTCCTTTCGTTCCGACCATTCTTAAGGCCGCGAAAGTTCAGCAATGCATGCTGGATAAAGGTTTTGAACCGAAACATAAACTCATGCTGGTTTGCCGCAATTATCCGCAAGTGACAGGCTGCGGGAAATAGCGAAACCTATGTCCAGATTTCCCTGCCATCCGGCATTGAAGTGGTCAACAAATACACGATGGTTCATCAAGATGGTAAATCTACGAAGTCGAGAATATCTATGAATTTTCTGAGAATGACTGCTTCACTCTCGTCCACCAGAGATCCATAACCCCAATTTGCAAATGCAAACGACATTTCGTATCCCTGGGCGGCCTCAAAATCATTCTTATTGTCTCCGATCATTATCTTATGAAGCTTACCGTAATCGGCACGTGCTACAACTGCGTGTAGGGGTCAGGTTGGAAGAGTGGAGATAGGTTATGTTGGTTCAGCGGCATTTTTTGGGGTACTCCAGGAACAGGTCCAGCGGTTTCGCAATAAATGGCCCGACGTTATGCTTAACACGAAGGAATTACCCACCGAGCAGATCCTGCCACTCCTGGAGGAAGGCAGGATAGATTTGGCTTTTGTCCGAACGCCCGTGCATCTGCCTCTGTCTGTCTCCAGCCATGTCATGGCACGGGACCGATTCTGTGTGGCTCTGCCGGCAGACCACGCTCTGTCGAAGATGTCGACGGACATTCTCCCGCGCGCGCTTTCCAATGAGTCGTTTGTGATCCCAGAACAAGGTCTGGGCTTGCGTGAGGTCGCAAGGCGCGGAAAATTCGATCCACATATCGTCTCGTCGCCCGGAACTCTGGTTGCGGTGTTGACACAAGTAGCGCTGGGTATGGGTGTCGCAATCATTCCCAGTGTGCTGATCAACACGATTCAATTGCCGAATGTCGTTTTCAGAGAAATTGCCGGCCCTGCTATTGTTTCGGAGGTGGCGGCACTATTTCGAAGGCATGAGCGATTGCCAACGGTGCGCAATCTTATTGAACAGATGCTCGAGACTGACTGCCGCGCAGCTTTAGCATGGTTTTACACACCTATGGCTCAAAGTATGGAAATACGCGTCCCTTGAATACTCAGCGCAAAATCTGCACCAAATACTTTAGCTGGCGTCTGAAATCCAGGCTGGCTTACTCCGTTAAGCACCCGTCTGGCGGCTTCGACCGCAGCGAGTGGCGTATAGGAATATCCGTTGACCGTTTCAATGACTGCATGGTGAATGTCACCATCAACCCCGGTCATTTCTACCACTGCACGAGCGACATTACCTGCGCGCTCTTCCTGAGAGGGGCCATCAGGCAAGCGTGATAAATCTCCGGATGGAAAGGCATCGCCACTCACATGGACATACATTTCAATATTTGGAATGCCGGTTGAATGCCATGCAGTAACAAGATCACCGAAAGAGAGTGGCGCACATTCTACTTTCCCTTCACCAAAATCAAAAAAGTCTGTTTTGGCATCGGTTTTCGTCGTCAGTTCACCATTGACCCTGGCAAGCAGACCCGCGCTGATAATCTCTCCCACACTGAAGGCCGAACCCCGTGACATTGAGCCTGCAACCTGCAGCGCAATTCTCAAGCGTACAGGCTCATGCACCTTTTCAGCTATCGTCACCGCGAGACAATCCGTTGGCACAACATCCCATCCCACACCAGGCAGTAACATGACCCTGGCCGTGGAGGCGAGATCATGCAGTGACTCAGCCAGCCGATAAACGTTGATTTCGGCAGTAATATCCAGGTAATGAACACCCTGAATAATGCAGGCTCGCATCAGTGATTCTGAGGTATGAGCAAAAGGACCGGCGCAGTTCAATACAACCGTTATCCCGTCTAAATGACGAGGGAGAGCCCCGGCATCATCCAACGCAAAAGCATGGGCCCTTACGTCCAATGTTTTCGCCAGTTCATCCAGTTTTTCTTTATTTCTGCCGGCAATCACGAAATTGAGACCAGCGTCTTTTGCCTGTTTGGCAATCATGCGTCCGGTATAACCGGTGGCACCGTAAATAAGTAATGTTTTCATGATGAGGTGTGCTGCCAACTTTTATAGACGAATTCCAGGGTGTAGCCGTCGGGATCGATAACGCCGGCAGCGTAATAACGGGGATCATAATAAAGGCGTGCGCCCGGCGCACCATTGTCAGCGGCTCCCGCACTCATTGCTGCGGCATAGGCTTCATCAACCCTTTCTTTGCTATTAGCGACAAAGCCAACGTGCGTGGCCCCGCCTGCAGCGTCCCCCTCGCGCAGCCAGAAAAATATCCGGCCGTTGGCACCAAAGCCTTTGAGGTCAGGATGCCCCGGCGGCCCATCATTTCCGTCATAGTCCAGGCGAACGGTGACGCCGAGAGGCGCCAGGGCTGCGGTGTAAAACGCAACGGATCGCCCGATTTCAGTCACCGATAGAAAGATATGATCGATCATAGAGCCTCCTGTCATCATTAAATGTGATAGCCGCCAGCCACTTCGATGGACTGAGCATTAACCCAGCCATTTTCATCCGACACCAGACTCGCAATGGCCTTACCTACATCGTCAGGCTCCCCAACGCGTCCAAGCGCTGTTTGTGAAGCGAGTAAGGCTTCGAACTCATCATTCAGGCCGCCGCCCAGGCCGGTACGAATGGCACCTGGAGAAATAGCGTTTGCGCGAATACGGCGTGGCCCAAACTCCTTGGCCATATAGCGTGTCAGTACCTCGAGCCCTCCTTTGAAAGCGGCATAAGGCGCCACACCTGAAGTCGCAACGCGTGTCGTTGCGCTGGTCACATTCACGATGTGCCCCCCATCAGCAAGGACGGGCAAAAGAGCCTGTGTCAGGAAGAACGGGCCTTTAAGGTGAACATTGAACAGACTGTCGAACTCATTTTCTGTCACCGTTTCAATCGGGTTAAAAAGGCCGAAACCGGCATTGTTGATCAGTACATCAAAATCAGAACGTTGCCAGAAACGGTGTAGTAAATCCTCAAGGGTCTTCCTAAAGGTAAGGAAAGTTTCAGAGCGCGAAACGTCAAGCTGGACAGCGATAGCCTTACCGCCAGTCGCTTCGATTTGTTTGATAACCTTGTCAGCGGCTTCGGGATGATTATGGTAGGTGAGTACCACGCCCATACCGCGTGCGGCACACTGGATAGCCGTACTGGCTCCTATACCACTGCTTCCACCTGTTACAAGAATAACTTTCATGATGTTTCCTTTCTCTGTGTTTGCGTTGGAGTAATAGTAAGGTAAGGGTCAAACAGGGGCTTCCGTGTTCCTGCTCGATTCTTGCCTGTTTCTGCTTTATGCTCCTTTCAACGATGAGACCGAGGATGTAAGACATGATGATGCAATCCCAGCTTGATGAGCTTTGTGGTCTTGCCGCACACGCCAGCAACTGGCGAACGGAGACGGGGATCCCACGCGTCGCGATGGTTCAGGGAAATATTCCGGCTTCGGCACTGGCTGCGGTTTATGAGCCAATGATCAATCTGATCCTCAGGGGAAGTAAGTCGATGACGGTGGGAGACCGGGTTTTCAACTATGACCCTGCCTCGTATTTTGTGATGTCGGTTGATTTACCTGCAGTGGGTGCTGTTCATCCGTCTGCGACGGGAGAACCGTATCTGGCGGTGAGTCTGACCCTGGAACCTCAACGGGTGGCTGCTATGCTGGACGATTTACCTCAATCAGCCATGAAAAACAGACCGGAAGGCGCGTTCTCTGTTGCCTCAGTGACATCGGAACTTCTTGATGCGTGGGTCAGAATGCTGCGTCTGATGAAGACCCCCGACGATATCCCCGCCCTCGCGCCCAATTATGAGCGCGAAATTCTGTATCACGTATTGAAAGGACCTCATGGCTGGATGCTGAGGGACATTGCTTCTCCGGGCACGATGTTGGCCCGAATCGGCAATGCCATTCGCTGGTTAAGACATAATTTTACAGAAGAGTTTGTCGTTGAATCATTGGCCGAACGGGAGGCGATGAGCGTATCGGCTTTTCATCGTCACTTTAAAGCCGTCACGGCCATGAGTCCTTTACAGTATCAAAAGCGCGTTAGGCTACTTCATGCCAGAACGATGTTATTAGGCAGGCAACAAAGCGTGACGTTTGTTGCCCAGGAAGTGGGGTACAGGAGTGTGCCCCAGTTTAACAGGGATTACGCCCGCATCTTTGGTCTGCCACCGCTAAAAGATGTTGCCCATCTGCGTAAGGTCATCAATGTGCGTGACAATCCGTAATGTGAAAGCAGGCCAGGATGTGGTGATTTACGAACCCGCTAATGTGTATGACTGTATTCTCGGTGATGACGTTTTTGTCGGGCCCTTTGTGGAAATTCAGGCCAACACCAGCATCGGACGGGGGACAAAAATCCAGTCGCATACCTTTATTTGTGAATATGTCACTGTCGGGGAAAACTGCTTTATCGGCCACGGCGTGATGGCTACGGGCGTTGTAGCCATAAAAAAGGCCGCTTGCGCGGCCTTTCAGATTTCAGAGCTTATGACAGCTAATTATTTAGCGTCAGCGTCTGGCAGTGCGTAAGCGATAATGTAATCGCCCAGTTTGGTGCCGAACGAACCGTGACCGCCTGCTGCGATAACAACGTACTGCTTGCCATTCACAGAGTAAGTCATCGGGGTCGCCTGGCCACCTGCTGGCAGACGAGCTTCCCACAGTTTGTCACCGTTGCTCATATCAAATGCACGCAGGTAGTTATCTGCGGTCGCTGCGATGAAGAACACATTACCGGCGGTAGAAATCGGTGCGCCCAACATTGGCATACCCATTTTGAACGGCAGCGGTAATGGTGAGCTGTCACGCACGGTACCGATACGTTTTTTCCACACGATATCGTTGGTTTTCAGGTCAACGCCGGAGATGTAACCCCATGAAGGCTGTTTACAAGGGAAGCCCAGCGGAGACAGGAACGGGTTCAGCGTCACGCCAAATGGCACGCCGTACTGTGGCTGAATGCCTGTCTCAGTACCGGAACCGCCTTTATCGTTCTCATCTGGCTCCATAGGGTTGCCAGGACCACGTGGGATCAGTTTAGACACGAACGGCAGTGCGATCGGGTTAGCGATAGCCACCTGACGGTCGGTATCCACAGAAATACCGCCCCACTCGAACATACCGAGGTTACCCGGGAACACCAGCGTGCCCTGCTCGGATGGCGGTGTGAAGGTGCCTTCATAACGCAGTTTGTGGAAGATCACACGACACATCAGCTGGTCATAGATCGTTGCGCCCCACATGTCTTTACCGGTCAGTTTGGCTTCCGGACGGAAAGTCAGTTCGGAGAACGGCTGAGTCGGAGAAACGTGGTCGCCTTTCGCTGCGCCTTGCGGAACAGGTTTTTCAGGTGCGTCAACAATCAGCTTACCGTCACGGCGATCCAGCACGAAGATGTTACCGGTTTTGGTCGGTACATAAATCGCAGGAACTTTGTTGCCGCTCTTGTCAGTGATATCAGCCAGCGTTGGCTGCGCCGGAACGTCCATATCCCACAGGTCGTGATGAACGGTCTGATAGAACCAAGCCAGTTTACCGGTGGTCGCATTCAGCGCCAGCAGGCCGCTCGCATAACGTTCCATTTCCGGAGTACGGTTGCCGCCCCAGATATCTGGTGTCGCTACGCCGATTGGCAGGTAGACCAGATCCAGTTTGTCATCATAAGCCGCAGGCGCCCATGAGTTCGGGGAGTTTGGCGTGAAGTGCTGACCATCTTCAGGGATTTTGTTTGGCTCAGCCGCACCCGGATCGAAGGCCCACAGCAGTTTGCCGGTTTCCACATCAAAGCCACGGATCACGCCGGAAGGCTCGCGGTTTGAGTAGTTATCGGTAACCGCACCCGCCACGATGATCACAGATTTAGTGATGATTGGCGGTGACGTTGGCTCGTAGTGGCCTGGCGTTGCGTAAGGCATGTTGCCTTGCAGGTTCAGCTCACCGTTGTTACCGAATGCCGGGCAACGTGCGCCGGTTTCAGCGTCCAGCGCAAACAGACGGCCATCGTTGACCGGCAGAATGATACGACGTGAACAGACAGCAGGCGCTGCGCCATTAGCCGCATCACCTTGTGCAGCAGGTGTGGTCTCATGATAAGACACACCGCGACAGGTCACGTGCTGGAAGGTCGGGTTAGAATTGAGCTGCGGATCGAACTTCCACTTCTCTTTACCGGTCGCGGCATCCAGAGCAAACAGCTTCTGGTGCGGCGTACACAGGTAAAGCATGTCGCCGATTTTGATTGGCGTCACTTCGTCAGTGATTTCGCCCGGATCGTTCGGGGTCTTCAGGTCACCGGTACGGAAAGTCCAGGCCACGTCGAGCTTGCTGACGTTTTTATCGTTGATCTGGTTCAGTGGCGAGTAACGGGTACCGCCCTGAGTACGGCCATAGGCCGGCCAGTCACTGGCAGGAACGCCGGAATCGGTTGCCGCCGGTGCAGCATCGGCAGCTTTAAGGGTGCCGTTGATTTCCTGCGGATCGTTGAAGACGGAGTACGCCAGCACAATCACGGTGAACAGCAGGGAAACGGCCAGAGCGCCGCGTGCGAAAGCGTTTTTCGCCAGCATCTGGTTATACACAACCGGCAGCAGGATCCACAGGCCCAGGAAGAAGGTGACGTCTAAACGCGGCGTCAGTGCCCAGAAGTCTGTGCCTACTTCCCACACCGCCCACACCGTGGTGCCGAACAGGAAGATTGCGTACAGCAGTAATGCAGAAGAGCGACGGCGATACAGCAACCACGCGGTAACCAGCGAGATAACACCGGCAATAATGTAATAAAGAGAACCACCTAATTTTGCCAGCCAGATACCGCCGACAAGAAGATAAATCCCGCTTAACGCGGCGAACAAAGCGGTAATTATGACGACGATGCGTGATAACGAGGCTTTCGTTTCCATAGTTGATGACCTTACTGATTTTTTATAATCGTCGATTCAGGCATGAGCCGAATCTTCAAGAACATCCGGTTCTCACCGGGTGTCATTCCTTGCATGTGCTGCCCCGCTTCAAAAAGTGCAGGTAACGGGCAGCACCGCGTGGTTCATTGTTCTGCTGACTGAACGTACTGACTAAAAGTTATTCGAAACTATAAGAAAGCGTAGCGCCGCCACCGTAGTTTCTGCCAGGTGCCGGTTCGAAATAACGGCCATTGCCTTCATTAACAATCACAGAACCGACATAATTTCTGTCGAACAGGTTGTCGACGCGGGTAAACAAATCGAGCGTCACTTTGTTCCAGTTGAAGCGGTAACCCGCATTCACGCTGGCCACGGTATAAGCGGGGGCCTGTTCACTGTTTTCGTCGTTTACTTCAATGTCGCTCATGTATCGCACATCGGCGCCCGCGTGCCAGCCGTCAACCGGTGCCCACTCAAGAGAAGCGTAGCCCATGTTGCGCGCAATACCCGGCAGTCGGTTGCCTGCTGGTGTGCAATCACCCGCGCCACAGGTCTCGTTGCGGAAAGTAGCATCGAGCAGCGTCCAGGCCATTTTCACGCGCCAGTTTTCTTCAATCTGCTGATCTAACGACAGTTCCAGACCGCGACGGCGTGTCTTACCGGCGTTGGTGTAGCTTGACCGCCCGCCGACACTTTGTGCCACAATCAGCTCGTCATCGGTATCGGTCTGGAAGACGGCAGCGGTCACTAAACCGTTGCCCACGCGCCATTTGCTGCCCAGTTCCACGGTGTTACTGGTGGAAGGTTCCAGTCCCAGATTCAGGCCAGATTTACCATCGGTGCTGTAAGAAAGCTCGTTAATGGTCGGCGTTTCGAAACCGCGCCCGGCCGAAATATAAGTGTTCAGTGCAGGCGTCACGGCATAGTTCAGGGACGCCATCGGCAGCAGTTTGTGATAACGGCGCGAACCGCTGTCATCAGGGTTGCTGCCGGTAATGTAATAATCCTGCGAGTCGAAACTCACGGTGCTGTAACGCGCACCGGCATCCAGCGTCCAGCGCGATGTCAGGTTCCACGTGGTTTGCAGATAGGGATCGAGGTTCCACATCACGTTCTTTTCGTTACGGCGTTCGTCGCCTTTCACGCCCAGATCGCCTTCATCATTGAAGTTTTCATAACCGAAACGACGCTCGGTCATGGTTTCATAATCCAGCCCGCCGGTGACGGAAAACGGCACGGAACCTATCTGATCGTCATGTTTCCAGCGGGTATCCACACCGGAATACTTACGTTCCAGAACAATCACCCCGCCCGCGTTCAGCGGATTTTTCTGCGATGCCGCCGGAATGGTCTGGTACTGCGTCGTGTGGCGTTCGCCGTGATAAGTCATCAGGCTGAACTCGTCGTTTTCGCCCATCTGACGCTGATAGCGTAACCCGACCTGAGTCTGATCCAGACTCTTACGTGCGTTGTACTGATCGGCGCGTTTGGCCTGCTTCGGGTCATCATGCCATTCAGATTCTGTCAGGCCACCCGGATCGTTGGCATCCACGGACACGCTGTTAAACATCAGCGTCAGGGTGCTGTCATCATCAATACGCACGCCCAGTTTGCCGTTGCCGAGATTTTTCTGCGTACCGCTATGGTCACGGTAGCCGTCAGTGGTGAAACGGGAACCGGAAATCAGGTAATTCACATCACCGGCATGGGTGCCGTCGCCGGTTGCGCCGCTGGCTTTGACGCTGTTACGAAACGAGCCGTAACTGCCAAAATAAGTGCCCGCTTCCAGTTTGGCAGGCTGTGAACCGGTTTGGGTATCGACGTTCACCACGCCGCCGGAGGCGTTGCCGTACAGCGCTGAGAACGGCCCGCGGAGCACTTCAACACGCTCTACCGAGTTCAGATCGATATTGGAGGTCTGTCCCTGCCCGTCCGGCATGGTGGCAGGAATACCATCAACGTAAATACGCACACCGCGCACGCCATACATGGAACGGCTGCCGAATCCGCGAACGGAAAGTTGCAGATCCTGCGCATAGTTCTGGCGGTTCTGAACCTGTAAACCGGGGACGCTGCCAAGGCTTTCAGACAGATTGACCTGCGCTTTGCTGTTTCTGAAATCCCCGCCATCAATCACGCTGACTGCCGCCGGGGTATCGAGTTCGGATAATTTACCGGTGCTTTCACGCTTGATGACCATCATTGTTGATGAGCCGGCGGTGTCACCCGCATCATCTTTCGGCGACGCTGTCGAAGACTGGGCGTAACTGACTGATACCGGGTTAAAAAATGACAAAAACGTGATGATAAAAGCAGAGGTTTTGGCGTTCACTTTATGAGTTCTTTTGTTTTACGTTAAAAGGTTGAGTCAAAAAATACGACGCATCTCTCAATTCTGGACATAAGAAGTAGACATAAATTGACCAATCTGATTGAGAGCCGTGAAGGGGCTCACTATAGATTTTTTCTTCCTGTTAGTACATACGCAACTTTACAAATATAACTTTTTAACAAAATACCGCACGCAGTGTACATCTGACGCCATTTTCAAATTCTATCTCCGCGCAAAATACAGGGTTTTATTCGTCTGATAGCGTTTATATTCCGATACAAAATAAACATCCGCTTTCATTCGAAAAATCATCCAACGATCTCCCGGTATTTATCCGCGCCTCAGTGGTAACGATTACACAATATACAACCAACTGATAATTAGGTGATTTACCGGAAAACAAAAATGCACCTGATGCGTATTTATCAGAGAATATTTTCAGCTGGCTAATTCCTTTTTATCTTTCGAAATCCAGACGAAGGCGCAGACCTCAGAATAAATATAGACCACTATTTCAAGACAGCGGCATATTCATCGCTGTTTTTTCAGACGATAAGTTCCGTGTAATGAAACCGTGGCGTCTTTACAAAAGATATAAAATGGAGAATTCTCACAGCGCTTAAAATACCCGCAAATAAACCCGGGGAAACGTTTTCACCGCATCCTGCGGGTCAGCGGCTTTATGACTTTTTTGTCATCCGCAGGTCACTCCTCTGTCAGAGCGCCACACGCAAAGTGGCATCACACACTGAGTTTCATTTCTGATCACAGTAAAAGAGGTCGTGCCATGCGTTTACGTGTAGTTTCAACATTATTGTTTGCCGCCACTGCGGCGTTCGGTTGCCAGGCAGCCACCGCTGCGCCAGTGAAAAATATCGTGCTGGTTCACGGCGCGTTTGTTGGCGGCTCTGGCTGGCGTCCGGTGTATGACATTCTGACCCGCGATGGCTATAAAGTGACACTGGTACAGGAACCACTGACGTCGTTTGCCGATGACGTTGCAGCCACTAAACGTATTCTGGACAGGCAAAACGGCCCTGCCATTTTGGTCGGCCACAGTTATGGCGGCGCGATTATTACTGAAGCAGGCAACGATCCGCACGTAGCGGGGCTGGTGTATATCGCGGCGCATGCGCTGGACAACGGGGAAACCGAAGCAATTAACGGTAAGAAATACCCGAACTCCGCGCATCCGTTTGTGAAAACGCCGGACGGTTTCCTGTACATCAATCCGGCCAATTTCCCGTCTGATTTCGCCGCAGACCTGCCACGTAAACAGGCTGAATTTGAAGCGCAGGCCCAGATGCTGACATCCGCCAGCGTATTTACTGCGAACATTCCTGATCCGGCCTGGAAAGTGAAACCGAGCTGGTACATGGTGGCGAAGGCCGACAAGATCATTAACCCTGATTTAGAACGCATGTACGCCAAACGCGCACACAGCCACACCGTGGAAATCGCAGGCGCCAGCCATTCCGTTTATGAATCACATCCAAAAGAAGTGGCCGCACTGATTGAGCAGGCGGCAATGGGGGCAGTGAAGTAAAATTATTGACGGCGGACTAAGGCGAACACTTTGATCAGCCGTATAATTCTTCCGGTAATCCTTTTGGGAAAAAACCTTCTGGCGGCACATCGATAAATTCGCCTTCAACCCGACGGATAAGGGTCCAGCCGGTTTCGGTCCACTCAGTTTCTTCCCAACCGTAATCTTTTTCACCTGTGTCTGGGTCTGACCAGTTACTGCGCCTGATGCCCTGAGATGCAGGGACTGGTTGCCCAAAGTCCTCGGGAATAAACCGGGCTGGTGCAAACTTAATATCCGGAAGATAGAATCCTGTTTGTTCGGGATTTTGTCCTATTTCTATTCTTACGGAAGGATCAAGTTCATAACAAGGTATTTTTGCTGGGAGTTCAATGTTTGAATATAAGCTTCCGCAGCCGGTATAGGTCAAATCCCCGTCGTCCCAATTGCCGCGCAAAGTATATGACAGTCTATTGTCTAATGCTGATGCTTTATATTCTAATTCAGAGATATTTAAAATATCCTCCTCCTTCATCCAGCCATTCCAAAACTCGACAATACCTTTGTTAATATTGCTCATAGCATGACCGATATCGAATGCTTTGATATCGTTATGAGTTCGTAGGATATAAGCTTTCATGTATCGTTCTTTCATTGGCCTGATATTAGGCATCACCCGAGACTCCCATACCACATCGGCCTGTTGCCACTGTGGGAGCTTTCTGGCGTTAAGCGGCATTTCACGTTTATATCTTGCCAGTGCTTCCTCATGTGCATCGATATAAGCAATAATGGCATCACGGGTTTCGGCATAATGTTCTGCTGAGATAAATTTTTCTAAAAAGTAACATTCCTGCGGATGTAAAATACCCATTATTCTTTTCCTTTTGGTTCATACCAGTTGTTTTTATTCTCTAGCTTCGGTAGCCCCAGATAAGGGCTGACAGGGTCACCGGCCACATCACCATAGCCCCAGCCGGTTTTACGCCGCTCACCGGTAAACTCTTTTCTAAGCTGCGACGGGTCCAGTACGATTTGTACCGCTCCACCTTCCAGCGAATATTCTTTGGCATTCTCATTAACTTGTGTTGCAGCGCGACCTTCCCAGACTTTAAGCGGTTGCCCCGGCGGAACGGTGTAAACGACATATTCCCCGTTTTCATTCCAGCTTTTCCATACGGCAAAGTTTTTACGCCAGTCACTTTTCGATGTCAGTTTTTCAAACTCTGCCTTACGCATCCAGCAGATGCTGTTGTCTGAAGAGTTTGGGTCAATGACCCGATAGATAATTTCACCCGGGGGAATTTCAACGCCTGTCATGGAATTATCGAAAGTATTAAATTTCCCATTCAAAGGTGTTTTGCGGTGAGGCATGTTTTTAATGTCTGGCCAGCCTTGGTCAATTTGGACGATTTGTGGTTTGGATAGTTTTTTAATCGGCTTATATTTCTCCACGGATACCCCAACATCCACCCAATCCGGTTTTTCCTGCTTAAACATCTCCACTTCTTTAGCCGCCCGTTCGCCGCCGTAGAGGTGTACGTTGGTGCCCACATGCGCGCGGTAGGCATTGTCACCTTCAACACGCAGGCGGTTTGCCAGTTTTTCCAGTAAATCCGT
>NZ_JABAED010000040.1:0-38846 GCF_023701875.1 Rahnella sp. CG8
GTTTTTAATCTTTCCGACCCGGTCACTTCGTGATGTTGTTCACGTTGTTCCCTGTCGATGGAGCGGCATTATAGGGATCCGAATTTTTTGCACAAGCCTTTTTTCCAATAAAAGGATCGACTGCGTATTTTTCGACCCCTTCGCAGAGATCTCACCCGATCTGCTGCTTTTAACGCCGATCTTATCGCCCCTCAATTGGTATTTCCCCCGACCCGAACTATATTGCCAAGATTAATACTCACTTACGGGGTACTTCAGATGTCTCAGACTTTACGTTCTTATCAGGGATTAACACCAACATTGGGTGAAAGAGTGATGGTGGATCCCTCAAGCGTGGTGATTGGCGATGTGGATCTGGCTGATGACGTCAGTATCTGGCCACTGGTTGTGATACGTGGTGATGTGAATAATGTGGTTATCGGCTGTCGGACTAATGTGCAGGATGGAAGCGTGCTCCATGTGACTCATCAGTCACGACATAATCCCGAGGGGCACCCTCTTATTATTGGGGAAGACGTCACTGTCGGGCATAAGGTGATGCTGCATGGTTGCACGATCGGAAACAGAGTTTTGGTCGGAATGGGATCAATACTGCTGGATGGGGCTATCGTCGAAGACGATGTCATGATTGGCGCAGGCAGTCTGGTTCCACCTGGGAAAACACTCGAAAGTGGCTACCTCTATTTAGGAAGTCCTGTTAAGCAGATACGAGAACTGACTTCTGATGAACTCGCAGGACTGACATACTCTTCTAATAATTATGTGACATGGAAAGATCTCTATCTTTCACAGGAGCAATAAGAAGCGTACTGCCTGAACAGTAATAAATCTGATTGTTCAGGCATTTCACAATCACCCCAGCAAGTCTTTCTTTAGCTCCTCAAGCACTGGTTCTATTTGGGGCATCACCCCATGCCACAGATAAAAAGCGTGCGCTGCCTGCCCCACCAGCATCCCCAGCCCGTCTGCATAATGAGTTACCCCATTATTTTTCGCCCAGGTGATAAAAGGCGTTAAACCCGACTGATAAAACATGTCGTAGACGCGGGTCTGCGTCGTCAGCACACTTTCGGGGATCTCTGGGATCTGACCTTTAATACCCGATGCAGTAGCATTAATGATCAGATCGAAAGATTCATCAGCCAGATCGGCCAAAGCAATAGCCCGGATATCCCCTTTCTTTTCGAAAATATGGCTCAGGTGCTGTGCGCGTTCAAACGTCCGGTTAGTAACAACAACCGGGCAGCCGTAGTACAGTAAAGGAAGTATCACCCCACGCGCAGCGCCACCGGCGCCAATCAGAAGAACCCGGTCCCCTCGCTTTAAAAGCGCCAGCCGTTCAAGATCATTCAACATGCCGATGCCGTCGGTGTTATCCCCAAGCAATCGCCCATCTTCGAACTTTTTAAGCGTATTCACAGCACCCGACATGGCAGCCCGCTCGGTCAGCTCATCTGACTCAGCAAAAGCGCGCTCTTTGAAAGGTACCGTAATATTTGCCCCCAGCGCTCCGTTTTCAAAAAAGGAACGCAACGTCTCTTCAAACGCTTCTTGCGGGGCCAGAACCGTGCCATATGTGTGATCGATCCCCGTCTGACGGGCGAAAAGCGCATGAATGCGAGGGGATTTGCTATGGCCGATCGGATTTCCAAATACCGCAAAAGATGGCGTGACTTTCATTTGTTAACCTTGACGAATAAGGTTGCCAGTGAGGGCATCCCGAATTTCAGATGGATTATCTCTTCCTCCTACATCGCCATCCAGCACGGGAAAATCTTTCCCAAACTGAAGCCTGACTTCTTCAGACAAACGGCAAGGAGGTTGCCCGTTCAGGTTCGCACTGGTTGAAACCAGTGGTTTTCCAAATTTTTGGCAGAGTTCTTTTACCAGAGGATGGTCTGTGACACGCACCGCCAGCGAAGTGAAACGGCCGGTAAGCCAATCAGGTGTCGAGGGTTTTGCAGGCATAACCCAGGTAACGGGGCCTGGCCAGAATGAAACGACATGCGCAAGCTGTTGCTCCGTTAAAGGTGAGTCATCAATATAAGGAAGGAGCTGCTGATAATTGTCAGCAATCAGAATGAGTCCTTTATCTTTTGGACGTTTTTTCAGCGCCAGCAATGCCTCGACGGCTTGTTCGCTATCTGGGTCACACCCCAACCCGAAAACCGCTTCCGTTGGATAAGCAATAACATGTTGTCCGTGAAGCGCCTCAAGCACTGCACTGAATGATTTTTCTGTCTCTTTATTCATCTTGTTCGTTATCTTTTATTTCTACGGCTTTGCCGCACAATTTACTGGCACAGAATAACTTAATCCCCTGAGCCGTTTTCTTTTCCATCAACAATGGGTAATGGCAATGAACACATTCTCCTGCAACTGGCTTATTATTGATGGCAAACTGACATTCCGGGTAACGATCACAGGCGTGGAATACTTTGCCAAAACGTGATTTGCGCTGTAACAGATGACCCTTTCCACATTGCGGGCAGCCCAGAGTAGTTTCTTCTGGCTTATCGATAGCTTCAATATGATCGCATTCAGGATACTGACTGCAACCAATGAACATGCCGTAACGCCCCTGCCGCAGCACCAAAGTGGAGTCACATTCAGGGCATGCCTGTCCTTCCAGGATTTTCACAATATGCCCATCCGCCTGTGATTTCAGGGGACGAACATACTGACATTGCGGGTAGGATGAACAACTGAGAAAGGGGCCGTGACGACCACTACGGATCACCAAATCGGCCCCGCATGCTGGACAGGATCCATTTTGCTTATCAGCAAAAAGTGCTGCTTTTGTCATATGTTACGTTTTACCTGTTATCTCTTAGTGCAGATAACCTTCATTAACTTCAAATAATAGCTCTTCCATTTGCTGATACGCTCTTTCATATCCGGGAATATTAAACAGAACCATCAGCACGACCCACTTCAGATCTTCAAGATCGAATTCTTCAGTGTCCAGAGCCATAACACGATCGATAACCATCTCTCTGGTATCGAAATTCAATACTTTGATTTGTTCCAGAAACAGCAAAAAACCACGACAACTGCTATCTAACCGACTCGTTTCCTCATCGGTATACACACGTAATGCTGAAGGATCAGAATCCAGCATATAAGATGGGGTTCCACCCTCTTGCATATCCGCAAGTTTTTCAAGCCAATTCAGCGCATTGTGAATATCAGCCCGGTGAAAACCAGCCTCGGCCAAGTCATCCGTTAACCTATCCTCGTCAACATTCATCTCCGCTTCGTTGTGAATGTAAGTTTCAAATAAGTACATTAGTACGTCGAACATGGCTTGCCCTCTTAATTCGGACATAGCCGCCGGGTACAGCTGCGATCCATCCTGCTAACTCCAGTTCGAGTAGTTTACCTACAACTTCTGGCACAGGTTGGCCGGCACGTTCGGCGACGACGTCAACAGATGTCACCTCATATTCTACGTTAGCCAACACATCAGCAAATGGCAATTCAACTTCGCTATCTGGCGCACAAATATTCACCTCTGGCGCATCAGAGTGACCATCCGGAGGCATTTTCAAGGATTCTGACGCTTTGATATTTGGAAACCAGGTCAGCCCGCTCCCTATATGTTCGGCGATATCATTGGGCTCAGTCACCAGATAAGCGCCCTGCTGAATAAGCCAGTGTGTTCCTTCGCAGGTTGCACTTCCCAGCGGGCCTGGCAACGCGAACACTTCCCTTCCTTGCTCCAGTGCATAGCGTGCAGTAATCAATGAGCCGCTGCGCAGCGTGGCTTCGATAACAAGTACACCCGCACTCAACCCGCTGATAACCCGGTTACGGCGGGGAAAGTGGGCTGCTAAAGGCGGCGCAGTCACCAGATGTTCTGAAACCAGAGCTCCTCCCTGCTCGAGGATGCGATCTGCGAGCTTCAGATGACAGGGTGGATAGCGCTTCATCAGTCCGCTTCCCAACACAGCAATCGTCTTACCCTGAGCTTCTAGTGTTGCCTTATGGCTGATTCCATCAATTCCCATTGCCAGACCGCTTGTCACGGTAAAACCACTGCTGACCAGGCCCCCTGCAAATACCTGTGCATATTGTTCGCCATAATGTGAGTAATCGCGGCTTCCCACCATCGCTATTTGCGGGGATAGCAGTAATTCAGCGGCTCCTTCTGCGAACAAAATCAGAGGCGGGGAGGATATTTGTGCTAACAGCGGGGAATAAAACTCGCTACCAAAAGTAATAAGATGACAATTCTCTCCTTCCAGCCATTTCAATGATTCAACTAACCAGCGCTGATTAATATGCTGAAAATCGGCTATTTGTTCGGGGAGAAGCCCACTGTTTGCTAATTCTGAGGACGAATAAATGCCCCGGCAGAATAAGGTCTGAATGATCCCCATAGCGTGATGAGGATCGAGGCGTTTTACCACCGACAAACGTATCCATGCTTCCTGTAATGTCATTATCCATTCCCTTCTCAAGGCCTTTCAGCGACTGATACAATTGGCAGAGGATGCTGTCAATCTGGGCAGGAAATGTCTAGAATAGAGTCTATATATCTTCAATCAATTGAATAAAGATCCAGAAAAATATGTCCGTATTACAGATATTACATTTCCCAGACGAGCGGCTTCGCATAACGGCAAAACCGGTCAAAGAAGTTAACGCTGAAATCCAGCAGATCGTGGATGATATGTTTGAAACCATGTATGCAGAGGAAGGCATTGGCCTTGCTGCAACTCAGGTCGATATTCATCAGCGTATCATCGTGATTGATGTCTCTGAAAACCGCGACGAGCGTCTGGTTCTCATCAACCCTGAATTGCTGGAAAAGAGCGGCGAAACCGGGATTGAAGAAGGCTGTCTGTCGATCCCTGATCAACGGGCGCTGGTGCCGCGTGCTGAAAAAGTAAAAATCCGCGCGCTTGACCGTGACGGTAAAACCTTCGAGCTCGAAGCCGATGATCTGCTGGCAATTTGTATCCAGCATGAAATGGATCATCTGGTAGGTAAATTATTCGTGGATTACTTGTCTCCGTTGAAACGTCAGCGTATTCGCCAGAAAATGGAAAAAATGGCCAAGCTGAACGCACGGGCTGACTAATATTCGTGTAACACAGGACACTGCTTTGCGAATCATATTTGCCGGTACTCCGGACTTTGCAGCGCGTCATCTTGACGCGCTTTTATCATCAGAACATCAGGTTGTCGGTGTTTTCACTCAGCCCGATCGCCCTGCTGGCCGCGGTAATAAACTTACCGCAAGCCCGGTTAAAGTTCTGGCTCAAACCCACGACATCCCGGTTTTCCAGCCTAAATCCTTGCGCCCGGAAGAGAATCAGTCTCTGGTTTCCGCGCTTGAGGCGGACATTATGGTAGTCGTTGCTTATGGTTTGATCCTGCCAAAAGCCGTGCTTGATATGCCGAAATTGGGCTGCATCAATGTGCATGGCTCATTATTGCCACGCTGGCGTGGCGCAGCACCGATTCAGCGATCTCTTTGGGCAGGTGATACAAAAACAGGTATCACCATCATGCAGATGGATGTCGGCCTTGATACCGGCGATATGCTGCACAAAGTAGAATGTGACATTCTCCCCGAGGATACCAGCGCATCGCTTTACAACAAGCTGGCTGAGCTGGGCCCACAGGGTATGCTTGAAACATTACAGCAGTTGGCGAACGGCTCAGCAAAACCTGAAGTTCAAAGCGAAGAGCACGTAACCTACGCTGAGAAACTCAGCAAGGAAGAAGCCCGCTTAGACTGGAATCTATCGGCCGAACAACTTGAACGCTGTATTCGTGCATTTAACCCATGGCCCGTCAGCTTCTTTATGATTGATGATCAGCCTGTGAAAGTCTGGCAGGCTGAATGTCTGTCAGGAAAAAGCAGCGCTGCACCCGGGACTATTGTTGCTGCCGACAAAAAGGGTATTCAGATTGCAACATCCGATGGCATCCTGAACATCACCCAGTTACAACCCTCAGGTAAAAAAGCAATGTCCGCACAGGATTTGCTGAACTCTCGTCGCGAATGGTTTATCGAAGGCACGCGTTTAGCCTGACCATAACGACTACGCCCGATATTTCGTCGGGCCTTATCTCTTTGATAATGCTGGCTCCGGTCAGCTTTTTTGACTATGAAAACAGCCTATAATCTCCGTAGCATTGCCGCTCAAGCCATCAGCCAGGTTTTGGACAAAGGATTATCCCTGTCCACTGTTCTTCCTGGTCTGCAGAAAAACGTCTCAGAAAAAGATCGCGGACTCCTTCAGGAGCTGTGCTTTGGTACGCTTCGCGTCCTCCCACAGTTGGAATGGTGCTTGCAGCAACTGATGGCAAAACCTCTCACTGGTAAGCAAAGAACATTGCATTACTTACTGATGGTGGGTCTGTATCAGCTGATCCATACCCGGATTCCGGCACACGCCGTACTGGCTGAAACTGTTGACGGTGCCGTTGCGCTAAAACGCCCTCAGTTAAAAGGTCTGATCAACGGCGTGTTGCGTCAGTTTCAGCGGCAGCAGGAAGAATTGCTTCAACGCATGGCCAACAATGACAGCCGCCATCTCCACCCGAGCTGGCTTCTTAACCGCCTGAAAAAAGCTTACCCCACTGACTGGGAAAGTATCGTTGATGCCAATAATCAAAGGCCGCCGATGTGGCTGCGCGTCAACAGGCAGCATCACACACGCGACGAGTACCTACACCTGTTAAACGAAGTACACATCGAAGCAGTTCCGCATCCGGAATACCGCGATGCATTACGGCTGAACACGCCATGTCAGGTAAACCTTCTTCCGGGATTCACAGAAGGCTGGGTCACCGTTCAGGATGCTTCGGCACAAGGCAGTGTTGATCTGCTGGATCCACAGAATGGCGAATTGATCCTCGACTTATGTTGCGCGCCGGGCGGGAAAACTACCCATATTCTGGAAGCTGCACCTAAAGCGCATGTTCTCGCTGTTGATGTGGATGAGCAACGTTTGAAACGTGTTCATGAAAACCTTCAGCGTTTGAAACTCAGCGCGGAAGTGAAGCAAGGCGATGGGCGCGAGCCGCAGATGTGGGCAGGTGATCGCATTTTCGACCGCATTCTTCTCGATGCCCCCTGTTCAGCGACGGGCGTTATCCGCCGGCATCCTGACATCAAATGGCTGCGCAGAGACAGTGATATTGCCGAACTCGCCAGCCTCCAAAAAGAAATTCTTGATGCCATCTGGCCACGGCTAAAAAGTAAAGGGATCATGGTGTACGCCACCTGTTCGATTTTGCCGGATGAAAACTGCCAGCAAATAGCCTCATTCCTCGAATCACATCAGGATGCTACGCTGGTTGAAACCGGAACGATGGAAAAACCGGGCCGACAGAATCTTCCACATCCTGAAGATGGCGATGGATTCTATTACGCTAAACTTGTTAAAAGCTGAATATCTCGTATTAGTGCTGTTTACTCAGGCTAATACCTTCGAGGCAAAGCAGAGAGTCATATGAAAATAATCATTCTCGGGGCCGGGCAAGTTGGCGGAACACTTGCCGAAAACCTGGTAGGTGAAAACAACGACATCACGGTTGTCGACACGAATACCATCCGGCTGCGTCAGCTTCAGGATAAGTTTGACCTGCGTGTAGTCCAGGGGCACGGTTCTCACCCTCGTGTACTTCGCGAAGCCGGCGCCGAAGATGCAGATATGCTGGTGGCTGTGACGAATTCCGATGAAACTAATATGGTCGCCTGCCAGATTGCCTATTCACTGTTTAACACACCAAACCGCATTGCCCGTATCCGTTCAACTGAATATATCCGTGAATCTGAAAAACTTTTCCATCCGGAAGCCGTGCCTATCGACCACCTGATTTCTCCGGAGCAACTGGTCACGGATTATATCTACAAACTCATTGAGTATCCGGGTGCACTACAGGTGGTGAATTTCGCAGAAGGCAAAGTCAGTATTGCGGCGGTAAAAGCCTATTACGGTGGGCCTTTAGTCGGTAATGCACTCTCTTCAATGCGTGAACACATGCCGCACATTGAAACGCGGGTTGCAGCCATTTTCCGCCAGGATCGTCCTATTCGCCCCCAGGGTTCAACCATTATCGAAGCCGGTGATGAAGTATTCTTTGTGGCTGCTTCTCAGCATATCCGTGCAGTCATGAGCGAGCTTCAGAGGCTCGAAAAGCCTTATAAACGAATCATGATCGTAGGTGGCGGCAATGTCGGGGCGGGGCTTGCACAACGGCTTGAGAAGAATTACAGCGTAAAACTCATCGAGCGGGATCAGCAGCGAGCCGCAGAGCTTGCAGAGATATTGCAAGATACGATTGTCTTCTACGGTGATGCCTCGGATCAGGAATTGCTGGCTGAAGAGCATATTGAACAAGTGGATGTATTCATCGCTATTACCAATGATGATGAAGCGAACATCATGTCCGCAATGCTGGCCAAGAGGATGGGCGCGAAAAAGGCGATGGTTCTCATCCAGCGCAGTGCATATGTCGATTTGGTGCAGGGCAGCGTCATCGATATTGCAATTTCGCCTCAGCAGGCAACGATTTCAGCGTTGCTTGGACACGTCAGAAAAGCAGACATCGTCAGTGTTTCATCGCTGAGGCGCGGTGTCGCGGAAGCCATTGAAGCAATTGCACATGGCGATGAGACAACATCAAAAGTTGTGGGTCGTACCGTGGAACAAATCAAACTGCCACCCGGTACAACGATTGGGGCTATTGTGCGCGGTAATGAGGTTATTATTGCCAACGGCACCAGCAGGATCCAACAAGGTGACCATGTTGTGATGTTTATTACCGATAAGAAGTTTGTCAGGGATGTTGAACGGCTGTTCCAGCCAAGTCCATTCTTCTTATAAATTGCACCTTTTGTTAATCAAATTTAGCGTTAATTGAGTTTCAGATGAGAAGTTTTGTAGCGAAGACCCTGCAAATGGTCTTTACTTGGTTTGACATATTTGATGAATTTGCCAAGGAGTGTTTATGAGTTTTATGAAAGAGTTTCGTGAGTTTGCCATGCGCGGCAACGTGGTCGACCTGGCAGTCGGTGTTATCATCGGCGCCGCTTTTGGCAAAATAGTATCGTCATTTGTCGCTGATATTATTATGCCACCGCTAGGCTTGCTGATTGGCGGAGTTGATTTTAAGCAGTTTGCTTTTGTCCTCAGGGAGGCCCAGGGAGCAGCACCCGCAGTAGTCATGCATTACGGGGTATTCATTCAGAACGTGTTTGATTTCATCATTGTTGCACTGGCCATATTCTGCGCAATTACCTTGATGAATAAAATGCGTCGTAAGCAGGAAGATAAGCCCGCTGCACCACCTAAACCAACAGCGGAAGAAACTCTGTTAGCGGAAATTCGTGATTTGCTGAAAGAGCAGCAGGCACCGAAACTGTAATTCTGCTTAGACTGATTAGAAGGGCAGTGTTGAATACTCAAACGAACACTCAACACTGCCCTCCAGATAACTCCCCTTCCCATTTTTCTCTTTGCGACGGTAGCTCCCTTTCCCTTTTTGATTTTTCTCAACACGCTGTTTGAACAGTGGATCATGAAGAAGCGCTTGTAACGCGTTATTCTGAATGATGCCTTTTTGATGCTTATAATGGCTCATAAAACCTCGATATCATTAATAGTAGTGAACAAAATGCGCACACATCTTACTGCTATAATCCTGACTATGAAAGTGGCTATTATACGACCAGAACATTCAAGCTACTTTACCCGCTCCATCCTCTAATGCTTCTAAAATAGAGCAACTTACGCTCGTATGTGAGGAGCCACAACAAGCGGCACTCAATCTTTGCAGGGATTCACGCATCTGATTAAGCTCCTTTAATTTAAGCTCAACCTCTGCGAGTCGTTCATCCACAATAGACTTTGACTCCTGACAAGTATGATGCAAAGGATCGATTCGAATAGAAAGTAACTCCTTGATTGCATCAAGCGTAAAACCTGTAGATTTGGCATAGCGGATGAAGCGTAAGCGCTGCACATCGCTTTCATCATATTGCCGATAACCTGATGTATTACGTGTGCCCGTTCCCATCATTCCCTGCTTTTCATAGTAACGAATAGTATCTGTGGACACGCTGGCCAGCCTGGCAAGTTCACCAATTTTATACATGTCTATTTCCCTCTCAATTTATCCTTCAGTGCATTTTTGTAATGCCCCCGAAGAAAGTCAGTGTTCATACCTGCCTGCTGTAAACGCATTTGTAAAACCTTCAGACGCTTTTCTGCGGGAAGAAACTTTGGATCATCACTGTCTAATATGTTCAGTAGATGATCCAAATCGATCGCCTCTTTTCGATCCTGCAACTCAGGCGGCAAATAGCCTGCATTTTTCAAGATACGATAGGACGTTCTGAGCTCATCCGGAACTGCGCTCGCGTCATCAATGATAAGGGGACGCCCATTTCCAGGAAGGTTATCAAATTCACCCTTTTCCTGAGCATCTTTGATGTGCTTTTCAACCCACTGATCAATTAGAAACATGATTTCGCCTTTGTCACATTGAACGAGCCATCTTAGATCATAGCTGGAAGCGACGCGCTGGAAAAGAGAGTGGAATTTAGCATGGTGAAAACTGGGAAGAAAAGGTTTAGAAACGTGAATTTTAGATGTAAAAAAACCGGGCAAAAGCCCGGTTTTTTCATGCATCTACAGATTATTCAGCAGTTGCTACTTCTGCTTTTGACTCTGCACGATCAACGAGCTCGATGTATGCCATCGGCGCATTGTCGCCTGCACGGAAGCCACACTTAAGAATACGAGTGTAACCACCAGCACGGCTCGCGAAACGCGGACCCAGTTCATTAAACAGTTTTGCCACGATCTCGTTATCACGAGTACGGGCGAATGCCAGACGACGATTTGCAACATTGTCGGTCTTGGCAAGAGTAATCAGCGGCTCAACAACGCGACGCAGCTCTTTCGCTTTCGGCAGGGTCGTCTTGATGATCTCATGACGAACCAAAGAGCCGGCCATGTTACGGAACATAGCCTGTCGGTGGCTGCTGTTACGGTTCAGTTGACGACCACTCTTACGATGGCGCATGACCTTATCCTTCTCAGTAAAACCTTAACCTGTGATCCGGTTACTCGTCAGCAATACTTGCTGGTGGCCAGTTTTCCAGGCGCATGCCCAGAGACAAACCACGGGACGCAAGTACGTCTTTGATCTCAGTAAGAGATTTTTTACCCAGGTTAGGTGTTTTAAGTAACTCAACCTCGGTACGCTGTACCAGATCACCGATGTAGTGGATTGCTTCTGCTTTAAGGCAGTTAGCAGAGCGGACAGTCAATTCCAGATCGTCAACAGGGCGCAGCAGGATTGGATCGAATTCCGGCTTCTCTTCTTTGACTTCCGGTTGACGTACATCACGTAAATCAACGAAAGCTTCAAGTTGTTCAGCAAGAATGGTTGCCGCACGACGAATCGCCTCTTCAGGATCGATCGTACCGTTGGTTTCCATTTCGATAACCAGCTTGTCCAAATCAGTACGCTGTTCTACACGCGCTGCTTCAACATTGTAGGCAATTCGCTCTACAGGGCTGTAGCATGCGTCTACTAACAGACGACCAATTGGGCGCTCATCTTCTTCCGAATGAATTCGGGCAGACGCCGGCACATAACCACGACCGCGCTGAACTTTGATACGCATGCTAATTGCAGCGTTCTCATCGGTCAGGTGGCAGATGACATGTTGCGGCTTGACGATTTCGACATCACCATCATGGGTAATGTCGGCTGCAGTCACAGGGCCAATGCCAGACTTATTCAGGGTAAGAATAACTTCATCTTTCCCTTGAACTCTCACCGCCAGCCCTTTCAGGTTGAGCAGGATCTCCAGGATATCTTCCTGTACGCCTTCTTTGGTGCTGTACTCATGCAGTACACCATCAATCTCAACCTCGGTCACCGCGCAACCCGGCATGGATGAAAGCAGAATACGGCGCAGTGCGTTGCCTAAAGTATGGCCAAAGCCACGTTCTAAAGGCTCAAGGGTCACCTTGGCGTGCGTCGAACTGACTTGCTCGATATCTACCAGGCGCGGTTTTAGAAACTCTGTCACAGAACCCTGCATTGTGTCCTCTCTTTGGTACTAAGCTTTACTTGGAGTAAAGCTCGACGATCAGGTGTTCGTTAATGTCGGAAGACAGATCAGTACGTTCAGGCATACGCTTGAACACACCTTCCATCTTAGCAGCATCAACTTCAAGCCAAGTCGGCTTTTCACGCTGTTCAGCCAACTCCAAAGCGGCCTTCACGCGAGATTGCTTTTTAGCTTTCTCACGGATGCTGACAACGTCATTCGGAGATACCTGATAAGAAGCGATGTTAACAACGCGACCGTTTACCATAATAGCTTTGTGGCTAACTAACTGGCGGGATTCCGCACGAGTAGCGCCGAAGCCCATACGATAAATGACGTTGTCCAAACGACCTTCAAGCAGTTGCAACAGGTTTTCACCAGTGTTGCCTTTCAGGCGTGCTGCTTCTTTATAATAGTTACGGAACTGACGCTCCAGAACACCGTAAGTACGGCGAACTTTTTGCTTTTCACGTAACTGTACACCGTAGTCAGACAGACGCGGCTTACGCGCACCATGCTGACCAGGAGCTTGTTCGATTTTACACTTGGTATCGATCGCGCGAACGCCAGATTTAAGGAATAAATCTGTGCCCTCACGACGGCTAAGCTTGAGCTTAGGACCCAAATATCTTGCCATTTTCTCTCTCCAACAAACCTAAAAGCAGCGTTATACGCGACGCTTTTTCGGCGGACGACAACCGTTATGAGGGATAGGAGTCACATCAGTAATATTAGTGATGCGGAAACCAGCCGCGTTTAATGCGCGGATAGTAGACTCACGACCAGGACCAGGTCCTTTAACCATAACTTCCAGATTCTTGATACCGTATTCTTTCACTGCGTCAGCGCAGCGCTCTGCTGCAACCTGAGCTGCGAACGGAGTGGATTTACGAGAACCACGGAAACCGGAACCACCAGCTGTTGCCCAACCCAAAGCATTACCCTGACGATCGGTAATGGTAACAATGGTGTTGTTGAAAGAAGCATGGATATGAGCCACGCCGTCAGAGACTTGTTTTCTTACACGTTTACGTGTACGAACAGGTGCCTTTGCCATTTATTCAATCACCCCGATTATTTCTTGATCGGTTTACGCGGACCCTTACGGGTACGTGCGTTAGTCTTGGTACGCTGACCGCGCACTGGAAGACCACGACGATGACGCAAACCACGATAAGTTCCAAGGTCCATAAGACGCTTGATGCTCAGGGTGACTTCACGACGCAGATCACCTTCAACAATGAACTTGGCAACTTCGTCACGCAGTTTTTCGATTTGCTCTTCAGACAGCTCACTGATCTTAACATTTTCAGCAATACCGGATGCAGCACAGATAGACTGTGAGCGGGTTTTGCCGATACCGTAGATCGAAGTTAATGCGATTACAGTATGTTTCTGATCAGGAATGTTAATGCCTGCTATACGGGCCACTATGCACTCCTACTATTTATATACGGCAACACCATTCTGAAAAGCCCGTTTTCAGGATACTCAAATAGTATTGCTGCTTACATACAAAAGATTGGCTGGCTAATCTAGCCAGCTCAACCCAACTTTGCAAGAAAAATATGCGAGATAATCAGCCTTGACGCTGTTTATGCTTCGGTTCTGCACTGCAGATTACGCGAACGACACCGTTACGCTTAACAATTTTGCAGTTACGACATAATTTCTTGACGGAAGCACGAACTTTCATTTTTACTCTCCGTAACTTCGCAAACTCACCAGATTAGCGGTTATAGCCTTTCAGGTTTGCTTTCTTCAATGCAGACTCATACTGACTTGACATCATCAGAGTTTGCACTTGAGCCATAAAGTCCATGATAACGACGACTACGATCAGTAGAGAAGTACCACCAAAGTAGAATGGAACTTTCATCGCGTCACGCATGAACTCCGGGATAAGGCAGATGAAAGTAATATACATCGCACCAATTAAGGTTAAGCGAGTCATTACTTTATCGATGTACTTCGCCGTTTGCTCTCCCGGACGAATTCCTGGTACAAATGCACCGGACTTCTTCAGGTTATCTGCTGTCTCACGCGGGTTGAAAACCAACGCAGTATAAAAGAAACAGAAGAAGATGATTGCAGTCGCATAGAGTAACACATAAAGCGGTTGTCCAGGCTGCAAATACAGCGAAATCGTAGTCAGCCAGTTCCAACCAGTCCCACCCCCAAACCATGATGCAATCGTGGCCGGGAACAGAATAATGCTGGAAGCGAAGATCGCTGGGATAACCCCGGCCATATTCACTTTCAACGGTAAGTGCGTGCTCTGTGCTGCATAGACACGACGACCTTGTTGGCGCTTAGCATAGTTAACGACGATACGACGTTGACCACGTTCAACAAACACCACAAAGAAAGTCACTGCAAACACTAAAACTGCAACCAACAGCAACAGGAGGAAGTGCAGGTCGCCTTGCCGAGCTTGTTCGATAGTATGGGCAATCGCCGGCGGGAGACCCGCTACGATACCTGCAAAGATTATGATGGAAATACCGTTACCGATACCTCGTTCAGTAATCTGCTCCCCCAGCCACATCAGGAACATTGTCCCGGTCACTAAGCTCACAACTGCAGTAAAGTAGAACGCAAAGCCTGGATTTAACACCAGACCCTGCATACCAGGCATGTTCGGCAGACCGGTAGCAATACCGATTGACTGAAACACTGCCAATACCAGCGTACCGTAACGGGTGTACTGGCTAATCTTACGACGGCCAGCCTCCCCTTCTTTCTTTATTTCAGCTAACGCTGGATGAACCACCGTTAACAGCTGGATAATGATCGATGCCGAAATATACGGCATGATCCCCAGAGCAAAGATTGAAGCACGGCTAAGGGCACCACCAGAGAACATATTAAACATTTCAATGATGGTACCTCTTTGCTGCTCGAGCAATTTGGCAAGTACAGTGGCATCAATACCAGGGATCGGAATAAAAGAGCCGATACGGAAAACAATCAGCGCACCGATAACAAACAAAAGTCTGCGCTTCAGTTCGCCTAGTCCACCCTTGGCACTTTGAAAATCTAATCCCGGTTGCTTAGCCATCTGCTACTTATTCCTCAATTTTACCGCCAGCAGCTTCGATAGCAACACGAGCGCCTTTGGTGACACGCAAACCACGCAGAGTTACCGCACGACCGACTTCGCCAGAAAGGATTACTTTCGCGAACTCGATCTGGATACCAACCACGTTAGCGGCTTTCAGCGCGTTCAGGTCGATCACGTCGCCTTCCACCAGAGCCAGTTCAGACAGACGAACTTCTGCCGTGATCATAGCTTTGCGGGAGGTGAAGCCGAATTTCGGCAAACGACGATATAAAGGCATCTGACCACCTTCAAAACCACGACGTACGCCACCACCAGAACGTGAGTTCTGACCTTTGTGACCACGACCGCCGGTTTTACCCAGGCCAGAACCAATACCACGACCTACACGCCTTGGCGCTTGTTTGGCACCATCAGCCGGAGACAGAGTATTTAAACGCATCTCTTACTCCTCAACCTTAACCATGTAGGAAACCAGGTTGATCATACCGCGTACAGCAGGAGTATCCTCGCGCTCAACGGTGTGACCAATACGACGCAGACCCAGGCCCAGCAGAGTAGCTTTATGCTTCGGCAGACGGCCAATGGAACTGCGAGTTTGTGTAACTTTAATAGTCTTTGCCATGGTTAATTACCCCAGAATTTCTTCAACGGATTTACCACGCTTGGCAGCGACCATTTGTGGGGATTTCATATTTGCCAAAGCATCGATAGTTGCACGAACCACGTTGATCGGGTTGGTGGAACCATAAGCTTTAGCCAATACGTTATGAACCCCTGCAACTTCCAGGACGGCGCGCATTGCACCACCGGCGATAATACCGGTACCTTCGGAAGCCGGCTGCATGAACACACGGGAACCCGTATGAGCACCTTTAACAGGATGCTGCAGGGTGCCGCTATTCAGCGCGACATTCATCATGTTGCGACGGGCTTTTTCCATCGCTTTCTGGATCGCTGCCGGAACTTCGCGTGCTTTGCCGTAGCCAAAACCAACGCGACCGTTACCATCACCAACAACTGTCAGTGCGGTAAAGCTGAAGATACGGCCACCTTTTACGGTTTTAGATACGCGGTTTACCGCGATCAGCTTTTCCTGCAGTTCGCCAGCTTGTTTTTCGATGTGAGCCATCTTAAACCTCTTCCTTAGAACTGAAGGCCAGCTTCACGGGCAGCATCTGCCAGTGCCTGGACTCGACCATGATATTGGAAACCGGAACGGTCAAAGGATACTTTCGTAATCCCTTTTTCCAATGCGCGTTCTGCGATAGCTTTACCTACAGCAGTGGCAGCATCTTTGTTGCCGGTATACTTCAGTTGCTCAGTGATAGTTTTTTCTACAGTAGATGCAGCAACTATTACTTCAGAACCGTTTGGTGCGATAACCTGTGCGTAAATATGACGCGGGGTACGATGTACCACCAGACGAGTCGCACCCAATTCTTTGAGCTTGCGGCGTGCGCGGGTCGCACGACGGATACGAGCAGATTTCTTATCCATAGTGTTACCTTACTTCTTCTTAGCCTCTTTGGTACGCACGACTTCGTCGGCGTAACGGACACCCTTGCCTTTATAAGGCTCAGGACGACGGTAGGCACGTAAATCCGCAGCAACCTGACCGATAACCTGTTTATCAGCGCCTTTCAGCACGATTTCAGTTTGGGTCGGACATTCTGCAGTGATGCCTTCCGGCAGTTGATGATCGACCGGGTGAGAGAAGCCTAAGGCTAAATTCACCACGTTGCCTTTAACAGCAGCACGATAACCAACACCTACCAGTTGAAGCTTTTTAGTGAAGCCGTCGGTAACACCTACAACCATAGAGTTCAACAGTGCACGAGTGGTACCCGCTTGGGCCCAACCGTCTACAGCGCCTTCGCGTGGAGCGAAAGTCAGTGTATTTTCTTCCTGCTTAACTACAACAGCGTCATGGATAGTACGTGACAGCTCGCCGTTTTTACCCTTAATCGAAATAACCTGACCGTTGAGTTTTACCTCTACGCCGGCAGGAATGACGACGGGTGCTTTTGCAACACGAGACATTCTTTCCTCCCAATTAAGCTACGTAGCAGATAATCTCGCCACCAAGACCAGCCTGGCGAGCTGCACGATCGGTCATAACACCTTTAGAGGTAGAAATAACAGCGATACCCATACCGGCCATAACTTTTGGCAGCTCATCTTTTTTCTTGTAGATGCGCAGGCCTGGACGGCTGATACGTTGAATGCTTTCTACCACTGCCTTGCCCTGGAAGTACTTCAGTACTAATTCCAGTTCAGGCTTAGCGTCGCCTTCGATTTTAAATTCTTCAATGTAGCCTTCTTCCTTCAGCACGTTGGCAATAGCCACTTTCAGCTTGGAGGAAGGCATGGTGACCGCAACTTTGTTCGCGGCTTGACCGTTACGGATACGGGTCAGCATATCCGCGATCGGATCTTGCATGCTCATCTGTCTTTACTCCCGTGATTCAATTGGTGACAATTACCAGCTAGCCTTCTTAAGACCCGGAATTTCACCGCGCATAGCGGCTTCACGGACCTTAATACGGCTCAACCCGAACTTCCGCAGGAAAGCATGCGGACGACCAGTTTGACGGCAGCGGTTACGCTGACGAGACGGGCTGGAATCACGCGGCAGAGACTGCAGCTTAAGAACTGCATCCCAACGATCTTCGTCGGATGAGTTCACACCAGAGATAATAGCTTTCAATTCCTCGCGTTTAGCGCGGTATTTATCAGCCAGTTTTACGCGAACGACTTCGCGTGCTTTCATGGATTGCTTAGCCATTAGTAACCCTGCCTTACTTGCGGAACGGGAAGTTAAAGGCTGTCAGCAATGCACGGCCTTCATCATCGGATTTCGCAGTAGTGGTGATAGTAATATCTAAACCACGAACGCGATCGACTTTATCATAATCGATTTCCGGGAAGATGATCTGTTCACGCACGCCCATGCTGTAGTTACCACGACCATCGAAAGACTTAGCAGACAAGCCGCGGAAGTCACGAATACGTGGAACAGCAATGGAGACCAGACGCTCAAAGAACTCCCACATGCGTTCGCCGCGGAGGGTTACTTTACAGCCGATCGGATAGCCCTGACGAATTTTGAAGCCTGCAACTGATTTGCGTGCTTTGGTGATCAACGGTTTTTGACCGGAGATTGCTGCCAGGTCAGCTGCTGCGTTATCCAGCAGTTTCTTGTCAGCGATCGCTTCACCAACACCCATGTTCAGGGTGATCTTCTCGACCCGAGGGACTTGCATGACAGAATTGTAACCAAACTCAGCCATGAGTTTTTTTACGACATCGTCTTTGTAGTAATCATGCAGTTTCGCCATCGTACTACTCCAAATTACTTGATAGTTACGCTGTTAGATTTGAAGAAACGGACTTTTTTGCCATCTTCGAATCTAAAGCCTACACGGTCCGCCTTACCAGTAGCCGTGTTGAAGAGAGCAACGTTAGAAACCGGAATTGCAGCTTCTTTTTCAACGATGCCGCCTGGTTGGTTCAGGGCCGGTACAGGCTTCTGATGTTTCTTAACCAGGTTGATACCTTCAACAATGACTTTGCCAGAAGACAGTACATTTTTTACTTTACCGCGCTTACCTTTATCTTTACCGGTAAGCAGGATAACTTCGTCATCACGACGGATTTTCGCTGCCATGGTTCGCTCCTTAGAGTACTTCTGGTGCCAGAGAGATAATTTTCATGAACTTCTCATTACGCAGTTCACGAGTTACCGGCCCAAAAATACGCGTGCCGATTGGCTGCTCGCTGTTATTGTTTAAAATAACGCATGCATTACCATCGAAGCGAATGACAGAACCGTCCGGGCGACGAACACCCTTCTTGGTGCGCACCACTACCGCCTTCAGCACATCGCCTTTCTTCACCTTACCGCGAGGAATTGCTTCCTTGATGGTAATTTTGATGATGTCGCCGACGCCTGCGTAGCGACGGTGCGAGCCACCTAGAACCTTGATACACATTACGCGACGTGCACCGGAGTTGTCGGCCACGGTCAGCATAGTCTGTTCTTGGATCATGTTAGTGCTCCGCTAATGTCAACTACAACTTTAGGACCCAGGATAGGTCGTTAAGAAATCCCCACAATATGAGGGCGCGGCATTATAACACCGGTTCCCGATTATGGGTAGAAAAAATAAACGGCCCACGTACATGAGCCGTTTATCTATTTTTGAGAGGCGCTACTGTATTACAGAATCGCTTTCTCTACAACGCGAACCAAGGTCCAAGACTTAGTCTTAGACAGTGGACGGCATTCGCTGATTTCCACAACGTCGCCGATACCACATTCATTGTTCTCGTCATGTACGTGCAATTTAGTCGTACGTTTGATGAACTTACCGTAAATCGGGTGTTTCACCACGCGCTCAATCGCAACAACAATGGATTTTTCCATTTTGTTACTGATTACACGACCCTGCAGAGTACGGATCTTGTCAGTCATTACGCACCCGCCTTTTCAGTCAGTAAAGTTTTCACACGTGCTACATCACGACGCACTTGCTTCAACAGGTGTGTTTGCTGCAACTGGCCGCTTGCCGTTTGCATGCGCAGGTTAAACTGCTCACGCAAAAGGTTCAGCAACTCAGTGTTCAGCTCTTCCACGCTTTTTTCGCGCAGCTCTTGTGCTTTCATTACATCACCGTCTTAGTTACAAAGGTGGTTTTGATAGGCAGTTTGGCTGCTGCCAGCTGGAAGGCTTCACGAGCCAGCTCTTCAGGCACACCGTCCATTTCGTACAGGACTTTACCAGGCTGGATCAAAGCAACCCAATACTCTACGTTGCCTTTACCTTTACCCATACGAACTTCGAGCGGTTTCTCGGTGATCGGTTTGTCCGGGAATACTCGGATCCAGATCTTACCTTGACGCTTAACTGCACGGGTCATCGCACGACGTGCTGCTTCAATTTGACGAGCAGTCAGACGACCACGGCCAACAGCTTTCAGACCGTAAGTGCCGAAGCTCACATCCGTACCTTGCGCAAGACCACGGTTGCGGCCCTTGTGCACCTTACGGAATTTTGTACGCTTTGGTTGTAACATCAGCGACTCTCCTTACTTGCGGCCTTTACGCTGCTGCTTTTTAGGTTGAGCAGCCGGTTCCGGTTGTTCAACTGCAGCCATACCACCCAGGATCTCACCTTTGAAGATCCATACCTTAACGCCGATTACACCGTAAGTGGTGTGCGCTTCAGATGTGTTGTAATCGATATCCGCACGCAGAGTGTGCAACGGAACACGACCTTCACGGTACCATTCAGTACGCGCGATTTCAGCACCGCCAAGACGGCCGCTTACTTCAACTTTGATACCTTTAGCGCCAAGACGCATTGCGTTCTGTACTGCACGCTTCATAGCACGACGGAACATAACACGACGTTCCAGCTGTGAAGTGATGCTGTCAGCAACCAATTTTGCGTCCAGTTCCGGTTTACGGACTTCGGCGATGTTAATCTGCGCAGGAACGCCAGCGATATCCGCTACGACCTTACGCAGTTTTTCGACATCTTCGCCTTTCTTGCCGATAACGATGCCAGGACGAGCAGTGTGAATAGTCACACGGATGCTCTTCGCTGGACGCTCGATAACGATGCGAGAAACGGAAGCTTTCGCCAATTCCTTAGTCAGGAACTGACGAACTTTAAAGTCGCCGTCCAGGTTGTCAGCGAAATCTTTGGTATTTGCATACCAAGTAGAGTTCCAAGGTTTGACAATACCCAGTCGAATACCATTAGGATGTACTTTCTGACCCATTGCTAGTCTCCAGAGTCTCAGCGATCGGACACAACCACAGTAATGTGGCTGGTGCGCTTCAGAATGCGATCTGCACGACCTTTAGCACGCGGCATAATGCGCTTCATGCTTGGGCCTTCGTCTACGAAAATCTTCGTGACTTTCAGATCATCGATGTCAGCGCCATCGTTGTGTTCTGCGTTAGCAATGGCAGACTCCAGTACCTTCTTAACCAGACCAGCAGCTTTCTTGTTGGTATAGGCCAGAGTTTCCAGAGCTTGCGACACTTTCTTACCGCGAATCAGGTCAGCAACAAGGCGAACCTTCTGAGCAGAAGAACGAGCGTGGCGATGTTTAGCGATAGTTTCCATCTCTTCCTCCTACCTTAGCGCTTTTTAGCTTTTTTATCAGCCGCATGGCCGCGATAAGTACGAGTCGGCGCGAATTCACCCAGTTTGTGACCGACCATTTCATCGGAAACAAATACTGGTACGTGCTGACGACCATTATGGACAGCGATGGTCAAACCGATCATGTTAGGAAAGATCGTTGAACGACGGGACCAAGTGCGCAAAGGCTTCTTGTCACCGCTTTCCACCGCTTTCTCTACCTTCTTCAGCAAGTGCAGGTCAATAAAAGGACCTTTCTTGAGAGAACGTGGCATGGCTTATCCTCTAATTATTTTTTGCTACGGCGACGTACAATGAATTTATCAGTACGCTTGTTGCTACGGGTCTTCTTACCTTTGGTTTGAACGCCCCATGGAGTTACCGGGTGCTTACCAAAGTTACGACCTTCACCACCACCGTGTGGGTGATCGACTGGGTTCATCGCAGTACCGCGAACGGTAGGACGAATACCACGCCAACGAGCAGCACCTGCTTTACCCAGAACGCGAAGCATATGTTCAGAGTTACCGACTTCACCTAAGGTGGCGCGGCAATCAACTTGAACTTTACGCATTTCGCCAGAGCGCAGACGCAGAGTTACGTAGGAACCGTCACGAGCAACGATCTGAACGTAGGCACCGGCTGAGCGAGCCATCTGGCCGCCTTTACCTGGTTTCATTTCTACGTTATGAACCGTTGAACCTACTGGGATGTTGCGCATAGGCAGGGTGTTACCTGTCTTGATTGCAGCATCAACACCAGATTGGATCTGGTCACCCACTTTCAGGCCTTTCGGCGCCAGGATATAACGGCGTTCGCCGTCTTTGTACAGAACCAGCGCGATATTCGCGGAACGGTTCGGATCGTACTCCAGACGCTCAACCACTGCAGCGATACCATCTTTGTTGCGTTTGAAGTCAACCAGACGATAATGCTGTTTGTGGCCACCACCGATATGACGGGTGGTGATACGGCCATTGTTGTTACGGCCACCGCTTTTGCTCAGTTTTTCAAGCAGCGGAGCATAAGGTTTACCCTTGTGCAGCTCAGGGTTAACCACTTTAACAACGTGGCGACGACCCGGAGATGTAGGTTTACATTTAACAATTGCCATTGTTCTTACTCCTCCGACTTACTCAGCGCCGCTGATGAAGTCCAGATTCTGGCCTTCTTTCAGGGTTACGTAAGCTTTTTTCCAGTCGCTACGACGACCAACACGCTGACCGTGACGTTTAACTTTGCCTTTAACCAGCAAGGTGTTCACATCTTCGACTTCGACTTCAAACAGTTTCGAAACCGCAGCTTTGATTTCCGCTTTAGTCGCGTCTTTGGCAACTTTGAGAACGATGGTATTGTTCTTTTCCATCGCAGTAGACGCTTTTTCAGAAACGTGCGGCGCGCGCAGCACTTTCAGCAGACGTTCTTCACGAATCATGCCAGCATCTCCTCAACTTGCTTCACAGCGTCAGCAGTCATAACTACTTTGTCGAAGGCGATCAGGCTTACTGGATCGATACCTGCTACATCGCGAACGTCAACCTTGTACAGGTTACGTGCGGCCAGGAACAGATTCTCGTCGACTTCGCCAGTTACAATCAGCACGTCTTCCAGAGCCATGTCTTTCAGTTTCTGTGCCAGCAGCTTAGTTTTAGGCGCTTCTACAGAGAACGTCTCGACAACGATCAAACGATCTTGACGTACCAGTTCGGACAGGATGCTTTTCAGCGCGCCGCGGTACATCTTTTTATTTACTTTTTGACTGTGGTCCTGTGGCTTTGCAGCGAAGGTTACACCACCGGAACGCCAGATCGGGCTCTTTACAGAACCTGAACGCGCACGGCCAGTACCTTTCTGACGCCAAGGTTTTTTACCGGAACCGGTTACTTCAGCACGGGTCTTCTGAGCGCGAGTACCTTGACGGGCACCTGCTGCATAAGCAACAACGACCTGGTGTACCAGCGCTTCATTGAAATCACGCCCGAAGGTAGTTTCGGAAACAGTCAGCGCGCTCTGCGCGTCTTTCACTACTAATTCCATTCCTATCTCCTCGACGTTAAGCCTTAACAGCAGGTTTAACGATCAGGTTGCCACCGGTAGCACCCGGAACAGCACCCTTGACCAGCAGCAGGTTGCGCTCAGCGTCAACACGTACTACGTCCAGGCTTTGAACGGTTACACGCTCGTTACCCAGTTGGCCTGCCATTTTCTTGCCTTTGAACACTTTGCCCGGAGTCTGGTTCTGACCGATAGAACCCGGAACACGGTGAGACAAGGAGTTACCATGGGTAGCGTCTTGGGTACGGAAATTCCAGCGCTTAACTGTGCCAGCAAAACCTTTACCTTTAGAAGTACCGGTAACATCAACTTTCTTAACGTCTGCGAAAATTTCAACGCTAATGTTCTGACCTGCAGTGAACTCTTCACCTTCTGCAAGGCGGAATTCCCACAGACCGCGGCCAGCTTCTACGCCAGCTTTAGCGAAGTGACCCGCTTCTGGTTTGGTTACACGGTTAGCTTTTTTGCTACCAGTAGTAACCTGCACAGCGCGGTAACCGTCGTTGTCCAGGTCTTTGACCTGAGTAACGCGGTTTGCTTCAATTTCGATAACGGTTACAGGGATAGAAACGCCATCTTCAGTGAAGATACGAGTCATACCCACTTTCTTACCGACTAAACCAATCATTGTTTCAACCTCTCAATCGCTCAATGACCCTGATTAACCCAGGCTGATCTGCACGTCTACACCAGCAGCCAGATCCAGACGCATCAGAGCATCAACGGTTTTCTCGGTTGGCTCAACGATGTCAACCAGACGCTTGTGAGTGCGAATTTCATACTGATCGCGCGCATCTTTATTGACGTGCGGAGAAATCAGGATGGTAAAGCGCTCTTTGCGGGTCGGCAGCGGGATTGGACCACGAACTTGCGCACCAGTGCGCTTCGCAGTCTCAACGATTTCCGCAGTTGATTGATCGATCAGACGATGATCAAACGCTTTCAGGCGGATACGGATTCTTTGGTTCTGCATGAGACCAGAGCTCCAATTATTTTAAACGTAAATGATTACTCCTCAAACCCATTTCGATTGATGGGAGAGTGTAATCGTTCTTCACATAACCCCCATATCGGGAGTATTGTTGACCGGCAAGTAAACTTATCGGCCATCTGATTCTCATTGAACCAGGCCTACCAAGATTAGGTAAGCCCGCGCATTATACTTAAACACCAGTAAGAAGCAATCCGAACTACAAAAAAAATGCTTTTATTTTGCGCTCTTCTCTTCTTGTTGCTGTTCCAACATCGCTTTTTCCAACCACTCTTGTAATGGTATATCCGGGCTTCCCTCATCTAACTTCATGATTTGACTTTCATCGCTTTCGCCTGTCGGCGCCTCTTCCGGAGCCTCATTTTCCATAGATGAAGTATCTTCCAGCAGTTGTTCATCAGCATTTGTATCGTCATCACTATCGGCCGACTGACTAACAGCAGGCATCGCTTTGTCCTGATAGATGTAATGTAAGGGGGATTGCTTATAAGGAAGACGGGATTCTTCACTGACACCTATCCGGTAACTCTGCCAGTTAAGATAACTTATATGAAGATAAGCCCCTGCCATCGCACCAGCCAACAAGCATAGGCAACCTAATCCCAGAGAATAAAGGCTTTTTCTGAGCGGGCGATGCACTACCACCTTCACTTTTTGTTTGTTTAAATGGCTTGTGTAAGCCGATAAATGAATGTTTTGCATTTTAACCTAGAGCTCTTCTTCTGTAAGCAGCACGGGCATGTTGCCGGTACGTTTAGCGATTTGCATCAGTGTGCCCTTACCTACCCTTCCATCAACAATAAGACCTTCCCGTTGTTGGAATAATTTAACCTTCCTGATCAAATCTTTGTCCCACTGACCCGTTTTACCGAATGGCAGGTTCAGGATTTTGCTCAGTGTCATATCTAACCAAGCGGTGTCAGCTTCAGGGCTTGTATTGTTGATGGCGTTTTTACCGCTCGGAGTCTGCGGAAATAGCTGGATATATTCGCCACCCCAAACTTCGTTAAACCAGCTGCGCTGAACCGTCCACGTCTCATCTTTAATAAGAATATCTAACTCCTCATCAGTGACCTTCACAACGGTAGCGTACACGGTCTGTTTATCTGCTGTAATCGGACTTAACCAGGGAATTCCGTCCTGGACTAAGGTCTCTAAGGTTGCCTTACCCTTTTTACAGGTGAGCTGTGCACGGACGGCCTGATCACAGAACGCATCATTAGTTGGCACGTCATAACCCCACACCTGAAAGAGCTGACGCATTCCGTTACGCTCGTTACTTCCAACATCACTCAGTTTTTTGGCCGCAGCAGGGATTTCATGCAGCCTTTCGGAAAACGTCGCCAACAGCGGCAGGTATGGCTTTACATAACCTAAATAAGTCCATCCCAAAACACTGCCCAAAAGCATGTAACACGCAATGAGAAACGTGAGACATTTCCTTTTGCCAAGCGTCAGTCCTCGGGCTTCGAGGCAGACTTTCATTTGCCGATAAGTGACTGACTGTGTTTTTTCTGCATATGCGCTGTTAAGTGAATCTGTTGCCAGTTCATTAATAAGCCGAAACCGCCCACCAGCAGCACTGTGCAACAATTTGACGAGTGGTTTGTTAAAAAGGGTTGGCTCCCCTCCGGCTGATTGCATCCTTTGGGACAGATAGTCCGAGGTTTCTGCGAGACTCATTGGAGACAGAGAGTAAACCGCATGTGGTAGCCCCATCTTATGGTGCCTGCCGCGGCCTTTACTCCCCTTATGTTCTTCTACTAGCAGGAATGAGACACGCAGAGATTGCGGATAAGTTTTGAATGTACGTAAAAACTCATAACTTTCTGGCGTGAGGTTTTCAGCATTATCGATCACGACCAACCAGGGCTCTGTGGGGTCCTCATTGTGGACAAAGGATTCTGCAATTCGCATAGTGAGAATCGAGGCTGGTAATGTTTGCCATTTCTTTAAATGAAAACAAAAGGCTAGTAATTGTCCAAGGCTTTCACTGTCTGCGCCATTCAAAGACGCTGCACTTAAATTCAATACCCGGCATTGACTTTTTCTGGCAATCTCGTGCGCCAGTCGCGTTTTACCAACACCTTTGTTACCATCGATTATCGCGATACCTCCCTGATTCAACTTCTGCAGAATAAAATCCTGAGCGGCCAACAAACGTATATTATTGAAATAATTACCTTCCAAAAAGGGAAGCGTGACAAAATTAAAGTAATCGCGGTACATACCGATACCCATAACCATTTATACATTCAATGAATGTTTTTAAATAAAAAACCGAAAGAGGAATAAATCTGAAAATCAAGAAACACAACCTCATTCGTATTGAACATGTATTAATGTGAATCAATGTTTTTCTGCGTATAATATAGCCTAATAAGTAACCCACTGGAATAACGAAAGCACAAGGGAATGATCCAATACATGTATGCCATCTGGAATAAAGGGCATCGGCCAAATATATCATTGAAGACAGGAATACTTATTGTCATTACATTCATACTCACAATGATTTGTTGCTCAACAATCGCTTTTACTGTGCTAAATAGCAGGGAAAGTTTTGGGTTCCTGCCCAAGACCTCCACCGACGCCAAAATTTTTATCAATATACCCGGCACACTATTTGAAAAACGCAGAAATGCAGTGATTAAAGAGGTAACTCGATCACCAGCGACTAGCGTTAAGCTTCCCTTATTCCTTAAGGGAGTTCTGACAAGTACTGACAGTCGGCGCTCACTGGCTATTCTTCAAGGACCGACGGGTCAGCATAGTTACCGTGAAGGTGAAAAGCTTGCTGATGTGGAAAACGCTTACTTGCAGTCAGTAAAACCAGACGAAGTTTTAATACGCACCCCCAAGGGAACAGCGATTTTATACCTCAGTGATAAAGCTCAGGATAATAAACGCCCAGAACCACAAAAACAGAGGGCAAACAAAGAACACGCAAAATACTTAATGCATTATTTAGTTGCCAACCCCGTATATAAAGATGAGAAACTTACAGGTTATAGATTCAATCCCAAAACGAGCCGCAATGTTTATCTTAGAGCGGGACTTATTCCAGGCGAGTTCGTCATCAAAATAAATGGGCAATCTCTCGACGACACTGCAACAGCAGATAAATACATTGAACAACTGGCAAGCCTGAGGGATGTACAACTTACCGTTCTGAGAGAAAATCAACTTCAGAATATCTATATAAATCTAGCCACTATCGAAACATCGTTGGATACAGAAAGTCATGAAGAAGTTCATTAACTCTCTCCTAGTAAAGGCATGCATATTATTTGCCACCCTTCCAGGGATTGTACACGCGGAAGAGTTTACTGCGAGCTTTAAAGGCACGGATATTAAAGAGTTTATTGATACGGTAAGTAAAAATCTGAATAAAACTATCCTTATCGATCCCTCCGTGCAGGGAACTGTTTCTGTCAGAAGTTATGATGTTTTGAATGAAGAACAATACTATCAATTTTTTCTCAGCGTGCTGGATGTCTATGGTTTTGCTGTGATCCCCATGGACAACGGGCTACTGAAGGTCGTGCGTTCAGCGAATGCCAAAATGTCTGGCGTGCCCGTTGCAGACAAAAACAACCCCGGCAAGGGAGATGAAATTATCACCCGCGTCGTAACGCTTCTTAATGTGCCGGTCAGAGAGTTAGCACCTTTGCTTCGCCAGATGAATGACAGTACCGGAGTAGGGAATGTTGTTCATTACGAACCCTCCAATGTTTTGCTTCTGACGGGCCGGGCATCGGTGGTCAACCGGCTTATTAAGCTTGTCGAACGCGTTGACGCGATGGGTGACCAGCAAAGGCAAACCATTAAACTAAAATATGCTTCTGCCCCGGAAATGGCTGAGATGATGAACAACCTGGTTCGCGAGGAATCTAAAGGACAATCATCGTCCATATTACAAGCCAAAATCGTCGCGGATGAGAGAACCAATACCCTAATCATCAGCGGGCCAGAAGGTGTGCGCAGCCGCGCAGCAAAACTGGTTAGTCAGCTTGATAAAGACCAGTCATCTCAGGGCAATACGCGTGTTTTCTATCTGAAATATGCCAAAGCGGAAAAAATCGTTCCCGTACTTACTGGCATCACAGAAGAGATGAAAGAAGGCAAAACAGCTCAGCCTTCCGGCGCGTCTAACAAGCCGATGAGCATCACTGCAGATGAACAAACAAACTCCATCGTCATTACTGCACAGCAGGATGTGATGCAGTCACTCGAACAGGTCATCACCAAGCTCGATATCCGCCGTGCACAGGTGTTAGTCGAAGCCATTATTGTCGAAGTACAGGATGGCAACGGGCTTAATCTGGGTATCCAGTGGAGCAACAACCAGGTTGGTGGAACACAATTTACCGGAACCGGCGCGCCAATATCGACCGTTGCGGCCGGAGTTCGCCAGTACAAAAAAGAGGGCATTATCAGCAGCGATAATCCTCTGAGCAGCACTTTGCAGACCTTCAATGGCATGACCGCAGGCTTCTTTAGCGGTGACTGGAATGTCTTACTCACTGCGTTATCCACCAGTAATAAAAACGATATTCTTGCCACCCCAAGCATTGTCACTCTCGATAATAAAGAAGCCTCATTCAACGTCGGTCAGGAAGTCCCCTCCCTGTCCGGCTCACAAACTACATCTGGCGATAACATTTATAGCAGCGTGGTTTACAAAACCGTCGGCACAAAATTAAAAGTCACTCCGCAGATCAATGAAGGTGACTCTGTGCTGATGGAAATCGAACAGGAAGTTTCCAGCGTTGATACTTCAACTAACTCTAGTCTTGGTCCGACCTTCAATACCCGCACCATTTCCAATGCCGTGCTGGTTCGTACGGGTGAAACTGTAGTCCTGGGCGGTTTGCTGGATGACAGTACCAAAGAAACCAAATCCAAAGTTCCTCTGTTGGGTGATATTCCGTGGATAGGCAATTTGTTCCGCTATACCAGCACTGAATCAGCAAAACGTAATCTGATGGTGTTTATCAGGCCGACCATTATTCGTGATGATGAGGTTTACTCTTCCATTTCCAATAAGAAATATTCGCACTTTCAAAAAATTCAAAAAACGCGTCAGGATGAGGACCATCAGGATCTGCTCACGCCAAATACCCGTTCTATTTTGCCTGACTATCCTGGGAACAATGTGCCAAAAGCATCCATATCCACCACGCCTGATGACGGCAAACCTCGTAATCCGTTTAGTGGATAAGCCATGAACAGTGATAACGAAGTGCTATATAGACCCGTTGTGGAACAAGCCTCCCCTGTTCTGCCTTATACCTACGCCAAACAAAAAGGCGTAACGCTGCTTGATAACGTACTTTTTTGCCGACAGGACATTTCAGCGGAAACACTGCTCGAAGTACGTCGGATCATGGGTGAAATAACGGCGGTCGAAATAGTGGAAACGACATTGTTCGATGAAAAGTTATCAGCAACCTACCAGCGTAGCAGCGGCGAGTCACAACAAATCATTGATGATATCGATAACGAGGTCGATCTTCTGTCTTTGTCTGAGGAATTACCTGATAACGAAGACTTACTGGCCAGTGATGAAAATTCGCCGATCATCCGTCTGATTAATGCGGTGCTTTCTGAAGCAGTCAAAGAGGGTGCTTCGGATATCCATATCGAAACCTTCGAACGCATGCTCAGTATCCGGTTTCGTATCGATGGCGTCTTACGGCAAATCCTGCAACCGGCTCGCAAGCTGGCACCGTTCTTGGTATCGCGCATCAAGGTGATGGCGAAACTGGATATCGCTGAAAAACGTTTACCTCAGGATGGTCGCATTTCGTTACGTATCGGTCACCGGGCGATTGATATCCGCGTATCGACCATTCCAGCTCAATATGGTGAGCGTGTGGTGATGCGCCTTTTGGATAAAAATAATTTATGTCTTGAGATTCCACAACTTGGTCTGTCTCCACAGGACGAACAACAGCTATCGGCATTAATCCGTAAACCTCACGGGATCATTCTGGTCACCGGGCCGACCGGTTCAGGTAAAAGCACGACTCTGTACGCAGTTCTTTCTGCACTCAACAATAACGAGCGTAACATTCTTACTGTCGAAGACCCGATTGAGTATGAACTGGAGGGCGTGGGGCAAACGCAAGTTAACCCCCGTGTAGAAATGACATTTGCGCTCGGTTTGCGGGCGATTTTGCGTCAGGACCCGGATGTAGTCATGGTCGGTGAGATCCGCGACAATGAAACAGCTCAAATCGCGGTGCAGGCTTCACTGACCGGCCATCTGGTGATGTCAACATTGCATACAAATAGTGCCGTCGGTGCCATTACCCGTTTACGGGATATGGGTCTGGAGCCCTTCCTTCTCGCCTCCTCATTATTAGGCGTGGTGGCTCAGCGACTCGTGCGACGCCTTTGCCCGCATTGTACCCGACAGTCCCCGTTAGATGTGTCTCACATTCCTTTATTCCACTTTCTGCCTGAACCACCAGCCACTGTTTTTAAAGCCGTCGGATGTTCTCAATGCCATTTCACGGGCTATAAAGGCAGGGCGGCTATCCACGAATGCATGGTTGTTGATAACGCTATACGTCAGGCTATTCATGAGAATCAGGATGAATTTTCCATTGAGAACATTCATCGCAAAACTGCCCGAAGCTTGCGGGAAAATGGACTGCTTAAAACCATTAGCGGCGAGACTACGCTGGAAGAAGTGATCAGAGTTACTGCCGAACAAGAGATAGCGACACGGGGAACGCCCTCATGAGCCGCTTCGCCTTTCATGCAATCACCCCGACGGGCAAGACGCAGCGAGGAGTAATTGATGCCGATTCTCTCCGCCTGGCGCGCCAGATTGTCCGCGAGCGGGGTTTAACGCTTCTTGAAATAAAGCAGGTGGGCAACTCGCTGACAACTCTAAATAGTAAAAATAAAGGATTGAAAACGCGTGTCCCTTCACATGCCATTTCACTATTCTCACGTCAGCTCGCCACATTAACCAATGCAGCCCTGCCCGTAGAAGCCGCACTTGCCGTTATTGCCCGCCAAACCGAGCACGCCGGACTCACGCAAGTGCTGACCGCTGTGCGTAACAAAGTGGTGGAGGGACATACGCTAGCCGATGCATTATCTGATTTTCCTCGCCTATTTGATCCGATGTTCAGAACACTGGTCACGGCAGGTGAACGAACCGGACAACTCGGCACCGTACTGGAAAAAATGGCGGATTATTATGAAATCCGCCAGCAAATCAAAAGCAAGTTGTCGCAAGCCATGATTTACCCGGCCATGCTCACCATCATTGCCATTCTAGTGATTGTTATTTTGCTGGTTGCCGTCGTCCCGCAAATCATTGAACAGTTTGTGCATATGAAACATACGCTGCCCATCTCCACCCGTATTTTAATTGGCGTCAGTGGTTTCCTGGAACGTACATGGTGGGTGATTGCCATAGTGGTTATCGCTTTCATCGCTACCTTCAGGCTGGCTCTGCGCCGTAAGCATAATCTTATGCGTTTTCATACGGCGTTGCTCGGTGTTGTCGTTTTAGGGCCACTGATCAGGGCCATCAATAGTGCCCGATATGCCCGGACTCTCAGTATCTTGCAATCGAGCGGCGTTCCTTTACTTGATGCGATGAAAATCTCAACAGAAGGGATAACTAACCGCCGGATCCATTATTTACTTACCCAAGCGGCAGAACATGTTCGTCAGGGCAGCTCACTCTTTGCTGTTCTGGAACAAACCCGCCTCTTCCCACCCATGATGCTCTACATGATTGCTTCCGGTGAACAAAGCGGGCGTCTTGGCGAGCTTATGGCACACGCGGCAGACAATCAGGACAAGCTGATGCAACACCGGCTTTCAATGGTATTGGCGCTATTTGAACCACTGCTGATTGTCACTATGGCCAGTATTGTTTTATTCATCATCATGTCGATTTTACAACCGATTCTCCAGCTTAATAATCTGGTCAGTTAAAGGTATCATTCCATGTTAAACATTCAAAAAAATCAGTACATTGGCACTCAGAAGCAACAAGGCTTTACATTAATCGAACTGATGGTGGTTATCGTCATTCTCGGGGTGCTGGCAGCGCTCGTTGTTCCTAATGTAATGGGCAACAAAGAAAGAGCAGATACCCAAAAAGCCGTCAGCGATATTGTCGCCCTCGAGAACGCCCTCGACATGTATAAGCTGGATAACCATCGCTATCCAACAACCGAACAAACGCTTGAAGCCCTTGTAACCCTGCCCACGATCAACCCGCTACCTGCCAATTATCGTAACGATGGATACATAAAGCGTTTGCCCGCCGATCCCTGGGGCAACGAATACATGTTGGTCAGTCCAGGTGAACATGGGGCTATCGATGTCTTTTCTGCCGGGCCTGACAGTGAGCCCAACACCGCAGATGACATAAAGAACTGGGTTGAGAAGGATCACTAACCTTGTCCGCGGTCAAACAATCCGGCTTTACGCTGCTGGAAATACTGATGGTAATGGCCATTTTCGCCATTGCTGCAGGGGTTGTGGTCATGGTTTTACCGTCTGACAACTCACAAATCCAACGCGCTGAGCAAATGAAAACAGTGATGGAATATGCTGCTGAGCGCGCAGTGCTGGAAGGAAAACCGCTCGGGCTTTCCTTAACGGCCGGCGCTTATCAGTTTGTGGTTTTAGGTGGCACGCTAACGTTGATTCCACTAACACGTGAGCCTCAGTGGCAAGAAATTGAATCTTCCCGCATGCCTGTCAGCGGTGAATTTGCGGAAAATGAAACCCTTTCGCTCAGCCCTTTAGCCCTCAATAAATCTATCAACCGCCCACCACAGATTGTTTTTATGCCCGACGGAACACTTTCAGTCTTTGAACTCAGTTTTTCTTCCTCTGCATCTGAACCGGCCTGTTGCAGCATCATTTCTGAAGGACGACTGCCACTGATATTCAATGTCAGAAGGTCTGGAAAATAATGCGTATATCTTCAACGTGTAGTGTTAAAAATCAGCAAGGTATGACTCTGATTGAAGTAATCATTGCCCTCGGCATCTTCGCCACGGCGGCTCTGGCATTACTGAATAGCCTGAGTTCGCAAATGAGCGCAGTAGATCATTTTCGAACTTCTCTCTTTGCCAGCTGGGTTGCTGAAAATACGCTGATAGAAACACAGATCAAAGCGGAAAAAAAAGAAAAAAGACGAGTAACACTAGCCGGGCAGGAATGGTTTGTTGAACAGCAACATACCCTTGATAGAGAGAACAACATTAGCCAGAACCAGGTACGCGTTCTTCAGGTAGAAGATGCCCTTTCACCGATCCTTTCGGTGAGCCGCTGGACTCAGATAATGGCAGAGAAGCCATGAGCAGCCAGCAGCCAGCCAAACAACAAGGTTTCACGCTGATAGAAGTCATGATTGCGATGACGATATTTGCGCTTCTCAGCCTGCTGGCCTATCAGATCCTTTCCGCATCAGTTAAAAACAGTGAAATAGCACAAGAACACACGGCAAGACTGACCGTAATTCAGACTACATTTTCTTTGCTGGAACGGGATCTGATCCAGATATTGCCACGGCAAACCGATGTGGCAGGAGCTCTTTTATCAGCCTCTGAGACATCATTAAGTTTTACAACCATTGGCAGTTATTCTGCATCAGCCCCCTTGTTTGCCAGTGATCTTACACGGGTTACCTGGACATTTACCGATCACACACTGACGCGCAGCGCACAATCTCTTCCGTCCCAGCCACTGACTGATTCATCAGCGATAACGCCCTTTACCCTGCTGACAGGCGTAAGTTCTTTGCATTGGCGATTCTATTCCGGCGGCTGGACCAACAGCTGGAGCAAAACGGATTCTTTTCCAAAAGTCATCGAACTCATTGTCACGCTGGAAGATATGGGTGAAATACGCCGGTTATTCCTCCTGCCCCAAATAATTGAGGAGACGAAGGCAGAGTCAGCTGATAAGCCGTCTGAGCAAGCAAGTTCTGAATCCGCAGCTCCGGTATCCTTAAACGGGGAGAACACCAACGATGAGTAAGCAACAGGGTGTGGCGCTACTGATCGTCTTAATGATCCTTGCCATCATGGCTGCATTAGCGGCAAAAATGACGCTGCAATTTCAGGTCAGCCAGCACCGCCAAAGCTGGTTACTCAATCAACAGCAATTACGCTGGCTAACCTTTGCCGCTGAAGAAATCGCCCTGCCGAGACTGAAAAAAGAACTTACCGAAAACCCTGTTCAAAACAACCTCGATCAGTTTGCCGTTCAGCAAGGGCACTTCACCGGCCAGGATGGATTTTCAGTGGACTATATTATTGCGGATGGACAAAACTGTTTTAACATTAACAGCCTGCGTAATAACGAGCCTGACACGACGATAGAGGGTGAACCATACAATACGCAGGTACTGAAACAACTTCTTCTCGATGCGCAGGCAACATCCGTTGAAACCGAGCGGTTCGCTGATACCCTCAGCGATTATCTTGATGTCGATAACGAGACCCGAACATCCGGTGCGGAATCCGAGTATTACGAAACGCTGATACCGCCCCGCGCTGCAGCTAATCAACGTCTTTTTTCCCTGAATGAGCTGGCGCTGCTGCCCGACCTCCCTCTTCTGCCACTCAAAAAAATCCGACATCAGCTTTGCACTCTCCCCGAAGAGTTTCAGCAAATTAATGTGAATATGCTGACCGAAGAACAGGCTCCTCTGTTAAGCGCCTTATTTCTTGGCGGTATTAATCAGGAGGATGCAATCAGATTAATTTCAGCGCGACCGCGCAGAGGCTGGGTTTCTGTTGACGCTTTTCTGAAAGAGGTGAAGAAACAGCGTTTTAGTCTGGAAATCCAAAGCAGCGAATTAAAACCGCTGCTGACGGTACGCAGCCAATACTTCGTCCTCTATACGCTAGGCCGGTTTGAAGAACAGCAAAATGCTATGAGCAGTTTTGTGCAATTCAATCCACAGGATTCAAAAATCAAAATTTATCAACGTCGCTATCGGGTAATTGAGTAAATGGAACAACTTCATCTGGCCAACAGGCTGTTTATCAGGGCTGGTACTACGCCAGAGCACTCACTCTATTGGTTCACGGATAAGGCAGAATGTGACAACGATATCCATTGCCTGCCGGATACCGAACATTTATCAGAACTCGCCACACAACCTGCGGCACGTAATGTTTGTCTGTTCATCCCGGCCAGTGAAATAGTTTTCCGTCAGATCGCTCTGCCTCAACACGCAAACAAAATTACTCGCCAGATGATTGGCCATCTTACTGAAGAAAGTATTGCCAGCGATGTCGATACGTTGCATTGGGTTGAGCTTTATCGAGAAAAACAGACACTCTTTGTGGCGGGTATTGAATCAGATTATTTAAGAAACTGGCTTCGGCTATTTAGCGATGCAGGGCTGACAATAAGGCACATTTATATTGATGCCTTGCTGCTGCCCAGGCATGAAGAAGGCTGGTCGATAATGAAGCTTGATAAGCAGTGGCTCCTTCGACAGTCGGAATATTCAGGCTGCCAGGTTGAGCAGGTATTACTCGATACCCTACTTAAAATCGCAACGCCGGAGACATTACATTACTACGGAGATGAGAAATCGATTTCTGCTGGCTGGGTGCGCGCTGATCTGCCTTTTCATCCCCTGATTATGATGAAGAATAACTGTCCGTCAGCAGTGAATCTGCTGCAGGGCGAGTTCGCCGTGCGTAAAGAAGAATCCGTCTGGGAACGTCATCTGCTACGGGTGGCAACCAGCATGGCGATACTCACGGTGCTAGTGATTATCGGCGCCAAACTTTTCACCTGGTGGCAGATTTCTCAGCAAGAATCATTACTGAAAAAAGAGATGCTTGCACTTCATCAAACCTGGTTTCCGCAGGACAAACACACCCGTAATCTGAAGTTCTATTTTGAACAAAATATGAAAAAAGTGCCCATGGCTTTTCTTCCTGCACTGGCAAAACTCACGACTTATCAGGGGCAGAGCCCGCAAATTGACATAGATAAATTAGATTTTCAGCAAGAGACGAAACAGTTCACTCTGCAGATTACTACGGGTGACCGGGCGGCGATTGATGATTTCGTCGAACGGACCGAAAGCGATTTTCACTTTGCCATTTCTAAGTTAGCCACGTCATCAGCGGGTATCACCGCCACGCTAACTCAGCGGAGTAAATCATGAAACAGTGGCTGATGCTTAAAAATGAACGGGAAAGATGGCTGATACTGGTTGCCGCTTTTCTGTTGGCAGTAACTTGCATCTGGTACGGTATTTTAACCCCGCTCAACAACCGGATCGCCCAATCCCGTGCACGGGTCAACACACAACATCACCAGCTTGAATGGATGATTCAGCAAACCCAGCGTCTCGGGGCACCTTCCGGACTGCGAGTTAAGACAGAAAAGCTGACGGAAGCTATTAACACCTCAGCGGCAGGTTTATCCCTGCAACTTCCTAAGACTACTCAGAATGAGCGGGGAGTCGCCCTAAGCTTTGAGCAGATCCCTTACACCACCCTTTTACGCTGGCTTGAAATTCTCAATAAGGAATACGGTATTCAGGTCGTGGCCATCTCAATAGTGACAGGTAACGGACCAACAGGAAGCGTCAGTGTTCCTCAACTCACACTGCGTTAACGGGCAGATGTCATAACAAGGAAGATATTTAGCATGGACGGAGGATGGCAGCAATTGTCTTATATCACATCATTACCCGACGGGTTTTATCACACCTGCGTCGCTGTTTTGGGATTGCTGCTGGGCAGCTTTCTTAATGTCGTCGTTTATCGCTTGCCGCTGATGATTCAGAACGATGGTCAACTGACAGAGCATGGGTTTAATCTGAGCCTTCCGGCATCACACTGCCCCGCCTGTATACATCCGCTAAAATACTGGCAGAACATTCCGGTTTTGAGCTGGTTGTTGTTACGGGGGAAATGCCATTATTGCAAAACCACGATCTCTAAAAGGTACCCCCTTACAGAAGCAGGATGCGCCGCCATGTTTCTTGGTCTGTCGTTTCTGTTTACCACTCCCCTGAGTTTATTCAGTGCCTTATTACTGTTCTGGTTTCTTCTGGCATTAAGCCTGATTGATTTGGCAACTTACCTGCTTCCTGACCGACTGACACTGCCCTTGCTGTGGGCCGGGTTACTCGTCCACTCTCTGTACGGCAGCGTGACACTTCAGAATGCATTATATGGCGCGGTCGCAGGTTATCTGGCGTTGTGGTTTTTGTACTGGAGTGTCAAGTTAGTCAGCGGCAAAGAGGGAATGGGGTACGGGGATTTTAAACTCCTGGCAGCACTTGGCGCCTGGGTAGGCTGGCAGATGTTGCCATATCTGTGTATTCTCGCCGCGCTTGCGGGGATCGTTTTCACACTGGTAAGGGTAAGTATTTATAAAATGTCAGAGCAAACGCCTTTCGGACCCTGCCTGGCACTGGCTGGTGCGCTGATTTACATCAGCCAGGAGAGCAAAACAATCTGGCTGATGTTGAGTTAATACAGCAGAAATTACTGGGATTCTTCTTTCAGCTGAGACTGGATGTAGTTCTGAATGCCAATACGCCCGATGAGTTCCAGTTCGGTTTCCAGCCAGTCGATGTGATGCTCTTCATCCGCCAGGATATTAATCATTAAATCGCGGCTGACGTAATCGTGCACCGAGTCAGCATAAGCAATGCCTTCGCGTAAATCCTTCGCCCCTTCAAGTTCCAGCAGCAAATCAGATTTCAGCATTTCCTCAACATCTTCACCAATATTGAGTTTGCCGAGATCCTGCAGGTTAGGAAGCCCTTCCAGGAAGAGGATCCGCTCAATATAGATATCGGCATGTTTCATTTCATCAATGGATTCGTGATATTCGATACCGTTGAGACGCATCAGTCCCCAGTTTTTAAACATACGGGCATGCAAAAAGTACTGATTGATAGCAACCAGTTCATTTCCAAGAAGTTTATTGAGGTGTGCAATGACTTTTTTATCGCCTTTCATAGGTAACTCCTCCGTTCCGGTATCTAAAGCGTAGATCCGGTTCAGAGTAAGTCAAAAAAAAGGCACACTTTTTAACTAAGTATTTTTACGCGATGTTTTTGAAATCAGGAATTTGCTGTAATTCATCTTCCATTATTTGTCGTGCCGCACGAACACATTTGCCACATTGCGTTCCTACCGGAACAAAACTCCTCAACTGTTGGAACGTTTGCGGCTGGTAACGTCTGACTGCCTGTCTGATCGTTTTATCACTGACTGAATTGCACAAACACACGTACATATAAACCACGCTTCGCATAAATCTTGAACTAACTGTAAATGAGAATGGTTATTATTGCAAATGCAGTTTGAACGCTTTTGCACACAAATTTTAGGCAATAAAAAAGGGTGCCGAAGCACCCTTTTTTTGCTCTTAATTATCAGCGATTAAGCGATAACTTTAGCAACAACACCAGCACCTACAGTACGGCCGCCTTCACGGATTGCGAAACGCA